>NZ_CP180191.1:720000-1030966 GCF_047549485.1 Piscinibacterium candidicorallinum | reverse complement strand
TGCTGCGCAGCGAATACCTCGAACAACTCTGATTTCCATTCAATCGCTCTCGGAACACATCTCATGACCATCCAAACCGCCCTGCTCTCCGTCTCCGACAAGACCGGCGTGCTCGACTTTGCCCGCGCCCTGCACGGCCTGGGCTTGAAGCTCATCTCCACGGGCGGCACTGCCAAGCTGCTGGCCGACAACGGCCTGCCGGTGACCGAAATCAGCCAGCACACGGGCTTTCCGGAAATGCTCGACGGCCGCGTCAAGACCCTGCACCCCACAGTGCACGGTGGCCTGCTGGCACGGCGCGACCTGCCCGCGCACATGGACACCATCAAGGCACACGGCATCCCCACCATCGACCTCGTGGTCGTCAACCTGTATCCCTTCGAGGCCACGATCAGCAAGCCGGGCGTGACGTTCGAGGACGCCATCGAGAACATCGACATCGGCGGGCCGGCCATGCTGCGCTCCTCGGCCAAGAACCATCACGGCGTGACGGTGGTGATCGACCCGGCCGACTACGCGACCGTGCTCGATGAGATGAAGGCAAACGCAGGCGCCACCACCTACGCCACGCGCCTGGCCCTGGCCAAGAAGGTGTTTGCCCACACCGCGCGCTACGACGGCATGATCGCCAACTTCCTGACGCGCCTTTCGAACGACGGCAGCACCGAGAATGCACGCGCCTACCCGGATGTGCTCACCGTGCAGTTCAAGAAGGTGCAGGACATGCGCTATGGCGAGAACCCGCATCAGAGCGCGGCCTTCTATGAAGACGTGCTGACCGCCGGTGTACCCAAGGGCCTGCTGGCTGGCTACACCCAGCTTCAGGGCAAGGAACTGTCCTACAACAACATCGCAGACGCCGACGCCGCATGGGAATGCGTGCGCCAGTTCACGGATGAACCCGCCTGCGTCATCATCAAGCACGCCAACCCCTGCGGCGTGGCCATTGCCGACAGCCCACTGGCCGCCTATCAGAAGGCCTTCAAGACCGACACCACCAGCGCCTTCGGCGGCATCATCGCCTTCAACCGCACGGTGGATGCCGCCTGCGCCGAGGCCATGAGCAAGCAGTTTGCCGAGGTCATCATTGCCCCGGCCTTCGACGATGCCGCGCGCGCCGTGTTTGCCGCCAAGCAGAACCTGCGCCTCATGACCGTGAGCCTGGGCGACGGCCAGAACCCCCTGGACATCAAGCGCGTGGGCGGCGGCATCCTGGCCCAGTCGCCGGACACCCGCACCATGAGCGAGGCCGAGCTCAAGGTCGTGACCACGCTCGCGCCCACCAAGGATCAGCTTCGTGATCTGCTCTTTGCCTGGCGCGTGGCCAAGTTCGTCAAGAGCAATGCCATCGTCTTCTGCAAGGACGGCATGACCGTGGGCGTGGGCGCCGGCCAGATGAGCCGTGTGGACAGCGCGCGCATTGCCGCCATCAAGGCCGCCAATGCCGGCCTGGAGATCAAGGGCAGCGTGGTCGCATCCGACGCCTTCTTCCCCTTCCGCGACGGCCTGGACGTGCTGGCTGACGCCGGCGCCGTGGCCGTGATCCAACCAGGCGGTTCGATGCGCGACGAGGAAGTGATCGCAGCGGCCAACGAACGCGGCGTGGCCATGGTACTGACGGGCGTGCGGCACTTCCGCCACTGATCGGCTGGCAGGCGAGGCCGCATGAGCAAGCGCCGCTGGCCCGGATTGCGCCCTGCAGAGCCGGTCGCGGAAACCTCGGTCGAGGTCCGCGACACGGTCACGCAGCGGCTGACCATCGGCTTCACCGCCTGCCTGCTGCTTCTGCTGATCCTGAGCGCAACCAGCTACTGGCTGCTGCGCCAGGTGATCGATGAGCAGCGCGCCTCGGCCACCGTGATCAGCGTGGCGGCCAAGCAAGTGACCTACGCCAGCCGCGTGGCGCTCTTTGGCCTCGACTACAGCGTTGCCCCCACGGACGCCACGCGCGAGTTGCTGCTGACCTCGATCAACGAGATGGAGTACGCGCACCTCTCGTTGGTCGACCCGGACCACCCCAGCCGCTTCACCACCAAGCTCAGCCCGGCCCTGCGCGCGATCTATTTCGACAAGCCCTTTGAGCTGGACGCCTCGCTGCGCAAGTTCGTCGCCGACGCCCGGGAGCTGGCCGAATACCCGGATCGTGACCTGATTGCCTACCGCCTGCGCGACGAGGCCACCGAGCATCTGGCGGTGCGCATGGAGCGCGCGGTGGCGCAGTACACCGCCGAGGCCGAGCAGCGGGTGGATCGCATGGCACTGGCCGCCGGCTTGAACCTGGCGGCGGTGCTCATCACGCTGATTTTTGAGGCCTTCGTGATCTTCCGCCCCATGCTGCGCTACGTGCAGAACGCGGTGCATCGTCTGGTGCGCTGGGCCACGCAGGATGCGCTGACCGGCCTGCTCAACCGCCGCGGCTTCTTTGATGAATGCCGCCGCCTGCTCGTGCGCTCCAGCAGCACCAGCCCGCTGTGCGTGGTGCTGCTGGACATGGATCACTTCAAGCAGATCAATGACCGCCATGGACATGCCGCCGGTGACCGGGTGATCGCGGAAGTCGGCGCGGTGATTCGCCGGGCCCTGCCTGAAGGCGCCGTGGCCGCGCGCATCGGCGGAGAGGAACTCTGCGTTGCCTGGCTGGAGCCCGCACCCGGCGACGGGCAGGTCCTCGCCCAGCGTCTCTATGAGCGCCTCTCAGGCCTGAAGGTACCGTTGGAGGGCATCAGTGCGTCGGTGGATGCATTGACCGTCAGCGCCAGCGTCGGTGCATTTGTGGGCCATCTGCCAGGCAAGCCGATGGACGCATACATCCAGCGCGCAGACGACGCGATGTACGCCGCCAAGGCCGCCGGCCGCAACACACTGCGGTTTGCAGCCTGACCTTCGGACCGACGCTTCAAGCTGGAGGCGAAGACTTCTCTTTGATCAGCTCTGGCTTCAACCAGAGCACCATCAGCCAGACGATCCAACCCGAGAACCGCGCGCAGCCCAAGATCGTCACGATCGCAACGATCCACTGCGCCCAGTTGCGATCAAAGCCCTCCGGTACGCCAGCCACGCGCAGGATCTGCGAAGCAAGCACGAGGCCGACGAACAGATTCAGCCAGAAAAACCAGCGCTTCTCGTCGAGCGGCGTTCCGTTCACGCCAGATCCTTCACGAGCGCATTGCGCACCTCGATGGGCAGCGGGCTCACGGCCTGGCTGTACATCGGGTGATCCACGCCCACGGAGAGCGTGACGCCGTACTTGAGCGCAGCGGCCATCTCGTCGGTGAGCTCGAAACGCATGAAGTGCACAGCACTGGTCTTGGTGTCGTTGCTGCGTTCCAGATCTTCGTCGGCAATGGCGTAGACCTTGGGTGAACCCTCGACCTGCACCCAGACCTTGTGCTCGATGCCCTTGAGGCGCTGCAGCGCTTCCTTGCGCTCGGCCACCTCGGGGTACTCGATCATCATGGTGGCTTTGAAGTTGCGGCCGTCCGGGACGAGCGGGTTGTAGGCCTCCAACTCATCCAGAATGCCGCGCTCCTCGAAGGTCTTCTCGATGCGCAGCATCTCCTGGATCTGATAGCGCACGGTGAGTTCGTCTTCGAAGATGAGAGTGACGTGGTTGCCCACCGCCACGGTGCGCAGCTTCTTGTGCTCGAGCACCTGCTTGCGGAACTCGGGGCGGGCCTTGGCGTAGGCCTCAAGCGTCATCAGCGAATCGCGGGTGATCTTGTTCATGGTCGTGCTCATGGGGGCAGCTTTGCTTCTGGAGGATGAGGGTCGGATTCAGTCTGGCAGGCCGTAGGCCTTGCGCACGAGGGTGATGGGATGCGCCACCTTTCCGGCTGCACTGCCAGCCTTCAGTTGCTCCATGCCCTGCTCGATGTGATGACCGGCCAGCGCGCAGTCTGAACTGACATGATCCGGCGCGGCCTCTTCCATCTGACGGAAGACGGGCTTGCCGATCTTCATGCTGCGCTCGTGGAATTCCTTCTTCACGCCCCAGGTGCCGGCGTGGCCGGAGCAGCGCTCCACGGTGGTGACCTTGGTGTCCGGAATGCTCTGCAGGAAGTCGCGCGTCTTCAGGCCGATGTTCTGCACGCGCAGGTGGCAGCTCACGTGGTAGCTGATGTTGCCCAGGCTCTTCGGGAACTCCGTCTTGAGCAGGCCGTCCTTCTTACGGGCTTCCAAGTAGTTGAACGGGTCCCACACCGCCTTCTGCACGAGCTTGAGGTCTTCGTCCTCAGGGAACATGAGCGGCAGTTCCTGCTTGAACATCAGGTTGCAGCTCGGGATCAGGCCGACGATGGCATAGCCCTCGCGCGCGAGCTTGGCCAGCTGCGGGACGTTCTTCTCCTTGTTGGCGGCCACACTGTCCAGGTCACCGAGTTCGAGCTTGGGCATGCCGCAACAGGCCTCCTTCTCGACGATGACGTAGGGGATCGCGTTGTGCTCCAGCACCTTGAGGAAGTCATGGCCGATGCCCGGCTCGTTGTAGTTCACGTAGCAGGTGGAATAGACGGCCACCTTGCCCGGCGTGCGCTCGCCATTCTTCACAGGGTGCGGCTGGCTGGGTGCAGCGTTGGGGCGGAACTTCCTGCTGGTGAACTCCGGCACCCAGGCGTCCTTGTGCACGCCGATCATGTTCTCGCCGAGCTTGCGCACGGCCGGCATCTTGGCCAGCGCATTCACGGTCTGCGCCACCACGGGAATGGCGGCCAGCTTGCCGTTGGCATCCGTGTTGGAGAGTGTGATGTCGCGCGACTTGGTGGGCGTGCCCTGCTTGAACTGCACGGCCTTGGCGCGCAGCATCAGGTGCGGGAAGTCCAGGTTCCAGGGGTGCGGCGGCACGTAGGGGCACTTGGTCATGTAGCAGACGTCGCACAGGTAGCACTGGTCCACGACCTTGACGTAGTCCTCCTTCTTCACGCCGTCCATCTCGCCCGTGGGGCCCTCGTCGATGAGGTCGAACAGCGTGGGGAAGCTGCCGCACAGGCTCACGCAGCGGCGGCAGCCGTGGCAGATGTCGAACACCCGCTCCATCTCGGCATTGAGCTTCTCGACATCCCAGAATTCCGGGTTCTTCCAATCCAGCGGGTGCCGGGTGGGCGCTTCGAGATTGCCTTCGCGTTGGCTCATGGAGGGTCCCTGTTGTTGCTGTTGTGGGTACTGCTGTTCAGACGATCAAGGAGGCAATTCGCTTGATCCATGCGGTTTTCCAGGCATTTTTGGCTGGAAAGCCGCATGGAGACTGCGGAAAGGCCTTTGAAATGCCAGCCTTCCGCAGTCACGCGCGGTGAACACTCAAGCGTTCACGGACTCCAGCGCCTTCGCGAACTTGTTGGCGTGGCTGCGCTCGGCCTTGGCCAGGGTCTCGAACCAGTCGGCAATCTCGTCGAAGCCTTCGTCGCGCGCCTGCTTGGCCATGCCCGGGTACATGTCGGTGTACTCGTGCGTCTCGCCGGCCACGGCGCTCTTGAGGTTGTCAGTCGTCGAGCCGATTGGCATGTCGGTTGCGGGGTCACCCACCTGGGCCAGGTAGTCCAGGTGACCGTGCGCGTGGCCGGTCTCGCCTTCGGCGGTGGAGCGGAACAGCGCCGCCACGTCCGCATGGCCTTCCACGTCGGCCTTGTTTGCGAAGTACAGGTAGCGACGGTTGGCCTGGGACTCACCGGCGAAGGCGGCCTTCAGGTTGTCGTGGGTCTTCGTACCTTTGAGGGAGGGCATCTACATCTCCTTGTGTTGGGTCGAGCTGGTGCAGGGGCGCACCAACGCAGGCGATGCTAGGCAGCGTGCGCCACAGGGACAATTTGAAATTCATGAAGATGCCCATAGCAGCGGGCAAACCCCAAGATGCAGCGCACCAATCCGCCCAATCCGAAGCGCTGATTGAGAAGCCTTCGCAACTGCGCGCAGGGAAGGCCGCGGCGCATCCGATTTGGACGCGGCGCGCAGCCCGGCTACCGTCGCAGCCCATGAGAATTCTCGGCATCGACCCCGGCTCGCGAATCACCGGCTTTGGCGTGGTGGACGTGGACGGCGCTCACGTGAGCTATGTGGCCAGCGGCGTCATCCGCACCAGCGAAGGCGAACTCGCCGAGCGCATCGACGAGATCGTGCACGGCATTGCCGAAGTGGCGCGCACCTACAAGCCCACCTGCGCCGCCATCGAGCAGGTCTTCGTGAACGTGAACCCCAAGGCCACGCTCATGCTCGGGCAGGCACGCGGCGCGGCCATTGCGGCACTGGTGCTGGCCAAGCTGCCAGTCACGGAATACACCGCCCTGCAGGTCAAGCAGAGTGTGGTGGGCTACGGCAAGGCCAAGAAGGAGCAGGTGCAGGAGATGGTCACGCGCCTGCTCAAGCTGCCCGGCACACCCAGTGCGGATGCCGCCGACGCCCTGGCCTGCGCCCTGGCTCACGCGCACGCGGGCAAGCTGGCCGGCTCGCTCAACACCCTGGCCGCCAAGGCTGGCGTGCAACTGGGCCTGCGCGGCCGCCGGGGCGATGTGAAGACGCGGCGCGGGCGGCTGGTCTGATGGCAAGATGCCACCTTGCGGTGGCGAAGATGCTCGCGCTGGGCGCTTGCGAAGATGCCGCCTGCGGCGGCGAAGAAAAAGCTCGCTTCGACGTGTCGCACTGCCACGCGGGATGCTTCTTGTCGGCTTCAGGCCGACGTCTTCGCGAGTGCAAAGTGCGAGCATCTTGTCGAGCGCCAGCTCGACATCTTGGGCGTGCTGAAATCACGGCTGCTTACACCACACTTCCCCAAACGCCCCATGATCGGCCGCATCACAGGCACCCTGATTGAGAAGAACCCGCCCGCCGTGCTGGTGGACTGCAACGGCGTCGGCTACGAGATCGATGTGCCCATGAGCACGCTCTACAACCTGCCGGAGGCAGGCCACAAGGTCACGCTGCTCACTCACTTTGTGGTGCGTGAGGACGCGCAGCTGCTCTACGGCTTCGGTACGTCGGCCGAGCGCGCCACCTTCCGCGAGCTGATCAAGATCAGCGGCATCGGCCCGCGCACGGCGCTGGCCGTGCTCTCGGGCATGAGCGTGACTGAACTGGCGCAGGCGATCACCCTGCAGGAGGGCGGCCGTCTGCAGAAGGTACCGGGCATCGGCAAAAAGACGGCCGAGCGGCTGCTGCTCGAACTCAAGGGCAAGCTGGGTGCAGACATTGGCGCCACGGCAGCCGCCGTGAACGACGACAGCGCCGACATCCTGCGGGCCCTTACCGCGCTGGGCTACAACGACAAGGAAGCGCTTGCTGCGCTCAAGAGCGTGCCGGCAGGCAGCTCAGTGAGCGATGGCATCAAGCTGGCACTCAAAGCGCTGAGCAAGTAGCGCTGCGCCGGCTCCACGCGCTCACTGGGCAGACTTCACGATCCGCCCGTTGCCCGGCTGCACGGGCCGCGCGTTCATCGGGAAGATGCGCGCGAAGGTCTCGATCTGCTGGGCCGATAGGGTGGCCGGGGTCTTGAGCACGTTCCACACCACGCCCTCGGTACAGGGCGGCGTGGTCAGAGAACCGATGAACTGGTAGTAGCGCTGGTCTGCGGGCAGCAGCGCCGCCAGATCAACACCGTCTGCCGGCAGACGCACGCGGTCGCCCTTGTCCAGCGGAATGCTGGACCACACACGGGCGATCTGCGGGTTCACCTCGCCGCGATCCATCAGCAGGGCCACCACGGCCAGCTGGCCATCGTCGGCCTTGTGCACGAAGTGCGCCACCATTGGGTAGCCGCGACCATTCACGCGATGCTCGCTGGGTAGATGAAAGTGAAACTGCAGCAGACGGAAGTCCTTGCCACGGATGTGGATGCTGTGCCCGGCTTCAACATCCACCTGCAGGGTATGGCCGGTGTGCACCACGCTGCCCTGGGCCTTGCCCCACTTGAACTGGATGGGCTCCATCGGGATCTGCAGAGCTTCACTGTCCTGGATGTCGATCGGACTTTGACGCTTGCCGATGGCGCAGACATTGAAGCGCGGATCCAGGCGGCCCCAGTGAGCCGGGCCGGTTTCGTCATCGGCGTAGCTCCAGTGCACAGCCTGATCTGCGCTCTTGCCGGCGACCTGGGTTGCAGGTGATACGGCGCCGCGCGCAGGTGCCCCGCGGGCTGCTGATCGCGGTGCTGCAGCACCTGAGTTCGCCGGTGCGGCGCTGGCTGCGCTGAGCGTGAGCTCGCCCGTGCGCGGTGCCTTGCCGTCCTTGAGCAGCTCCTGCAGGGCGGCCAGGGTCAGTTCGCCGCCTTCGGTACCGGGTTTGGGCAAGGAGGCTTCACGGCGCCGGTTGGCCAGCGCCGGAGTTTCGATGTTGTGGCGCCGCTGGGGGTTGTTGTCCTGCGGGCTCTTGGGCGCGTTCGGGTTCGTGACCGGCACTTTCTGCGCCTCCGGCACATCCGGCGTAACGATGGCCTGCGCGCTGCCGGCAGCGGCGAGCAGCGTGACGGCAAGCAACCGGCGGACGAACACGGCACAGCTCGTCACAGCGTGGAATGGCAAGGGCGCAATGCGCATGGTGTGGACCCAAGGGGCGTGTCCGCGCCGGATGCGCAGCACTCACGCACGAGCTTTGCAGCTTGCCTGCCGGGTCGGTCCGCAGAGAAGCCGCGGTGCGTCCGCGCTATTCAGTGCATCGAAGGTGTCTCCACGAGGCTTCCTTGGCCAGCGCTAGCGCCCCTGATCGGACGCACCAAAGGCCTGGCGCACGGCCGCCGCGAGATCGCGCATCAACTCGCTCTGCAGCTTCCAGGTCTGCCAGTGCAAGGTGACAGGCAATGGCTGACCCGGCTGAAGCTCCACCACACGTCCGGTCCGCAAAGCCTCGCGCGCCATGGCTTCCGGCACCATGCCCCAGGCCATGCCCATGCCCGCAAGATCCAGAAAAGCGGTCGATGACGGCACGCGATGCTGCGGCGGTGCGATACGCCTGCGGGTGATGGTGCGCAGGTAGCGGTGCTGCAGATCGTCCTTTGCGTTGAAGACCAGCATGGGCGCCACGGCAAGGCTGTCGGCGTTCACGCCGCCGGCAAACCAGCGCTGCATGAAGGCCGGCGAACACACCGCCAGGTAGTTCATGGTGCCCAAGGTTTGCACCCGGCAGCCCTGCACGGCCTGCGGCTCGGCCGTCACGGCGGCGTGCGCCCGGCCCTGGCGCAACAGCTCGGCGCTGTGGTCCTGGTCCTCGACGATCAGGTTGAACAGGGCGCCATGGCGCTCGCTGATCGGCGCCAGTGCGGGCAGGAACCAGGTGGACAGTGAATCCGCATTCACCACGATGCTGAGCTTCGGCGCCGCCTCGCTGCCTGCGGTGGCGCCCATCTGCTTGAGCGCCTGCTGCTCCAGCAGCTGCGCCTGCTGTACGTAGCGCAGCAGAGCCTCGCCCGCGGCGGTGGCCTCCACCGGCGTGCTGCGGCGCAGGAGCACCTGCCCGACTCGCTCCTCCAGGGTCTTGACCCGCTGGCTGACCGCCGAGCGCGTGACGTGCAGCTCGCCGGCCGCGGCCTCGAAGGAGCCGTGGTGAACCGCTGCGGCAAAGGCTGCGAGTTGGGCAGTGTCCAGTCGCATGGGCGTCCTCGCTCAATCGTTAGATTTTCTTTACTCGGTTCAGAAAGGTTAGCTGTCCTAACAAAACAAGCCCGAATACGCTGCCTGGCAGGCGGACACTCCAAGTGCTTCTCTCAACTGTCATGACACCAGACACCTTCGCCGGCACAGCCCTGATCGGATTTGGCACCTCGGCGGCACTGATCATCGCCATCGGCGCGCAGAACGCCTTTGTGCTGCGCCAGGGGCTGGCGCGCGCGCACGTGCTGCCGGTGGTACTGATCTGCGCGCTGTCGGACGCGCTGCTGATCAGCGCCGGCATCCTCGGCCTGGGCGCGCTGGTGCAGCAGCACACGGTGCTGCTGGAGGCCGCGCGCTGGGGCGGTGCGGCCTTTCTGCTGGTCTATGGCGCGATGGCGGCTCGGCGTGCCTTGCGGCCCGGCAGCATGCAGGCCGCCGATGGCGCCGCGGGTTCGCTCAAGACGGCGCTGCTCGCCTGCCTGGCCTTCACCTGGCTGAATCCGCACGTGTATCTGGACACCGTCGTGCTGCTGGGCAGCATCGCCAGCCAGCAGCCCGGCGATCAGCGGGCGGCCTTTGGCGTGGGGGCGGTCAGCGCAAGCATCGTGTGGTTCACGGCGCTGGGCTTCGGCGCGCGCTGGTTGGCGCCGCTGTTTGCCCGCCCGGCCGCCTGGCGCGTGCTGGACGGGCTGATCGCTTGCGTGATGTGGGCGATCGCCTTGGGGCTGATCACCAACTGATCAGCCCCCAGGCGTTACTTCGCTGCCGCCATGCCGAGGTGGCGGGCGAAGAAGGCGAGCACGTCCGCGGTCTCGGCCTGCTGCTGCTCGCGCGTGTTGCCCACGCCGTGGCCAGCCTGATAGTCCAGGCGCAGCAGGACGGGCTTACCGCTGCTGGTGGCGGCCATGAGGCGCGCCGCCGTCTTGGTGGAGTGCCACACCTCCACGCGCGGGTCATTCACCCCATGCGTGAGCATCACTGCGGGGTAGGCGGTCTTGTCCTTGATCTGGTGGTAGGTGCTCATGGCCAGCAGCGCGCGGAAGCCCGGCTCGGTGGCCACGCTGCCGAATTCCGGAATGTTCGGAATGCCGTTGGGCGTGGTCTCCATGCGCACCATGTCCAACGAGCCCACCTGGGGCACGACAGCGGCAAACAGATCCGGGCGCTCGGTCATGGCGCGGCCCACCGTGATGCCGCCAGCGCTCCCGCCGATGATGCCCAGCCGCTCGCGGCTCGTGACCTTCATGCTGATCAGCTGCTCGCCGCAGGCAATCAGATCACGCCAGGTGTTGGGCTTGGTCGTTTGCTTGCCGGCCTCGTACCACTGCTTGCCGAACACGCTGGAGCCGCGAGGGTTGGCAAAGGCATACACGCCGCCGCGGTTCAGCCAGGCCAGGCGGTTCACGCTGTAGCCCGGTTCGATCGTGATGCCGTAGGAGGCATAGGCCGTCAGGATCACGGGGTTGCTGCCATCGAGCTTGATGTCGCGCCGGTGCACGATGCTCATGGGCACCATGGCACCGTCGTGACTCCTGCACTGCGTCTCGGTGGCGACGATGTCTGCCGGCGTATCCAGCGCGCCTGCGGGCTGCAGACCGGAATTGCTGACCTTGCCGGTCTCGTCCACGATGTAGTGCTGACGCGCCTGGGTCCAGCCAGCCATGAAAATCTGTACACCGGGCACCAGCGGGTTGCCGGCTTCCCAGTTGGACTCGAAGCCATTAAGCCAGAAGTTGCCGGCCACCGGCAGCGCCACCGCCTGCACCGGCGGCGGGGCGTTGCGGTTCGCGGCATTGGGCGTGGGGCTGTTGCCCATGGCCTGGCGGTACAGGCGCTTCACGTTGCCGTCGCGCGCCTCGAAGTACAGACCGTCGCGCGCAGCCGTCAGCCCGGTGATGACCTGCTGGCTCTCCAGCACCTGCACCCAGGCGTCGCGCCGCGGGTTGGACTCCAGCAGATCCAGCCGCAGGATGCGCCCGCGCGGTGCGTTCTTCATGCTCAGGGTGAAGACCTGGTTCTCACGGTAGGTGAAGGCGTTCACCTCGTCGCTGTAGTTGGCCAGCAGGCGCCAGCGAATGGGCGCGGCGGTGCGCATGCGCAGCGCCGACTGCGGCGCGGCGTAGAGCATGATCTCGCGCTGCACGCCATTGAAGATCGCAGCGATCATCCAGCGGCCATCGGCCGTGAACTGCAGGGCGGGCGACTCATCGGGCTTCAGCGTGCTGCCCGGCAGGCCCGTGCCCAGCAGCGGGCGGGCGATGCTGTTCTTGCCGTCCACCGGCCGCACCATGGCGCGCGAGTTGCGGTACTTCTCCGTGGCAGGCGCGCCCGGTTTGAGATCGACCAGCTGGTTGTAGGCCACGAAGCGACCATCCGGCGTGAAGCTGACGGCGCCGTAGTCCGTGCGGGGGATCGGCTCGCCCAGCGCCTTGCCGGTGGCGACCTCGATCACGTAGGTCGTTGCGGCTTCCGAGCCGGCGGCGGAGACGCCATAGGCGGCCAGGCGTCCGTCATGCGAGACCGCGAGCGTGTTGATGGCGTGGGGCTTGCCCGTCTGCCTGGCCAGCGTGTCCGGGTCGAACAGCACAGTCTCCTCGCCCTGCAGGCCCACGCGCGTGACGAGCTTGAATGCATTGGCCCCGGCCGCGCGCTTGAGATAGACGAAGCGATCGCCAGGGGCGCGCCAGACTTCCGTGACGCGCGCGCTCACCGAGGACTCGAAGCGCTGCAGGTCAGACAGGAATTCCTTGCGCAGCGGCAGGGCGTCCAGGGTGCGGCGCGCATGGTCGCTGTGGGCCTTCATCCAGTCGGCCACTTCGGGCGCCTTCACGTCCTCCATGTAGCGGTAAGGGTCAGTGACCTGCGTGCCGAAAAAGGTGTCGGTCACGGGGCGAACGGGGGCTACGGGCAAGGCGGCGGCAGAGGTGTGCGCAGGAGTCGGCACAGGCGTCTGTGCCAGTGGCGCAGCGGTCATGAGGAGCGCGGCAAGGGTCAGCAGCGCGCGCGGCATCGTGAATTGCATGGGGTCCTCCAGTGCAAGCGAAGCGGCGAGCGTAACGCAGGGCCGGAGGGCATGACATGCAAAGCTATGCTCTCGCCCATGCCCATCCAGACCGATGAATTCGCAGCCGCGCCCCGCGTGGTGTCAGCCGCGTCCACCAGCCCCAATGAAGAAGCCGTGGAACGCGCTTTGCGCCCCCAGCGCATCGATGACTACGTCGGCCAGGTGAAGATCCGCGAGCAGCTTGAGATCTTCGTGGGTGCCGCACGCGGCCGCGCCGAGGCGTTGGACCATGTGCTGCTCTTTGGCCCGCCGGGCCTGGGCAAGACCACACTGGCACACATCATCGCCCGCGAGATGGGTGTGAACCTGCGCCAGACCTCCGGCCCCGTGCTCGAACGCGCGGGCGACCTGGCCGCGCTGCTGACCAATCTCGAGAAGAACGATGTGCTCTTCATCGACGAGATCCATCGCCTCAGCCCGGTGGTCGAGGAAATCCTGTACCCGGCGCTGGAGGACTATCAGATCGACATCATGATCGGCGAAGGCCCGGCGGCCCGCTCGGTCAAGCTCGATCTGCAGCCCTTCACCCTGGTGGGCGCCACCACGCGCGCCGGCATGCTCACCAACCCGTTGCGCGACCGCTTCGGCATCGTCGCGCGGCTGGAGTTCTACACCGCCGACGAACTCGCGCGCATCGTCAAGCGCTCCGCTGGCCTGCTGGATACGCCCATCGTGGCCGAAGGCGCCATGGAGATCGCCAAGCGCAGCCGCGGCACGCCGCGCATCGCCAACCGCCTGCTGCGCCGCGTGCGCGACTACGCCCAGGTCAAGGGCGACGGCACCATCACCCAGGCCGCCGCACAGGCCGCGCTGCAGATGCTGGATGTCGACAACGTCGGCTTCGACGTGATGGACAAGAAGCTGCTTGAAGCCGTGATCCACAAGTTCTCGGGCGGCCCGGTCGGTCTGGACAACCTCGCCGCCGCCATCGGCGAAGAGCGCGAGACCATCGAAGACGTGATCGAGCCCTACCTCATTCAACAGGGCTACCTGCAGCGCACCCCGCGCGGGCGGATTGCGACGCCCAGCGCGTATCGCCACTTCGGTCTGGCCGCGCCGGCGAGTACGCCCAACGGGGATCTGTTCAGCGGCTGAGCGCCAAGCTCGCACTAGCCAAGGCGCAGTGGGCGCTCAGGGCATCAGGTCGGGATCAAATTCCTCAGTCTTCAGACCCGGGAGCAGGCTGTAGGCCAAAGGCGTACTGGCGGTGCACGTCCTGACCGAGGTCAGCCTGCCATCGACTCGCGTGGCGATACCGGCCGTGAACTGCGGGTTGTTCGGCCCGCCACCGAAGCCCGTGCGCGTGGTCGCATCGAACAAGATGTAGTCAGTATCGGCATTTCGGAACCGGATGCGTGCCTCGCCGCCACCGGAGTACATCGTCGTGCTCAGCCAGAACAGTTCACCGGCGGGCTGCGGCGCGGAGGGAAACCGCAACTCAACTCTGCGCGGTGTGCCAAAGCGGTACTGCACCGCAGGCTCGCCCCCGGCAGCGGCATTACTTGCACACAGCGAGGCAGTTTTGGCCTTGAGCTTGCAGGTGAACACCACCTTTTCCTCGCCCGTACAAAGCGAAGGGGCAGGCGCGACACCGTGCGATACGCATCCAAACACGGCTGCCGTTACGCCAATCAACCAAGTGCCAATAGAGCGATCCATTCGCTTCACTCCAAGAGCGGTGAGGGTCTTTATCGACGCGTCCAACCCAAGGCTCGCGCAAGCACGCGGTGTGCACGTTCCGTGCAGTTGACTCGTTCTTCAAGGTGGAGCCTTGCCGCGTTGACGCGCTTCGTCAAATCCTTGATGTTGTTCGCATCAGCCAAGCGATTGAGGTCTGTCTGTTTCCAGAATACGCAAGCGGACCACACGGCGTTGTAGGGCTGGAGCAGAAGGTCGGGATTGCTGAGCACGCCGAGCTTCGTTTCGCGCTCTACGACGGCATAGTTGTCCTTGAAGGTGGTCTGGATCAGACCTCGCCCCCGATACCGCCAACCGTCGCCGCTTGCGGCATCGCCATTTCCGAATCGACCGGCGTAGGCCAGGTTGGCCAGCTTTTCGGGGTTGTGCGCATAGTCCTCCGCCTTTGATCCGTCGCCGGGCAGCCGGTTGCCGAAGATTCGAGTAACGGTCTCCGCTCGATAGTTCAAGTTCTCCTCTAGGTCGGCAAACCCATTACTCTCAACGATGGTCTGCCCCAGAAACGCAGCAATCCGCCGGACATTCGTGATCTTGTAGGTCGGGAAGAGCGCATTCATCGCCTCTGCGAAGATCGGGGCGCGCATCACACTTACGCGGCTGCTGATCTCAGTCAAATGCGTGCCAAGGAGGCGAAACGGTGCATTCGGGTACTCCCAGCTCCGCCCGAGCGCGAGTCCGTCTGGCTCAACGGAACTGCAGCCTGCATACAGATTGATGCCATAGGGCGCACGCATGAGCGGGACGCCGAGTTCGCGCTCGCGTCGCCAGGAAAGATCCTGTGGCCAGACGGCGAGCACATCTTCGAGGTCGTATCGGTGGAACGCTGCCATAGGCTGACTCCCGATGGTGGATAGCGTCGGCGTCGCGGCACGGGGCGCATCGGTCAACTCTCATTAGGCAACGACTCGCATGGGAACATCACTCCCCCAATCGTGCGATGCTGGCCGCATTAGCTGTCCTAAGGTGAGCGCAGACGCTGCATCGGCGCCTTTACGCGCAGCCCCTCCTCCGCAAAGAATGAACAAATCCAGATGCCCTATCGCGATGGCTGGTCGTTGACGCCAGCGGCGCACGGGTGTGCCTTCACTGCTCACTTGGGCGCCCGCTCGGCTCGTCGTTTGTGCGTCTTGGTCTGCATCATGCTTAGTGCGAACGTTGCCGGCGTAGCCGCCCCGACCCCGCCCCCACCCAGCCCTGCCGCCGATGCGCCGGTGGACCCCTACGAAGGCGGCCCGCAGTCCGACACGCCGCGGCCCCTGAAGCGTTCGCGCGTGGCGGCCGTGCTGGCGGTGAACGCCGGTCTGTCGGCCCAGCCGGATACCGCGGCAGCCTGCAAGCGTTTCCAGCCGAGCCCTGCCGATGTGAGCCAGTACTTCGCTCGCGCCCAGCCGGTGAGCTGGAATGCCTATCTCCAGCAAGGCGACTGGTCGCCATGCAGTGCCCAAGGGGAACTGCGCCTGAAGGACGGCCGCCTAGCGCAGTGGCGCATCCAGTCATTCGGCCTGGCGAGCCTGCGGATCGACGGCGCGAACCACTACTTCAGCTGCAGCAAGCGCTGCCGCATCACCCGGCTGCCGCCAAACGCCGGCGAGCTGCAAGGCGCGATTCGCACGCCCGCGGCTGCGCGCTGAGTGCCTGGCACAGCCAAGCTTCTGCGCAAAGTTCAAGACCTTCTCCGCTTGTCTGGCGGGCATCTTCAGACAGTTTGCCTTCGAGAAGCTCATGAAGTCTTGATTCTGATCAGCGCATCAAGCACTGGCGCGGCTTTTCATTGCAATTGGTCTCAAGAGCCGCATGGGACAAGCGGGAGCAACTTCGAGATGCACTGCACCCGCCGATGCAGTGGCGCAAGCCGGGGGCGGCAAATCCGCGGCGATCGGGTGCCTGCACGCCGACAAGAAGGCACTAGATTCGCGGCAGCTCACTGCTCGCGCCCGTGCGCGGCGCCCTACTTCGCTTGCCAACCATGCCCCGCCTTCCCCCAAGCCCAATGCCATTCCTGATCGCAGCTTTTGCCGTGTACGCATTCTCCGGCAACGCCTCCGCCGCAACGCCCACCGCGCTGTGCGACGTCACGCAGCATCTGGCCTTTGCCTGCAGCACGCGAGAGCCGGAGGGGCAGTTGGCGCTATGCATGCCAGCGCCAGGCGGGCGCGCGCCCGTGGCTCTGCGCTTCACCGCTCAGCGTGCGAGCACACCCGCTGGCACCGGGGCGGCGAACGCACGCACGGCTGCTCGCACGCTACACAGCGCACCCGCCGGGCAGGCACTGGCGGCTGGCGGATTCGGCTTCGCCGCGAGCAAGACGCCCGGCAGCGAGCGGGTGGCGCTGCGCTTTGAAGGGGCGGACGGCAACCAGATGCTGATTCACCAGCGGGTGGCCGGGCGGGAGATTGCAGGCTGGGTGAAGATCGACGCGGACGACGAATGGCATTACGCGGCGGTGTGCGAACGAGTGACGGTGATGCGCCTGCCGGCCCTGCGGGATGCGCTGGTGTGCGATCCGCACAATCAGTTGGGCGTGAAGGCCTGCGCAGGTCAATAGGCTGCTATGGCTCTTTTCGATCTATTTCTGTGTAGACGAATGCCAGTTTCCGCATACCAGAAGCGGATTCTGGCAACTTTAATTGCTTTCCCTATTTCGTCCGAATTTGCCATGCCACCAGGCTGCCCGGCTGCAGGGCTGAGCGCTGGCACGCGCACGCCACCCCTGTCTTGAACGCCCCTTGACGTGGCCGTCTTAGTGTATTACTGTACTAATACACAAACGACGGACCGCCGGCAGTCGCGCCACAGCGCCCCGGCACCGCGTCGATCAGCGCGGCCCGTGCCGCGAGGAGTTCGAGCCATGTCTTTCCTCACCACCTACTCGATCGGTTGGATCTTCTTCGGCACCGGCATTGGTGCGGCCCTGGGTGCTGGCGGCATCCAGAGCGGTTCGGCGGCGGCCGTCGGCATCGTTCTGGCCGTGGTGTTCGCGAGCGCCGCACAGCGCGCCCGGCAGCGCCGCCGCAACACAGCTCCCAAGGGCCAGGGCCAGAGCCCCGCACCCCGTACAGGCGCCTGAGCGCATGCCGCCCAGACCCGGCATTTCCGCCTCGGCCCTGTTCAGCGTGAACACGGGCGCCGGCGAGCCCATCTACCGGCAGCTCATGGACCAGGTGCGCCGGCTGATCGCAGCCGGCCAGCTCGTGCCGGGCGACAGCCTGCCCTCGGTGCGCGACGTGGCCGAGACCTTTGCAGTCAACCCGATGACCGTCTCCAAGGCCTACAGCCTGCTGGAGGCCGCCGGCGTACTCGCGCGCCAGCGCGGTCTGGGCATGGTGGTGGCCCAGGGCACGGCCACCGCGCAGGGCATGGACAGCCGCCTGAACCTGCTGCAACCCACGCTGGAAAAAGCCGCACTCGAAGCGGCGCAACTCGAAATCCCGGCTGAAGAGGCGCTTGCCCTCTTCGCCCGCCTGCTCAAGGAAGGACGCTCCGAATGAACGCGGTACTCAACCCAACACCCGGAGCCGCTGCGCCCCTGTCGATCCGCGGTCTGACCAAGATGTACGAAGGCAAGCTGGTGCTGGACGAGCTGAGTCTGGACGTATCCGCCGGCACCGTGCTCGGCCTGCTCGGCCGCAACGGCGCTGGCAAGAGCACGCTCATGGAATGCGCCCTGGGCTTGCGCGACTTTTCCGCTGGCCAGGTGAGCCTGTTTGGCGAAGACCCGATGAAGCTCACTGACACCACCCGCGCCCGCCTTGGCTATGTGCCGCAAGACAGCAGCATCTTCGAATGGCTCACTGCCGGCCAGATGCTGGACTACTTCGCCAGCTTCTACCCGCGCTGGAACACGGCCAAGGTGGACGCGCTCATGCAGCGCTGGGGCATCGAGCGCAGCAAGGGCATCAGCAAACTGTCCGGCGGGCAGAAGCAGCGCCTGTCCATCATCCGCGCCCTGGCGCCGGACCCCGAGCTGCTGGTGCTGGACGAACCCGTGGCCGCACTTGACCCCGCCGGCCGCCGCGACTTCCTGCGCGAGCTGGTGGACAGCGTCGAGCGTGGCACCACCATCATCTTCTCCACCCACATCCTCACGGATCTGGAGCGCATCGCCATGGATGTAGCCTTTCTGCGCAACGGCAAGGTGGCCGTGCAAGCGCCGCTGGACGAGCTGATCGACGCCACGCGCCGCATCACCGGCCCGGCCACGGCGCTGAGGTCTGCAGTCTCTGGCGCCGCAGTCCTCAGCCACGAAAGCCTGCCCGGTCAGCAGGCCAGCAGCATCGTGCGCATGGATAGCTCGCTGGAACGGCGCCTGGCCGCGGCAGTCGGCGAGGGGCTACGGGTCGAGACGGTCGGCCTGGAAGACATCTTTGTGGAGCTGACCAAATGAACGCCGCGACGAGTACGCGCAGCACCGCGCCCCGCTGGCTAGCGGAACGCGCCGTGTTGGGCATGCTGCGCCACGTGGCGAGCTGGCCGACCCTGTTGTTGGTGCTCCTCGTCTTTGGCGGCTTCGCGGCGTTCATGGTGCGGATGACCATCGACCGTGACCGCGGCTGGCTAATCAGCACGACCATGGGCATCTTTCCCGTGCTCGCGCTCCTGCTGCTCACTTTGGCGGTTGCCGTGCCCTACACAGCGATGCGCATGCAGGTGCCAAACACCATGCTGCTGGTGCCTACCCATCGCTCTGCGCTATGGCGTGTGCTCGCGAGTAGCTGGTACGGCTGCCTGATCGTCACGGCGCTATGGTGTGGGCTGGCGATCGCAGCGTATGGGACTGCACATCTCACGGCACTGGCAGGCTTCATGGTCGCCTCCTCGCTGATTACCGTGGCAATGTGCGGTTTTTCGCGCCCAATGCTGTTCTTTGCGTTGAGCGCGCTCATGCTGGTTCCGCAAAGTTGGCGCAGCACCGCATTCGCTGCACTCCAGCACGCTTTGGAGCAATTGGGCACTGGACGATGGTTGCTCGCCCTCGCATGGATAGTGGCGCTTCGGTACATCCTGGCCGCGATGGTGTTCAAACGGCGCGAGGCGAATGCGGCAGCGAGCAGCTTGATGCAGCGCCCCCGCGGAGCAACACAAAACGCGGCCTACGCGCAGATCAAGCCGCAGGGAGGGCGATGGGCACAGGTGCTGAACTTTTCTGCGTGGGCTGGCATTCAGCAACGGTGGTCTCTGCGCTGGCCTGTGGATTGGCGCCTCGCACTCGCCATGGGTCCAGGCTTCAGCCCCGTAGCAGTGGTGGCGTACATCCCGGTCGTACTGATGATGCTGGCCGCGATATACGCCATGGGCGCTGGACGCGACCGAGCGTTTGACGAACGAGACCTGATGAACAGTGTCTTCATGTTTACGGTCGTTATCTTGGGCGGATCCGGGTCTAACTTTGTGCAAGGTCTTGCTCTCACAAAGACCGAACAGGCACTGGCCTGTCTGCTGCCAGGTGCACCCAACGCCGTAGCACGCGGCCGCTGGTTCGCGCGGGCAGTGGTCCGATCCGTTGTCCTCAATACGGGCCTCGCTCTGGGTCTGATCCTCCTTGCTGCACAAGTGCCGGGCATTCCATCGGGCACGCTGGCGCTTTCGATGGTCCTCTTCTTTGTGGGGACAGTCAGCTTTGATATGGCTTTAGCTCTCCAATCCCCGAGGCGCTTTGCAGACCCAGGTAAAGGTGTGAGCTTCTTCCTACAGCGGTTCTTCGCCTTCATGGCGGTCTACGTATTGGTGACGATCGGCCGCAATTCGCTCCATTGGGTCGCACCAGCAGTCTTGGCTTGGGGCGTGCTGTGCACAGGCGTCGCAATCTGGCTGTACAGAAAGCGTGCGCAGGAGATTGGCGCTCTGCCCGCCGGTAACTTCGGGTAAGCCCCAGCATCGGCCCGCAAGCGCGGTGCGCGCAGCAGTACGGCGCAGGGCAAGCCGCCACCTATCATCCGCAGCTTCGCAACCCGGCCTGCCACCCGCAGGCCGCGCTCATCGGAGCCCGAGCATGACCCTGCGCCGAGCCGCACTGACCCTCGCACTTGCCACGGCGGGCACCCTGCCCGTCCTGGCGCAAACCGCCGCCACGCCTGCCGCGCCAGCCACACCGGCGACCAGCGCCGCAGCCGTGATTGCACCGAATGCCAATCTGCGCGCCGAAGGCATCCCACCCATCCAGCGCACCATCGCCGAACGTGTGGCGGCCTACACCGACTTCCGCGGCTACGGCTTCATGGGCTGGCACCCCAAGAACCGCAGCATGCTGGTGCGCCACCGTGGCGCCACGGACAACCTGCCGCAGGTCTATCTGCTCGACGGCCCCAACGGCACCATGACCAAGCTCACCGACTTTGCCGAGTCGGTGCAGGGCGCCTCCTTTGAGCCTAAAGAAGGGCGCTACCTCGTATACGCACGCGACACAGGCGGCAATGAGGCCACCAAGATCTACCGCATGGACCTGCCCAGCCGCGAGAGTACGCTGCTGTCCAATCCGGACGAGCGCTCATCCGCCATGTGGACAGAAAAGGGCGACCGTATTCTGATCAGCGCCGTGCCGCTGGACCGGACCGCGCAGGGCGGAACGCGCGCGCAGGTCACCACCACGCTGACCTTTGTCAACCCGCTTAAGCCCGAGGAAAAGACACGGCTTGCCGAGCTGCCCGGTGGCGGCTGGTTTGGCGGCCGCTTTTCGCCGGACGACAGCCGGCTGGCGCTGGTGCAGTACCGCACCAACTCGGACACCGAGCTCTTTCTGCTCGACACCAAGACCGGCCAGCGCGAGCGCATCCTGCCGGCTGCCGGCCAGCCGGCCGCAGGCTACTTCCCGGCCGCATGGAGCAAGGACGGCAAGCGCCTGTTCCTCACCACCAATGCCGGCAGCGAGTTCAACGAACTGGCCGTCTATGACCTGAGCACCAAGACACTGACCTCGCTGACCAGGCACATCCCCTGGGATGTCTCCGGCGTGGATCTGTCCAAGGACGGCAAGCTGCTGATCGCCGAGATCAACAACAACGGCCGCGATGAAATGCGCCTGTTCGATGCCACCACCGGAAAGGAACTGCCTGCGCCCAAGGTGCCGGCCGGCGCCATCGGCGGCACGAGCTGGCACGAGAGCCTGCGCGATGAAGTGGCGTTCTCGCTGAATTCGCCGCAAAGCCCGGGCGATGCCTACTCGCTGAACGTGAAGACCGGCGCAGTCACGCGCTGGACCACAGCCTACGCACCGCCGACGATTGACCCGAACACCTTCGTGACCCCGCAGCTCATCCAATGGAAGAGCTTTGATGGCCGCATGATCTCCGGCTGGCTGTTTGCGCCGGACGCCAAGAAGTTCCCGGGTAAGCGGCCGGTGTTCGTGGATTTCCATGGGGGCCCGGAGGCCCAGAGCACGGTGCGCTTCATGGGCCGCTGGAACTACTACATCAACGAGATGGGCATTGCGGTGATCCTGCCGAACGTTCGCGGGTCCACGGGCTACGGCAAGAGCTTCGCGCAGCTGGACAACGGCTTTTTGCGTGAAGACAGCGTCAAGGACGGTGGCGCCCTGCTCGACTGGCTGGCCACCCAGCCCAACCTGGACAGCAAGCGTGTGGTGGTCAGTGGCGGCAGTTACGGCGGCTACATGAGCCTGGCCATGGCAACGCACTACAGCGAGCGCCTGCGCGGTGCGATCGACATCGTCGGCATCAGCCACTTCGTGACCTTCCTGAACAACACCGAAAGCTACCGCCGGGATCTACGCCGCGTGGAGTACGGCGATGAGCGCGATCCGAAGATGCGCGAGTTCCAGGAGAAGATCGCGCCGCTGAACAATGCCCATCGCATCAAGGTGCCACTGTTCGTGATTCACGGAAAGAATGACCCGCGCGTGCCCTACACCGAGGCCGAGCAGATCGTGCAGAAGGTGCGCGCCAACAACGTGCCCGTCTGGTATCTGCTGGCCGACAACGAAGGCCACGGTTTTGCGCGGCGCGTCAACGCAGACTTCCAGTTCTACGCTACCGTCAAGTTCCTGGAGACTTACCTGCTCAACTGACATGGCACAAGGCGCTGCGGCTTCCGACGTCTGGCTTGACGCACAAGCCAACTGGGAGGAGCTGCACGCCCGCCCCGACGAAGTCAGCGAGCGCGCGCACCGGCTCGTCACCTCCCTGCAGGGTGACGATCGCGCCTGGGGCCATTTGCTGATCGCCACGCGCGAGCAGCACTACGGCGATGCACGTGTGGCACGCGTGCATCTGCGTCATGCCCACGAAGCAGCGCGGCAGTCAGGCTCCGGCCGGCTGCGCTGGCTGCTCGCCGCGGCGCAGGGCATGCAGGATGCGATCGAGGGCGACGCCGCCCTCGCCCTGCGCGGCGCCCGACAGCTCGAAGCCACCTGCAGCGAGCAGGCGATGCCTGAAGATCTGCTGCAGAGCCTGCACGTGCAGTACGCCGCCAGCCTGCGCCTGCAGGACCCTGATGCGGCATTCACTGCCTTGTATGCGGCTCTGGACAGCGCGGAGCGATTCCGGCAGAGACCCGAGCGGGCCTGGCTGTTTCTCAAGCTGGCCGAGCACGCCATCGATGCCCATGACTGGACCTATGCCGCGGAATGCCTGTGCGAGAGCGAACTCGCACTGCGCGCCCTGGGTAATGACTGGCTCGTATCACGTCTGATCGCCCAGCAGGCACTGCTTGCCGCGGCCACAGTGGCCCCCGAGCAGGCCCTGGGCGCGGTGCTGCAAGCCATGTCTGCCGATGCGCGGCAGCCCCAGGCGCTGCAGCACCGGCTCGCACTGGCGGCTGCGGAACTCCAGACGCGCCGCGGCGACTTTGAAGCCGCGCAGCAAACCTTGATCGGCGCGCGAACCCTCGTGCCGGTCGACCAGAGCCGGATCTACCAGGTCCAGCGGGTGCATGAAGGCCGGCTGTTCCTCGCAATGGGCCGCTTTGCCGAAGCGGCACGCTGGCTCGAGGAGGCGCTCGGCGCGCTCACCGACGAGGACCTGCGCGCCGACCGGCGCCTGTGCGGGCTGGCGATGGACGCCGCTCAAGCCCGCGCTGGCGAGGATGCCTATGCCAAGGCCTACGCCCACGCGGTCACACATGCCACGCTGTCCGAAGGGTTTGCGCAGCGCTGCGCCGGCCTACGCCTGAAAATGCAGAAGGCACGCTTCGAGATCGCGCGCCGCCGCACCGAGCAGGATCAGGCATTTGCCATGCAGCTGCAGATTCAACAGCTGGCGCTTCGCGATCCGATCAGCGGCCTATACACGCGACGCCACTTGGTTCAGAGCCTGCCTGCATTGCTGTCGCGCTGCTCGAGAACACAGACACCAGTCGCTCTGGTGGCCGTCCGGTTCTCTGACGCTGGCGGCGCCGAGTTCGTTGATGGTGCTCTTGAGACGCGGCTTGTGAACGCGCTGGCGATCTCCATGGAAGCGCAGCTGCGCGCTTATGACTTTGGCTGCCGCTACGACGATGACACGGTTCTGGTGGTGCTCGAGCATTGCGACGCACGCCAGGCGCGGGCCCGCATGACTCTGATCAGCGAGCGTGCCCTCCCGATGCTGGAAGGCACCGTGGTTCAGATGGCGCTGGGTGTGGCTGACACGCGCGACCACGGTTATGAGGCGCAAGCGCTCATTGATGCCGCGCTGGGCGGGGCACTGCGGTCGCCATCGACCTGAGTGCAAGGCACGTGCGCCGCGGGTTGCGCACCTGATCGCGCGGTTCAGGGCGCCTCACTGCCTTCCGATGCTGCACCGGGCTCGTTCTTGGGTGGCACAAAGAACTGCAGGGGATTGCGTAGCAGGCGGCGACCGAGCAGAAAGAGCAGCAGGCCGGTCCGGACGTCTTCGGCACCGCGCGCACGGATCGCCATGAACAAGGACAACCCGAAGCTCACGGTGATGTTGACGGCGCCAATCAGCAGCACACCCACCACCAGCAGTGGAATGAGCCAGGCCTGCATCTCGGCCCACGAGTGCGCGATCGCGAAGGTCGTGTTCGCGGACGAGAACGCTACGTGGCGGATGTCCAGACCGGTACCGGTCAGCACCCCAAGAAAGCTCACCCCACCCAACAGGAAACCGAACGTCAGGTTGCCGGTCAGCGCACCCAGATGCTCGCCCATGTACCGACCAAGGCGAGCCGAACGGTCCGCGCCCAACGTGCTCAGCAAGAGCGGATGGACAGCCAGCCGGGCAGACAGTCGTGTCACACCGGCAAGGTTGTCGAACCAGCCGCTGATCATGCCGGCCAGAAACAGGCAGCAGCCGGCGATGCCCGCAAACACGAGCGCGGGGCCTGCCCAGACACTTGCATCGGCAATGAAGGCGGTTGCCTTCACCTCGTTGATCAGCGTGTGCCCGGTCAGCATCGGCCAGAGCATGTAGAGCAGCAATGCGACGGGCGCCGCCACAAGGACGTTGCCCGCGACCGCAATGGTCTGGCTGCGGGCCATTCTCACGCACAGGTCGACCGTCTGCTGCATCGCCAGCGGCGTGCCGTCATCCTCGGCCAGACGCCGCGCGAGCACGGCGGCAGTCATGGCGGGCTGCTTGGTCGCCACCGTGCCATGAATCAGGTGGATGAATACAAAGCCCAGGCCGTAATTAAGGCAGACCAGCAGGGCTTCCCACAACAGGGGCAGGTGGGCAGCCGCAATCTTGATCTTGATGATGGCCATGAAGGCAATCACCACGCCGGCAAGGCAGGCGGCACGCAGCAGACCCGCCCACTCCCTTCGCGAGTTCGCAACGTAGTGCTCCCCATCCCGGCTGGCGCTTTCAGTCACGCGATAGGCCAGATCGGCGCTTGAGCGACGCACCAGCTGAGTCAAGCTGTTGCGTTCCGCGTAGGAGACCAGCACCTCGACGAGCAGCCCTGCACCCTGCTCGAATGCTGCGTCTCCACGCTGTATGACGAGCGCGAGCCGCTTCAAGCGCACCGCCGCCTCGCGCAGGCCGCGGATGTGGTGCGTCAGACCGGCGGTCGTGCCGGCCTCTCGCGCTGTCGAGCGCCACCGGCGGGCGAGCTGCTCGCACTGGACGAGCTGTGCGAGCAAGGTGGTGCGCGCGTCGGGTACGGCATCCGTGGAGAAGCTGCGCTCCACAGCGGCGGGCAGCGTTGTGAAGCTTGCGGTCTCAGAGACTGCGGGCTTCAGCAGCACCTGAACATCTTCGGAGGTGGCAGTGGATGCAGCACGCAGCGCAACCCAGCGCATCGCCATGTGAATCTCGAGGCCCAGGTGCTCGGCTGCAGCGCCGTCAGCTGACCAGTCGGGCGCTTTAGCCAGGATCTTGAGCAGTCGCCGCCAGCGATCCACCCCCGCGGCAACGACCCAGCGAGCCGCCGAACTGGATGCCGCAATTGCGTGCAGCACGGCCTGCGCACCGCCGGCCGGAGGTACCGGCGGGACGAGTGTGCGCCCGAGGCGAAACGCTGTCTGCGCCAGCAGACCATGACCGACGTGTGCGCCGGTGTCCGAAAGTTCGCGATGAAAGGGGCTGACGAGCAGTTCCCCCGCCAGCAACCTGCCCAGACCGTCCCGTAGATCCGTTTCGCGTTCGAGAAGGTCACAGATCCAATCGAGTGCATCGGCCGGCCGTTCCGCCGCCACGTACCTCGCCAGCTGGCCGAGTCGCGCGACGCGATCGGCGCGGGGATCGTTGGCGATCACGCGCAGCAGCGCTTCAAGCTGCTCGCAGGTATGCGCGCTGATTGACACTGTCATGCTTGCTCCCCTGATGCGCCGTGCCGCCGGCATCGACGCGCGAACACGATGCACAATGCGCCGATGTACACGCTCAGCACAGTTGCGCCGGCCGCCGCCGCATGCCATCGAATCCGCGTCTACTTTGAGGATACCGATGCAGCCGGCATCGTCTACTACGCCAACTACCTGAAATTCATGGAACGCGCGCGCACCGAATGGCTGCGCGATCTCGGTCTGCCGCATGCGGACCTTGTCCATGAACAGTTTGGCGTATTTGTTGTGCTTGGCGTCACTGCGAACTATCTGGCGCCCGCTCGGCTAGAGGACCTGCTCGATGTGCGCACTGCCATCCATGAAATGGGTCGAGCCAGCCTCACCCTCGATCAATGGGTGGTGAAGGGTGACCAGTGCCTCGTCACGAGTCAGATCCGTCTGGGCTATGTGGATACACGCACGCTTAAGCCCAAGCGTATCCCGCAGATGCTTGTTGAGCGGCTGGCGCCCAGAGTCAGTGCACGCGATTGACCTGGCGGTTCAGCACGGATTCGATGTACTGAACAAGCCAGGCATCAATCGATTCTGGCGGCGCCACGCAGGCCGATCGCTGATCCTGAACAAACCTGGCCACCCGCTCTGCGAACACCGCATGCTCTCGCCGCAGATGATCGATCGCCGCGTTGAGTTCCTCGGTAGAACTGCGCGGGCGGACCACCATGCCGAGCCCCAACGACGCCAGTCGAGCCCCTGTGATGTACTGCTCCGCCTGGGTGGGCACAACCAGCACCGGACAACCCGCCGCCAAGGCCTGCAGCGTTGCGCCCTGGCCGCCATGAGTCACTGCAAATCGCGCCCTCGCAAATGCTCCCGGGAGATCCGCGATCCAGTCGACGATCCGAACAGTGGACCCAGCCAGCATTTGGCGCACGTCCACACCCAGGTCAGGCACGGCTGCCTGAGTGCTCACCTTGGCTTGCGCGAGCGCCGCGAGGACCGGCAGCGCCGCTCCAGAAGGATCCCATCGCAGGTACGCGACCGCCTCAGGCGCCAAGCCGGGATCCAGCGCTGCTGAGGCAGTCACCGATGCGTTGGAATCAAACGGGCCGAGATAGTGTGCGCCGCGCCGGAATTCAGCGTAGGGATCAAGCGCTGGCCAAGTGGTCAGCAGGGCGGTGGTCGCTGCGTACAGCTCGCCCATGGACCCCAAGACTGTGCACCCGTGCGCCGCAAGTACGGAATTGCAGGCCAGCAGGGCTCGGTATTCCGCCGCAAGTAGCCGGTCTGCTGGAACGGGGGCCCAATGCCGGAATGCGGGCCAAGGCGCCCATGCCGGCGCGATGCAGAACCCGCCCCCCAGCGACACCGAGGGCAATCCCGTACACCTCGCTGCCAGCAATGCGGTGGGGGCGAAGTCCTCGATCATCAGATCGGGAGCAAGTTGCTGCTGCACACGTAACCAGACCGCCAGCGACTCGCTGAGTACCGCGGAATCAAGAAACCCGGCAGCTTCGATGCACTCGGCAAAGTTGCCAGGGTCGGCAATTGTTGGCGCGACGCGAGGCGAGCGTACGGCCACGGTCATGTAGCGGTGAGGTGCCCTGGCGCGAGTCGTCTGCTCCTCATGGAGAGCGAACACGACCTCATGGCCCCGGGCAGAGAGCAAGTCGGCGACCCTGAGTGAAACCGCCTCATGACCGGAGCCGGCACCCAGCTCCCAAGCCACCATGATGCGTGCCATGCGCTTCTCCGGAGGTTGAACCGCACTGAACCTCGCGCTCTTGTGTCGGTCTGTAAGCACAGGCTTTGTAACATCGCCTTGTGCCTCACCAAAGGTCTCCCTCCCCCTCAGCCCACTGACGCACCACATGCTCACCACAGCGGATCTCTCCGTTCTCACCCTCATCGCCCAAGCCAGTCTCGTCGTGCAGATCGTGATGGCGGGGCTGGTACTGGCCTCGCTCGTGTCCTGGTACACGATCTTTCGCAAGCACTTCAGCTTGTCTTCCGCGCTGTCGGCAACCCGGCGCTTCGAACACGAGTTCTGGAGTGGCGGTGACCTGGCTGCTCTTCTGCAGCGAGCTCAACAGCGCAAAGGCCGTGACGGTGGGCCGCTGGAGAGAATTTTCGAGGCTGGCCTGCACGAGTTCATGAAGGTGCGCACCAGCCGCCCGGGTGACCCGGGCAGCCAGCTTGATGGTGCGCGGCGGGCAATGCGAGCCACCTACCAGCGGGAAATGGACTCGCTCGAGCGCAAGCTTCCGTTGCTCGCTTCAGTCGGGTCCGTGTCGCCTTATGTGGGGCTGTTCGGGACCGTCTGGGGCATCATGAACGCATTCCGCGGCCTGGCAAACGTTCAACAGGCCACACTCGCGCACGTTGCGCCGGGTATTGCCGAGGCGCTGATCGCCACAGCGATCGGTCTGTTTGCTGCGATCCCGGCCACGGTGGCCTACAACCGCTTCGTGGCCGATTCGGACCGCCTTGCGAACCGGTTCGAGACATTCATGGATGAGTTTTCCAACATCCTTCAACGTCAGGCCCGCTGATCGGGATCACCAGCATGAGTGACTGGCGTGTTCGTCGCGCGAAGCGATTCAAGGCAGAGATCAACGTCGTTCCGTACATCGACGTGATGCTGGTGCTGCTGATTATCTTCATGGTGTCGGCGCCACTGATTGCACCCTCCGTCGTCAATCTGCCCTCGGTCGGCAGTCGAACCACGCAACCCGCCGAGCGACCGGTCGAGCTGGTCATCGACAAGTCTGGTGCGATCATCGAAGCGGTTGACCGCGAGACGTCGAAACCGCTGGGCTCCACACGCATTGAAGAGATCGCAAGTCGCGTCCTGTCTCTTCAGTCAAAGACCGAGAAGCCGGTCGTGATCTCGGCGGACAAGGACGTGCGCTACGAAGCCGTGCTCAAGGTCATGGATGAGTTGCAACGCAAGGGTGTGAAGCGCGTGGGTCTCTCCGTCAAGCCGGCGAGCTGATTTCGCATGCCTCTCGAAGCGCCCACCGCCACTGCACGGGTCGATCTGGATCGCTTGGCCGCCATAGCAGCCATGACTGCACCGACGCGCCGGGTTCCTCCCCCACCCGGCGGCTGGCAGTCGTGGAGCCTTTCGCTTGCAGCCCACGGTGCGCTGATCGCAGCGCTGTTCTTCAGTGTCCGCTGGCAGTCCGCGCATGTCGAGGCGATCGAGGCTGAGCTTTGGAGCCCGGCGCCGCAACTTGCTGCCCCGCCCGCGCCGCCGCCACCTCCGCCTGTGGCCGCACAGGCGCCGCGGCCCGAGCCAAAGATTGACGAGGCGGCCGTCCAAGCCGAGATCGCCCTGCGCAAGGCGCGCGAACTCGAGGAGCGAAAGCGCAGCGAACGTGAACGGCTGGAGCGTGAACGGCGTGACCGGGAGACGGCCCAGAAACTGGAACGCGAAAAGCAGGCGAAGGCAAAGGCCGATGCAGCTGCGGCGGAGCAGAGACAGCTGGACAACATGCGACGTCTGCAGGCACAGGCCACGCAGCATCTGGGTGCTGGGAGCTCCAATGCCACATCAAGTCCACGCGGAGACCCGACGTTCAATGCAAAGGTGGTCGCTTGTGTACGGCCCAATGTGAGCTTTCCAATCGGGCTGGTGCGGGGGAACGCTCCGAGCGAATTCCTTGTCGAACGCCTTCCGGACGGCAGCATTGGCAAAGTGACGGTTCGTCGTTCGGGCGGGAATACTGCCTTCGACGAAGCAGTCGTACGAGGGATTCGAGCATGCAATCCGTTTCCGCAGCCGCCCGGCGGCGCGCGGGAATTCACTATCAGTTACCGCCCCGAAGACGCAGGCGGTTGACGTCAAAATGGCGCTCATGCACTCTCCGAAGCAGATTGACCAACAAGAATTTGCCCTGATGACGCTCGTGTTGCGCCGCCTCAGTACCCTGTTTCGCATGGCTTGCGCGCTGTTGCCGGCACTCCTAGGCGCCGGCCATGCGCATGCGCAGTTGCGTGTCGAGATTTCCGGAGTTGGCTCGCAGCAGTTTCCGATTGCGGTGGTTGCTTTCTCCGGAGAGACACTGCCGCAGGACGTTGCCGCGATCATCCGGGCAAATCTGGCGCGCAGTGGGATGTTCCGACTCATGGACACCGGCGCAACAGCTTTGCCAGACAACGCGACGCCCAATTTCGCTGATTGGCGTGCCCGAGGCGCCGACGCGTTGGTGATCGGGCAGGTGCAACGCCTTGCGAGCGGAGCGTTCGACATTCGGTTCCGGCTCTTCGACGTAATCAAACAGCAGCAACTCGACGCCGGGGCGTACACCGCGCAGCTGAACATGCTGCGGTTCACCTCCCATCAGATCTCAGACCGAATTTATGAACGCATCACCGGTGAGAAAGGCGTGTTCGCCACTCGGATCGCGTACGTCGTCAAGCTGAGCAAAGAGTCCTACGAGCTCCAGGTCTCTGATGCCGACGGACAGAATGCCCAGACTGCGCTCCGATCGAGAGAACCGATCATTTCCCCCACGTGGTCCCCGGATGGCCTGCGCCTTGCCTATGTTTCTTTCGAAGACAAGAAGCCCGTCGTGTTCGTGCATGAAGTCGAAACCGGGCGCCGAACACGCGTTGCGAGCTTCAGAGGTTCAAACAGTGCGCCCGCCTTCTCTCCGGACGGTCGAACCCTTGCCGTGGTCCTCACACGAGACGGGTTCTCGCAAATCTTCACGATGCCTGCCAGCGGCGGCGAGCCCACGCGCCTGACGCGCTCGAGTGCAATCGACACCGAGCCGACCTACGCCGCGGACGGCAACATCTACTTCACCAGCGACCGCGCCGGTGGCCCCCAGATCTATCGCATGCCCTCTGCAGGCGGGGAGGCAACGCGCGTGACTTTCCGAGGGGACTACAACATCAGCCCGACTGTGTCTCCAGACGGCAAGACGCTCGGCTTTGTGAGCAGGCGCGCCGGGCGCTTTCAGGTGTTTGCCCTAGACCTTGCCTCGGGTACGGAACTTCAGCTGACAGAGACAGTCAGGGATGAGTCTCCGAGCTTTGCTCCGAATGGCAAGGTTCTGATCTACGCGACTGAAGTGCGCGGCAGAGGCGCTCTGGCAACGGTGAGCAGCGACGGCCGAGTACGACAGATCCTGACGACTCAGGCCGGAGACATCCGAGAACCCGCGTGGAGCCCATGGCCTCGCGGCACACAGCCGTGAGGTTCTGCGGGGCCCCGCACTCCGTACTAACCTACAAGCACAAACCCGAAGAGGAACTGCCATGATCCGCCTGCTCGCTGCTGCCTCCTTTGCTGCGCTGCTGACTGCCTGCGCATCCAACGTGCCGTTGGATAACAAGCCCGCCACACCGGTCGAGAACAAAAGCGTGCCGGCCCCTGGAAGCACTACGCCATCCGCCCAACCTGGCGCGACCGGCGCGATGCCCACCGTCGATGCTCGCCGCAACGACGCTGCGCCCACAGCCGGTGCCCCTCAGGCGCGCTCCGTGTTCTTCGACTTCGACAGCTTCACGCTGCGCGACGAGGCCAAGCCGATCATTGAAGCCCATGCGCGCTTCCTGACGGCCAACCCCAATACGCGCGTCGTGCTCGAAGGCAATACCGACGAACGGGGCGGCCGCGAATACAACCTCGCCCTCGGCCAGAAACGCTCCGAAGCGGTCAAGCGCGCGTTGACGCTCCTGGGCGTTCGTGAGAGTCAGCTTGAAGCCGTGAGCTTTGGTGAAGAGAAGCCTCGCGCAACAGGTAGCGATGAAGCGGCTTGGGCCGAGAATCGCCGCGTCGATATCGCCTACCGGTGATGATGTCGTCGAACGCCGTGCATAAATGGTCGGTAGCCACGCTGGCAGCGTGGCTGCTTCTCGCAGCCAGCTCGGCACCGGCATTTGCCGGCATTCTCGAAGATGACGAAGCTCGCAAGGCCATTCTCGACCTGCGCAAGGAAGTTCGAGATGGCAGAGAGCAGCTGAATCGAGAGTTGCGCGAAGCGAATGCGCGGCTCGACACGGCACAGCGAAGCCAATTGGAACTCGTCAATACGATCGAACGACTTCGCGAGGAAGCAGCCAAGCTGCGCGGACAGGTCGAAGTGCTGAGCAACGAGCTTGCCGGCCAGCAGAAGCGCAGCCGTGAGCTGTATGGAGACCTTGACGCGCGGGTGAAGTCGCTGGAGCCACGGAAGGCTAGTGTCGATGGGCGTCAAGGCGCTGTGGAACGAAGCGAAGAGCAAGCGTTCAACAGCGCTCTGGAGCTGTTTCGCAGTGGGGACATGCGAGGCACGATCGCTAGCCTGACAACATTCCAGAAGATGTATCCGCAAAGCATCCTGGGGCCCAGTTCGCAGTTCTGGATTGGCGCCGCGCAGTACGGCATCAAGGACTACAAGGCGTCCATCGCCACATTGACGAAGTTCATCGAGAGCAACCCAGACAGCCCGCGCCTGGCCGATGCGTGGCTCACGATCGGAAACGCGCAGCTGGACAGCGGAGACCGGCGCGCCGCCAATCGAACCTTTGGCAAGGTCGTCACCGACTTTCCTGGCACGCCCGCCGCGGAGACCGCCCGCGAGCGCGTTGCAGCAACGACCCCGTCCAAGCGATAAGCCTGGAAGCGAGGGCTTCGCGCCCAGACTCTAAACTGCGAGGTTGTCTCAGCTTTCGGCACAAGAACGCCATGGCCTTCGCAGATATCCAGTCCATTCAACAAACCGTCGTTTGGTCGGGGCTTGGCCTCGGCACGTTGCTGGGCGCCACCATGCAGCGCAGTCACTTCTGCACCATGGGGGCCATTGCGGACGTCGTGAATTTCGGCGACTGGTCGCGCGCCAAGATGTGGGTCACGGCAGTGGCAATTGCCATGATGGGCTTGGCTGCCATGACATTGGCTGGCTGGATTCAACCCGCGCAATCGATTTACGCCGGAGATCGCTTTCTTTGGCTCTCGGCTTCAGTGGGCGGCTTGTGCTTCGGATTCGGCATGGTGCTGGCGGGTGGCTGCGGCAGCAGAACGCTGGTGAAGCTCGGGAGCGGGAGCCTCAAAGCGGTGGTCGTCTTTGTTGTGCTGGGCCTGGTTGCCTACATGACCTTGCGCGGTGTGTTGGGTGTCATGCGCGTGAACACCCTTGAACGAATTGCCCTTCCGGTCAGCAACCATTCGCTCTTGGTCTCGGTGAGTGCTTGGGTCGGTGTCGCGGTCAGCCTCATGCTGCTGCTTGCCGTGGTCGCCACGCGGCAAGGGCGAAGTACAAGCGCCTTGCTCGGCGGTGCACTGGTCGGATTAATCGCAGCGGCGGCCTGGTTCGTCAGCGGCAAACTGGGCTACGTTCCCGCAGATCTGTCCGAGACGCTCGAGGAGGCCTACGTCGGAACGAATTCTGGTCGGGTTGAAGCGCTGAGCTTCGTGGCACCTATTGCCTACTTTCAGGACCTGCTGATTCTTTGGAGCGACAAATCGCGCGTCGCGACCTTCGGAGTGACGACCGTGATCGGGGTTGTGTTTGGAGCGATGGCTTCCGCACTTGCCGGGGGCAGCTTCCGCTGGGAAGGCTTCGCAAGCACGGAAGACGTCGCAAACCATCTCGTTGGCGCTGCGCTGATGGGGTTCGGTGGCGTCGTCGCTGGTGGGTGCACCGTGGGTCAAGGCATCAGCGGACTCAGCGCGCTGAGTCTGACTGCAATGGTCGCGACTTGTGCGATCGTGGCCGGGGCTTGGCTCGCCATCAAGTACCAGGAGCGCCGGATCGAGGCGATGGTCTGAACCGCGCAGAGCCCGTCACTGCCCCAACTTGAGCACTTGCTTGAACGGAGCGTTTTGACGGCCTCGTCACTTCATGCAATAATTCTGTGCTTTGCCGACGTCGGGTCGTTAGCTCAGTCGGTAGAGCAGCGGACTTTTAATCCGTTGGTCGCAGGTTCGAATCCTGCACGACCCACCACCTAAAGTCAGCACCGCGGTCTGGTTCCAGACGCGTTCAATGCGAGTTTCAGGGCTCTTAGCTCAGTTGGTAGAGCAGCGGACTCTTAATCCGTTGGTCGTAGGTTCGAATCCTACAGGGCCCACCACCTCCCCTGCACAGGCTCCAGTAGACGCCCTTGCAACGCTCAGCGGAACGCGGCGAAGCGAGCGGATGACACCGTGCGCACTTCGCCGCGCAACGGCACATCACGCTGCATACTCAGCGCTCCCCGTCGAACGCCCATGCTGAGTCTGCGCTTCTCAAATCGCTACGAACGCCTAGCGGACCAGCTTGTCACCGAGCTGGTCGCGCAACGGAGTTCGCCCTTCGATGCGCCACTCGTCATCGTCCCCAGTCTGGCACTGCAGCAGGACATCACGCGCCGTGTAGCGGACCGCATCGGAGTCGCCGCACATCTGCGCTTCTCCTTGCCCGGCAGTTGGCTGTGGTCGTTGTTGCCAGTGCTTGTGCCCACCCGGGCGAAGCGGCCGCCCTTCGAAAGAGATGAACTGGGCTGGCGCTGTTTCAAGTGCCTGAGTGACCCCAAGCTCGTAGCCGCCGAGCCCGTACTCGATCGGTATCTGGAAGGCGCTGACGAATTGCAGCGCCTTGAGCTCGCGAACTCTGCGGCGCATCTGATGCGCAGCTATGCAAACTGGCGCCCGGAATGGCTGTCAGCATGGCAGGACGGCGCCAGCGTTCCGAGCTTGGCAGATTCCCCGCATGAGCGCTGGCAGGCGCGGCTCTGGCGCGCCGTGAGCGAGGACCTTGGCATCGGCAAAGTCCATCCAATGGCGCTGTTCCGCAAAGCGTTGCAGCTGCTCCCAGCAGGCGATACAGCCTTGCATGATCTGCCCTCGCGCGTCCACCTCTTCTGTATCGATGAGCTCCCGCCGCTTGCCCTGGGTATGGTGGAGGCTCTTGGCCGCCACATTGAAGTTGAGTGGTACGCGCTGAACCCTTGCGAAGCGTTCTGGTTTGATACGGTCAGCCCGAGGAGACTCGCGCGCATGCAGCAGCTTGGACGCGCCGAGCATGCCGAGGTAGGTCATGCGCTGCTGGCCACAATGGCGCCGCGCTCCAGCGTGAATCTGGCACGACTGCTTGAGCTCGACCCGGCTTTCACCACACAACACTTCGAGACTGTCGAGCCCCATCAAGCAACCGTGCTTTCTGCGTTGCAAGCATCGATCCTGCACTTGATTGAGCCGCCGCCGGGTGCATGGCGCGATCTTGTGCGCGCTGCGTGTATCGAGGTCCATGCCTGCCACTCGCTCACTCGCGAGCTCGAAGTGCTGCATGACCGCCTGCTGAGTCAGTTCACCGAGTCATCAGAACTGCGCCCCGGCGATGTGCTTGTGCTTGTGCCAGACATCGAAGAAGCAGCTCCCTTGGTCGACGCAGTGTTCGGAACGCGTCGGGAGTCCGGCAACCTGCCCTACCGAATCACAGGCCGCAGTGTGCTTGAAGACGACGCCGGTTTGCGATGTCTGTTGCTTGCGCTCGCAGAGAACGGCGCGGACTGGAGAATCGGCAAAGCGCTCGAACTGCTGGCCGAGCCGATCGTGCAGGCCCGGTTCGGCTTGGACGAAGATGATCTCCGTCAACTGCACCGCTGGATAGACGAGTCGGGATCCCGTCGCGGGTTGGACCGCTTGGACGAAGCGTCTGCAATAGAAGGTGCACATTCATCACTGCTCAGCGGTCTGGAGCGTCTGGTGCTCGGATTTGCGCTGCCTGACGGGAGTACTGCACCCTTGGGCTCGATTGCGCCGATCTCGGCGGCCGAGGGCAGCGACGTGGACATTCTCGCCGCTTGGAGCAGCTTCCTTGAGGTGCTTCAGCAGCTGGCGGCACTGTCTAGTCGAGCGTTCCGCGCCGCCCAATGGCAGACGCAGCTGATCGCCATCGCCGGCAAGCTCGTGTCGAACGTGGGCCGCTTCACTGCAGACTGGCTCTTGCTGCAATCCACACTCGCGGAGACCTGCGACAAGCTGGCGAGCATTCTGGGCGACCAGCCGCTGGGCCTGCCCATCTTGCGTCACGCATTGAACGAGGCGCTGGAAGGCCGTGCGGCCGCGGCCACCCCGGGCGGCAGCATCACGTTCGCCGGTTTCGATGCACTGCATCCACTCCCGTACAAGATTGTCGCTGCTCTGGGCTTGAACGATGGAGCAGTACCGCCGCGCTCCCGCGCGATCGAACACGATCTGCTTAGAGTCGCACCGCGCGAGGGCGACCCCTCAACGACTGATTCTGCGCGTGAACGGTTTCTCGGTCTGATTCTGTCAGCGCGCGACCAGCTACATCTGAGCTACACGGGCCGCAGCATCAAGGACAACAGCGCCTTGCTACCGTCCCCCCTGATCACTGAGCTGCTCGACTGGATCACGCCGAGGTTGGCCGCTGAACCATTCGGGCCTACCGAGCTCGCGGCAGCGCGTAACGCTGTCTTCGTTGAGCAGCCACTGCAGCCATTTTCCGCAACACTGTTCGATCCCGAAGCCGATGCCAGACGGCGCAGCCATGAAGTGCAGTGGATGCCCCAGACGAGTTCCCCGCCGCAAGTCCCCCTCGCAGACTCATTACTGGCGGCCGACTCGGCTGACGATGTCGATGACGAGGCCGAAGAACCGGATGGCGACCAACTCACTGGATTGCCCTTTTTCACGTCACCATTACCCACGCCCGAGCTGCCGGGAGCGATCTCTCTGGACGCATTGGCAAGCTTCATCTCTCACCCTGCCCGGTACGTTCTGCAGCGTCGGCTCGAACTCGACACCTGGCTGAGCGACGAGCTTCCCAGGCACGACGAGCCAGACGCTGTGCTAGCCGCGCGCGACCGGCATCTGGCCCACTTTGCGGTCGAGAGTCTGCTCGCTGGCGACTCCCTGCCGTCCGTCGAACAGGCGCTGCGCCATCACCCGCGTATGCCCTTCGGGTCCCAGGCGGTGCATGCTGCCCGCAAGCTCGTCACGGATCATCGTGCGCTTGCTGAGGGAATCAAGGCGATGCAAGCCAGCACGCTTGACGACATTGAGGTGGACTTGCTGCTGCCCACTTCACTTGGGCCGATCAAACTTCAAGGGCGGCTGCGCGGACTGGTACGGGCGCCTGCCTTTGATGCGGGGCTGCTTGATTGGCGTGGAAGTGAGCCACGTGCGAGCGAGACGCTGCGGTTCTGGGTGCAGCACCTGGCGCTGTGCGCTGCGCTGCCAGCCCCCAAAGGTGCTGCCGCTGCGGTTCGATCCAGACTGCTTCACGCTCATGGCGTGCTTGAATTCGTCGACTGCACCTCTGCAACGGAGCAGCTTTGCGACCTCGCGGAGTGTTTCATCCAGGGTCAGTCCGAACCGCTGAAGTTCTTCCCGAAGACGTCTTGGATTTCGGCTGAAGAACTGCCGTCAGAGAAGATTCTCCAATGCTGGGAAGGGCGTGACGGACGGCCCGGCGAACGCGACGACCCTTCCATCGCACTCGCATTTCGTGGTCGAGCGGATTGTCTTGATGACGAATTCGATGCGCTCGCCAAGCGCATCTTGAGACCGCTGCTTGATCATTTGCGCACCTCTGGGGACGTGCAGTGAACGGCGAACTGGATCCGGTCAACTGCGAGCTCAGCGGTGTGAGTCTGGTCGAAGCCTCGGCGGGCACCGGAAAGACGTGGAACATTTGCGGTCTCTACGCACGTCTGCTGCTCGAGCGATCCCTGACGGTCGAGCAAATCCTAGTCGTCACATTCACACAGGCTGCCACCGCGGAGCTGCGAGACCGAATTCGCAATCGACTTCAAGCCCTTCGCAGCGCGGTGCATGCGCCTGAGGCAGCCGACCCCCTGTCGGTCGCACTACTCGACCGGCTGCGCATCAAGCAAGGACGAACCGAAGAGCAACTCCATCACGCACTTGACCGGGCGCTGCTCGAGTTTGACAACGCGAGCATCACCACAATCCACGGCTTCTGTCAGCGCGCGCTGGGCGACGTACCCTTGTCGATGGGCGAGCCATTGGTGCAGGACCTGACGGAGTCCGACGAAGAACTCGTCGATGAAGTGGCTTGGGCCATGTGGCGCGAGCGGATAGCGCCAACCCCGCCTGATGCGGCGCTGGCCCGCTGGGTGTGGCAGGAGGGGCTCACCGCTGACGATGTGGCGAGCGCCCTGCGATTGCACGAGTCCAAGCCGGCATCGATGGTGCGCTGGCCGGACGTGCGTTTACCGACAGAACCCGGCAACTGGTCGAATCTAGTCGCACGCGCTCAGTCCGTCTGGAATGCCGATCAGCTTACGGCCCTGCTCACACAAGCGTCAGCGGCTGACCACCTCAACCGCACCCGCATCAAGCCCGAACATCTACCCGACCGGCTGAGCCGCGCCGTTCGGGACTGGCACTCGCTGCTTGCAGAACATACCGCGCCTGCGCGGCACCCGCAGGACGGTGAGTTGCGGCTCTTCAGCAGGGCGTACCTCGATGCCTCCTGCAAGAAGTCTGCACCGCGAATAACGCATCCCTTTCTGGATGCCGCACAGGCGCTGCTTGATGAGTTGGAGCAGCGTAGCGCCGACGGGCGCGCTGCCTGGCTGAGAGCCTTGCAGCAGATGCTTGCTGAGGGCCATACCCGGCTGCGTGCGCTCAAGCATGTGCGCCGACTGCAGTCATTCGATGATCTGCTAGGTCGCCTGCGCGAAGCTCTACTCGGTACCCGTGGCGCGCAACTCGCACATTCGCTGCGCACGAGATTCCCTGCAGCGCTGATCGACGAGTTCCAAGACACGGACCCTGTTCAGTACGACATCTTCCGCAGCATCTACTCGAACACGGCGCTGCCGCTGTTTCTCGTGGGTGACCCCAAGCAGGCGATCTACAGCTTTCGCAATGCGGATCTGAACGTTTACCTGCGAGCGGCTGCGTCGGCTCAGCGCAGGCATTCGCTGATACGCAATTTCCGGTCGAGCCAAGGCTTGATTGCGGCACTGAATGCGCTTTGGGGCGGACCGAGGCAGCCATTTCTGATTGAAGGCCTGGGGTATCACCCGATCGAAGCGGCTGGTGCGCGCATCGGCACCTTGCACGACAGCTCCGGTGGGCCGACCGCGCCGCTCCAGCTGCGCCGCTGGGCGCCACCCCAGGAAGGGCAGCCCGGCGGGAAGTCCGTAGCCAAGGCGCAGGTGTGCCGCGATGTCGCCACCGAGATCGTCCGCCTGCTGGTCGCAGCAGACCGCGGCACGCTGCGCATCGATGACCGTCCCGTTGCACCCGCAGACATCGCGGTGCTTGTGCGGACCCGGGCTCAGGGTCAGATGATCAAGCTCGCGCTGGCGCAAGCCGGGGTGGGCAGCGTCGAACTGGCGCGCGAGAGTGTGTTCGGCAGCGCCTTGGCGCGCGACCTCGCGCAGGTGCTGCGCGGGATCATCGAGCCGGGCGATCTGACTCGCGTACGCACTGCGCTGGCTACCCGACTGATCGGTCTGGATGCCACGGCACTATTTGCCCTCGCGGAGAGCGCGGATGGGCTGCTGAGCTGGAGTGCACAGTTTCGGCAATGGCAGAACCTCTGGCGCCAGCGTGGCGTCGGTGCCATGCTGCGCGAACTCGGCGCGCAGACGCGGGTGGCGCCGAGACTGATGAGCACCAGCGATGGCGACCGGCAGCTCACCAACCTGCGCCACTTGATCGATCTGCTGGCCCAGCAGGCGGCGAGAGGACTGACGCCAGCTGCGCTGCTGCGCTGGTTCCTGCGCCAAGTCCACGAACCGCCAGCACTGGAAGCTGCTCAGCTGCGGCTGGAGTCCGACGAGCATCTTGTGCAGATTGTCACGGTGCACCGGTCCAAGGGGCTGGAGTATCCGATCGTGTTCTGCCCGTTCGAGTGGGACGACAGCCGGCCGCCCGGCGCCAAGGCGCTGAGCACTCAGTGGCGGGACGACGAGGTGCACGTGATCGACTATCGGAACTCAGATGAGGGCCTGCCTCGCGCTGCAGAGAACCAACGCAAGCTGGAAGAGGCTTCCGAGCGCTTGCGGCTGAGCTACGTCGCACTCACCCGCGCGGCATTGCGTTGCTACATATACGGCGGCATCTATCGCATTGGGAACAGCACAACCACGGCTTGCAAGGCCAAAATCAACTGGCTTGTGCTGGGTGACACTCTGGACGTCCTTGCATGGACATCCAAACCGCCGTCGGTCGACGCCATCGAAGACGCCTGGACCCGCCTGGCGGAGCGCTGCGATTCGATCCACCTTAGCCGCATGGTTCCGCGTGGCGCCTTGCCTTTCTGGCCCGGGCAGTCGAAGCAGATCTCATTCGAAGCGCTGGCACCCCCCAGGCGCATTCCTGCACCCTGGCGAGTGGGCAGCTACACAGGGCTTGTGCGCAGCCGCAGCGATCACCGCGCGGTAGACCATGATCTTTTTGGCGCTGCTGCCGAGCGTGAGACGATGGGTGCAGACACCGACGGTCATGGGTTGGCAGCGAACGACATTCTGCGCTTTGCCCGTGGCGCGGCGGCTGGTGTCTGCATCCACCGTGCGCTTGAATTGGCCGACTTCACAGACCGCAGCACCTGGCCTGAGGCCATTGCGCAAGCCTTGCGAGAAACCGGAGAGCCCGCGCCGCTCGCACAGGAACAGCTTCTGGCCATGCTGGATGCCGTCACGTGTGTCGAGCTGCTGCCGGGGCTGCGCCTCGATCGGATCGAGCCGCAGCGGCGCCTCAATGAACTGGAGTTCACTCTGCCCGCGCATTCCCTGAGCCCGGAAGCGGCAATCAGCTGCCTGTGGCGCCACGGCATTGAGATGCCGCAATTGGGTTTCGCCACCCTGCGTGGCTACCTCCGTGGCTTCATCGACCTGGTCTTCGAGCATGAAGGGCGGTTCTACCTGCTCGATTGGAAGTCCAATCACCTGGGAGACCGTGCGAAAGACTACGACGCGCAAGCGCTGCGCCATGCGATGGACAGCGGACTCTATTGGCTGCAGCTGCTGCTGTACAGCGTTGCCTTGCACAGATTCCTGCGCCACAGTCAGCCCGGCTATGACTACGACACCCACATGGGAGGTGCTTTGTATCTCTTTGTGCGCGGCGTACGCCCAGGCTGGTTGATGCCGGACGGCACGCCGTGCGGCGTGCAGGTGCATCGCCCGACGAGGCAACTGATCGAGGAGCTCTCCGCGCTGCTAGATATGCCTGGTGCAGCACCCGCCACTTCACCCATCGAGACCTCGGCATGATCGAGCTGAGGAGCAATGTGCTCGGCAATCCGCTGGGACAGAGCGCACGCCCGGTACCACGAGGCGGCTTTGCGGATGTCTTTGCTGATCACATCGCGCGCTGGTCGGCTCGCACTGGCGCGTCGAGCGCAGCCCAGGCCGTCGCCTCCGACGCTGCTCGACGGCTGATCCTCGCCATGGATGAAGGGCATGTCTGCCTGGTCGATCCAAAGCTTGCAGACCCATCGACGCTAAAGCACCTGCTCGACTCCGGTATGGTCGCGATGCATGCGGACCCGGGTAACCGACCGATGCTGCTGGACGCAGCCGGGCGCCTGTATCTGCACCGCATGATGGACCATGAGCAGGCCCTGGCCCGAGCGCTTGATGCAATGGCCGCCACACCGCTGATCAAGGCTGAACCGGCGGCAGTGATTGCGCTGCGCGAACGCTTTGCACACGTTCCAGCCGGCAATCTCGACGGTCAGCAGTTGGCCTGTGCCAGTGCGCTGTGCTCCCGCCTGCTCGTGCTCAGCGGCGGGCCGGGCACCGGCAAGACGACGACGGTAGTCAACCTGCTCGCCGTGCTGCTGGCCCAGACACCCACCTTGCGCACTGCACTTTGCGCACCAACCGGCAAGGCTGCGGCCCGATTGGTCGAGTCGCTTCGCGCTCGTGCCGAATACTTACCCGCAGCACTGCGCGAACACCTGCCGCAAGCTGCGGCGACAGTGCATCGGCTGCTCGGTTACCAGGCGCACGATCGGCGGTTCCGGCACCACGCGGGCAATCCCCTCGAATGCGACCTGCTGGTGGTCGATGAAGCGTCAATGCTCGACCTCGCTCTGGCCCGACGCCTGGTCGAAGCCTTGCCCGCCCGGGCGCGTCTGGTCCTGCTCGGCGACAAGGATCAACTTGCTTCCGTGGAAGCCGGCGCGGTGTTCAGTCAGCTCAGCCAGCAGCGCACGTTGGGTGCCGAGCAGCGGACACGACTGGCGGCCCTGTGCGGCATAGATCCTCGAGCGCTGGACGACGTCGCTCTTGGCGACGAAGATGCATTGTCGGCCCATGTTTGCTGGTTGACGGAGAACTATCGCTTCCGCGAGCAGCCCGCCATTGCCTCGCTGGCCAATGCCGTCCGGGACGGGCGGGCTGATGCGGCCCTCGCAATCCTTGAAGACCATGCACAGGCCGCAGTCCAACGCCTGCCCGAACCACTGCAGACTGCGCAGCTAGAAGCGACTCTGCGCGAGGGCTTTGCCGAGTACTTCAAGCTGCTAGCCGCGGGCAGCCGTGATGCTCGCGCGCTGTTGGCCGCTCTCGGCCGGTTTCGCGTGCTTTGCGCGCAGCGCCACGGGAGCACAGGGGTGATCTACCTCAACCAGCTCGCGCGGCGCCTGCTCGCCCAGAGCCAGAACATCCCCGTACCCACCGAGGCGGCGGAACCGCTTGTCGGCGAGCCCGTCATGCTGCAAGCCAACGACTATGCGCTCGAACTGTTCAATGGCGACGTGGGGGTGCTGCTGCCCGACAAAGCCGGCCAGCTTCATGGCGTGTTCGAGCGCAGCGATGGCAGCCTGCTGCATGTGCCCCTGGCGCGCCTGACGCGCTCGGAGACCGCCTTCGCCATCACGGTGCACAAGTCGCAAGGCTCGGAGTTCGATGCGGTACTGGTGGTGATGCCGGAATCGCCCGGACCGCTAGCCACCCGCGAGCTGCTCTACACCGCGCTGACCCGCGCACGCCGGCGCGTGCTCGTAACCAGCACCGACGCCGTGTTCAGGCACGCCATCGCCACGCCCGCGTCACGCAGAGGTGGTCTTCCTGACAGGCTCGCTGAGGCCGCACAAGCCAGACGCGACGCGCTCAGAGCACCAACAACGCGCGAAAGTCATTGACGTTGGTGAAGGTCGGCCCGGGCGTGACGAGATGGTCGACCGACGCGAAGTAGCTGTAGGCGTCGTTGGACTCCAGGGCAGCGAGTGCGTTCTGGCCGAGGGCTCGGGCACGCGCCAATGTGTCCGGCGCGAGCCAAGCGCCAGCATTGCCTTCGGTCCCGTCAATGCCATCGGTATCTGCGGCCAACCCCCAAACGCCCGGCAGGCCATCGAGTGCTACGCCGCAGCCCAGCAGGAACTCGACCGCACGGCCGCCCCGCCCTTGCCGGTTGCGTACTGTCACGGAGGTCTCGCCGCCGCTCAGGATCACGCACGGTGCGCGAAAGGGCGTGGCCTGCGTCTTGACTGAACGCGCCAGCGCCGCATGGACTTTGCCAACTTCGCGGGCCTCGCCTTCCATGTCGTCTGACAGCACATAGGCGGCCAAGCCGGCCTCGCGCGCCACCCGTGCGGCCTCCTCCAGCGCCTCGCGAGGCGTGGCGAGCATGCGCGTGTCGGCGCGCGCGAGGCGCAGATCACCGGGCTTCACGCTCTCCCACTCGCCGCGAAGCAAGGCCTCGCGCGCGATGGGTGGAATCTCGATGCGATAGCGATCAATGATCGCCAGTGCGTCAGCGCACGTCGTTGGGTCGGCAACGGTGGGGCCGCTGGCGATTACGCTGGGATCATCACCTGGCACGTCGGAAATGAGCAGGGTCATCACCTGCGCCGGCGCACACGCTGCCGCGAGCCGACCACCCTTGATGCCCGAAAGGTGCTTTCGCACGCAGTTCATTTCACCGATCGTCGCCCCGGAACGCAGGAGCGCGCCATTGATGTTGCGCTTGTCGTCCAGCGTCAGGCCGCTTGCCGGCACGGCCAGCAGCGCGGAGCCTCCGCCCGAGATCAGGCAGATCACCAGATCATCCGCCGTCAGGCCTTTGCATAGATCGAGCGTGCGGCGGGCGGCGGCTTCACCCGCGGCATCAGGCACCGGGTGGGCAGCTTCGACGACCTCGATGCGCCCGGGCTGCGCGCGGTATGCAGGCGGCGTATGGTCATAGCGAGTGATCACTAACCCGCTGAGCGGCACATCGCTGGGCCAAGCTGCGTCCAGCGCGGCGGCCATGGCGCCACTGGCCTTGCCGGCACCCAGCACGAGCGTGCGCCCTTTAGGCGGCGGCGGCAGGTGTGCTGCAAGCACCGCAGCCGGATGCGCGCGCCGGACCGCTGTGCCGTAGAGCGTTTCAAGAAACGCAATCGGTTCGCGCTGGACACGCGCCAGATCGAAAGCGTGAGACATGGTCTTCAGGCTCGGAAAGTCCCGGCGACATGGCAATACCTTGTCGCAGAACTAGCATCCAAATTGATGCACATGGGTTTACACTTGCTTTTGTGTTAACGCTCTCATCGTACGGCGAGGCCTGATCGCCGTCTCGATCACCTTGTTGGAACCCGAGTTGCGGAGGGATCAACATGATCATGATGGATACCCACTCGATCCCGACGCCCGAGGCCTACGAGCCCTCGCGTCTGCTTGAGTACCTGAAGTCCAAACTCGCCCTGCCCACGGACGCAGCGCTTGCCGCGCAATTGGGCGTGCAGCGCGCAGTGCTGTCACGCATCCGCAACCGCAAGGCCGACTTCGGCGCCGCGCTGCTGATCCGCATTCATGAGCTGACCGACATCCCTACGAAGGAGTTGCGTCGGATCATGGGCGATCGCCGGGGCTACTTCCGCATGCCGCATGACCAGCGCGTGACCACGTCAAGCAGGCCGGATGGCCTGCCGGACGATGACATGGTCGAATAATCCGCCGCGCGTTCCTATCCTGCCCGGCGTCAAGCCGGGCAGTGCATGCCGCCTGAAACTCCAGGCGCGAGCAATCAGGTCAGCTGGTAGGGCCGCTGGCGAATCCACTTGGTGGCGATCCACTTCTCGCCGCGCTCAACCGGCGCGCCGCCGTGCAGCGAGCGCGAATCCAGCGTGCCGTCCATGCCACCATAGGCGAAGTAGATGGCATTGCCTTTCTTGGGCATGGTCTCCAGTCCCAGCTCCGGGAAGATCGTGCCGCCGCCGGCTTCCACATCGTTCAGGTACATCACCAGGGTAGCAATGCGCTGCCCACCGGTCTTGAGCTGTTCGGCCTCGCCCGGGCGATCGTGGTGGAAGTAGTCATAGTGCGGCTTGTACTCGCCGCCGATGTTGTAGTGCAGGATCTGCAGGCCCTCGCCATGCTCCACGGGCCAACCCAGCAGCTCGCTGATGCGCTTCTCGATCCGTGTATGCAGCGCAGTCTCCCCACGCTGGAAGGCCGCACCCGTGCTGGTGCGGGCTTCGTCCTCGCGGGTGCCGCCGGCGTCAGAATCGACCACGTGGGACCGGGCCATCTTGGCGCGCGAGAACTCGATGATCCCGTCGCACTCCTCATCAGACAACAACCCGCCGAAGAGCATGATCCGCGGGCTTTGCATGTTCAGCAGCACCTGCACATCACGGTCCGAGGTCTTGATGAAGTTACCGGGCAGCGGATCGGTGTTGATCTTGAGCGTGCCCTCGAGGTTTGCGCCGAGCACATTCGGGCGCTTGCCCTCAAGTGCCTCCAGGCTGGCAAAGGACGCATTGATCACGTTGCGCGCGAAATCCGCCTCGTAACCTGCCTTGATCATGGACTCGATCAGCACTTCCGGGCGGCAACCGCGTCCGATCTCGTTCTGGAGCCATTCCACCAGTTCGGCACTGACCTGCTGCATGGACCGATACCCTCGCTTGGACAAGGCCGAAAGTTTAGCCATTGCCCGCAGTAACCTTTGCAGCCCCGTACAGACGGTGCTTCAGCACCGCAGCCGCAAGGAGTAACCAGATGCATCGCGACGCCCTCCCCTTCGTCCCGAACGACAGCGCACTGATCCGTACTGAAGCCTTCATTGACGGCGCCTGGACGGGTGCGGCCAGCGGCGCGCGCTTCGCCGTCACCAACCCCTCCACGGGCGAGCTGGTGGCCGAGGTGGCGAACTGCGGCGCGGTGGATGCGCAGGCGGCCATCGACGCAGCAGCCGCCGCCTTAGAGGTCTGGAAGCGCAAGACCGCCAAGGAACGCGCCGGCGTGATGCGCAAGTGGTTCGAGCTGATTCTGGCGCACCAGGACGACCTGGCCCGGCTGATGGCCACCGAGGGCGGCAAGGCCCTGCCTGAGGCGCGTGGCGAGATCGTGTATGGCGCCAGTTTCATCGAATGGTTTGCCGAGGAAGCCCGCCGCGTGACCGGCGATGTGCTCGAAAGCCCTTGGGCCAACACGCGCATGCTGACCTTCAAGCAGCCCATTGGCGTGTGCGCGGCCATCACGCCCTGGAACTTCCCGCACGCCATGATCACCCGCAAGGTGGCGCCCGCGATCGCGGCGGGCTGCACCATCGTGCTCAAGCCGGCCGAGCAGACGCCACTGTCCGCACTGGCCTTGGCAGAGCTGGCCATCCGCGCCGGCTTCCCCAAGGGCGTGATCAACATCGTCACTGCCGATGCAGCCAACTCCGTCGAGGTCGGCAAGGTGCTCTGCGCCAGCCCGGTGGTGCGCAAGCTGTCCTTCACAGGCTCCACGCCGGTGGGCCGCATCCTGATGGCGCAAAGCGCGCCCACCGTGAAGAAGCTGTCGCTGGAGCTTGGCGGCCATGCGCCCTTCATCGTCTTCGAGGACGCAGACATCAATGCAGCCGTGGCCGGCGCCATTGCCAGCAAGTACCGCAACGCCGGCCAGACCTGCGTGTGCACCAACCGCTTCTTTGTGCATGAGACGGTGTACGAGGAGTTCGTCGCGCGCTTCACCGAGAAGGCGCGGCTGATCAAGGTCGGCAACGTGTTTGCTGAAGGCGTGACCCAGGGCCCACTGATCGAGCAGCAGGGCATCGACAAGGTGGAAAGCCATGTGAACGATGCCGTGGCCAAGGGCGCCCGCCTGCTGCTGGGCGGCAAGAAGGTCGAGGGTGGCGCCGGGCTGTTCTATGCGGCCACCGTGCTGGCCGACGCCACGCCCGACATGCAGATCGCGCGTGAGGAGACCTTCGGCCCGGTGGCGGCCATCTTCAAGTTCAAGGACGAGGCCGACGTGATCCGTCTGGCCAATGACACCGAGTTTGGTCTGGCGAGCTACTTCTACAGCCGCGACATCGCCCGTGTCTGGCGTGTGGCCGAGGCCCTGGACTACGGCATGGTCGGCGTGAACACGGGCATTCTGGGCAACGAGGTGGCGCCGTTTGGCGGCGTGAAGCAGTCCGGTCTGGGCCGCGAAGGCTCGCGCTACGGCATGGACGACTACCTCGAGATCAAATACGTGGCTCTGGGTGGGATGTAGGGCCTGTGCGGCCGACTGGCCGGCGGCGGATGAACCTATCCCCGCCCGCAGGTAAGATTTCGCTCATTGTTTTTCCGGTCCGCGGGCGTCGTTCAATGGCAGGACCTGAGCTTCCCAAGCTCAAGACGTGGGTTCGATTCCCATCGCCCGCTCCACAGCGCGGCCTTCGCACGGCGAGTGTTTTCTCTCCGATGAGTGCCCAATGCTGATTGAACGATGGGGTTGCACCCCCTCGAGCGCCCCCGCCCCCCATCCGCAAGTCTGTCGATTTGTCGTATGCCCACCCTCGTCGTCAATGGCCAGTCCACCTCGGTGCCGCCGCAGGCTACGGTGGCACAGCTGGTCGAACAGCTTGGCCACACCGGCAAGCGCATTGCGGTGGAACGCAATGGCGAGATCGTGCCCAAGAGTCTGCATGGCAGCACGGTGCTCACCGAGGGTGATCGGCTGGAGATCGTGGTCGCCGTCGGCGGTGGGTGAGGGTGAGCGCGGGGTTTCGGCGAGCACTGCTCGCTGCCGGGCGAACGGCGAGCGCTGAGTGCGAGAATTCACGGAGCACGCTGCGCGTCGCGCGAAGAGGTCGGGCCTGCCTGCCCGACCCCCGTTCGTGCAAGCGCGAGACTCGTCACACCCCAGGCGCTGTTCTGACTCGAAATGCGCCGCATATGCCGGCATTCTTGAAGTGAAGATCGTCCAATAGCAGGAGCCTCAGCATGAGCGAAGGTCTCGACCCCCAGAGCGCCGATGCGCTGACCGTCGGCACACGCCGCTTCAATTCGCGCCTGCTGGTGGGCACCGGCAAGTACAAAGACTTCACGCAGACCCGCGCGGCGATCGACGCCTCGGGCGCGGAGATCGTCACCGTGGCGATCCGCCGCGTGAACATCGGTCAGAACGCCGGCGAGTCGCTGCTGGACTTTTTGCCGCCCTCGCAGTTCACCTACCTGCCCAATTCCGCCGGCTGCTACACGGCCGATGACGCCGTGCGCACCCTGCGCCTGGCGCGCGAGCTGCTGGACGGCCACAACCTCACCAAGCTCGAGGTGCTGGGCGACCCGACCAACCTCTACCCCAACATGCCCGAGACCCTCAAGGCCGCCGAGACCCTGGTCAAGGAAGGCTTCGAGGTCATGGTCTATTGCAGCGACGACCCGATCCAGGCGCGCGTGCTGGAGGACATCGGCTGCGTGGCGATCATGCCGCTGGCCAGCCTGATCGGCTCGGGCATGGGCATCCTCAACCCCTGGAACATCCAGCTCATTCTGGAGAAGGCCAAGGTGCCGGTGATCGTGGATGCCGGCGTGGGGACGGCCAGCGACGCCACCATCGCCATGGAACTGGGCTGCGCCGGCGTGCTCATGAACACCGCGATTGCCCTGGCGAAAGACCCGGTGCGCATGGCGCGGGCCATGAAGCTGGGTGTGGAGGCCGGGCGCGATGCGTACCTGGCCGGCCGGATGCCGAAGAAGCTCTACAGCGGCTCGCCGTCTTCGCCCACGCAGGGTGTGATTGCGTCGAGCAGTGGCGCCACACCGGCGGCCGGCCGCTGAATCGACAGGCAAAATAGTTCATTTTCGGACTGCTTTATGGAACTGTCCGATAGACCGCTTTACGCGCATCAGACAAGCGGAAAGCCGATTTTTACTCATCGAATTTCAATTGTTTTCGGCCAGAATGAGCACTGAATCCACCTCTGCCAGCCTGCTGCAAGGCGCCAAGCCGGAGACGCCCGTGTCCACCGCGCCGCTGAACGAGGACGGCCGGCCGGTGCGCGACTGGGGGCACATCAAGAGCTTCGTGCACCGCAAGGCGCGCTTCTCGCCCAGCCAGCGCGACGCCTACGAGCGCCTGCTGCCGGTCTGGGGCCTGCCCTACCAGCCGGCGCATGTCGACTTCGACGCCGCCTTTGGCCGGGCTGCGCCGCTGGTGCTGGAGATCGGCTGCGGCATGGGTGAGACCACGGCCCATCTGGCCGGCAGCCGGCCGGACGTGAACTACCTCGGCGTCGAGGTCTTCACCAGCGGCGTGGGCGCGCTCTTGAAGCGTATCGAGGAACAGGGCCTCACCAACCTGCGCGTCATGCAGCACGACGCCGTGGAGATCGTGCGCGACATGCTCCCGGCCGACCGCCTGGCCGGTGCGCACATCTACTTTCCAGACCCCTGGCCCAAGGCGCGCCACCACAAGCGCCGCCTGGTGCAGCCCTGGTTCATCGAGCTGCTGGCATCGCGCGTCGCGCCCGGCGGCTACCTGCACTGCGCCACGGACGTGGAGGACTACGCCCAGCAGATGCTGGAGGTACTCAGTGGCGAAAAGCAGCTGGTGAACACGGCGGCGGGCTTTGGCCCCCGCGCCAACCCGCTGTTCGAGCGGCCGGTGACCAAGTTCGAGAACCGCGGCCTGAAGCTGGGCCACGGCGTCTGGGATCTGGTGTTCAAGCGCCTGGCCTGACGCGGGTTCGCGCTAGGGGGCCTGGCGCACATCCATCGCGGTGTTGATGAGCTGGTAGAGCTCGTGGTCGCGCCATGCGCCGTCAATGAACAGGTACATCGGCGCCAGGCCGATGCACTGGAAGCCCAGGCGCCGCATCACCGCCAGGCTGCGCAGGTTCTCCGGGCGCACGGCCGCCTGGATGCGATGCATCTGCTGGGCGCTGAACATGAAGTCGATGGACGCGCGCAGTGCCTCGCTCATCAACCCGCGGCCTTCCTGGCCGCCGTCCAGCGAATAGCCCAGCACGCAGGAATGAAACGGCCCGCGCGCGATCTGTGTGAAGTTGATACGGGCAAGCAGCTGCCGGTCATGGCCCAGATCGCCGCGCGCAAACACGTTCAGGCGCACCGCGCTGCCGGTAGACCACTCGCCCACCGCGGTTTCGCCGTACCGGCGCCAATAGGGCTCGGTATAGAAGCCTTCGGGCGCGGGTGGGTCCCAGCGGACCAGATGGGCGCGGTTGCGCTCGAAGAACGCGACGGTCGACGCCGCGTCATCGGGCAGGGCCAGCCGGAGCGTCAGGCGTTCGGTGTGCAGCTCCGGCGGGGCCTGGATCATGTCAATCCGACCAGCTCACGATGCCGAAGTGCGCCGTGGCCAGCACCACGATGCCGAAGACGATCCGGTACCAGGCAAAGGGCACAAAGGTGTGCGAGGACACATAGCGCACCAGCCACTTCACCACCACCAATGCGCTCAGGAAGGCGAACAGCGCGCCCACTGCGAACATCGGCACGTCCGCCAGCGACAGCAGATCACGCTGCTTGTAGACCGAATACACGCCTGCGCCGATCAGCGTGGGAATGGCGAGGAAGAAACTGAACTCCGTGGCCGCCTTGCGCGACAGGCCCAGCAGCATGCCGCCGATGATGGTGGCGCCGCTGCGGCTGGTACCCGGGATCATGGCAAAACACTGCACGAGGCCCACCTTCAGCGCATCGGCATAGGTCATGTCATCCACCTCGGCCACGCGCACGGCCGCCGGGTTCTTCGCCTGACGCCGCTCGGCCCACAGGATGATGAAGCCGCCGATGATGAAGGTGGTGGCCACCACCGTCGCCGTGAACAGATGCGCCTTGATGGCCGCGCCGAACACCAGGCCAAGAATCACGGCAGGGAAAAAGGCAATCAGCACGTTGATGATGAAGCGGCGTGCCTTTTCATCATGCTGGATGCCGGCGGCGGTGGACCACACGCGCTGCCAGTAGAAGAGGATGACTGCGACGATCGCGCCCGTCTGGATGGCGATCTCGAAGACCTTGGCCTTCTCGCCCTGGAAATTGAGCAGATCGCCCGCCAGGATCAGGTGGCCGGTGCTGGAGATGGGAAGGAATTCGGTCAGGCCCTCCACCACACCCATGATGGCGGCCTTGATCAGCAGAAGAATGTCCAAGAAAGTGCGTCCTGCAGGGGCGCACCGCGGGTGCGGTGCAGCAGGCGCGCATTATCGGCCACCGGCATGGCACATCCGGCGCCCGCAGAGCAAGGCGTTCAGCCGCTGTTCTTTCGCCGCGTGGGCGCACCCGCGCCCTGCGCGGATCAAGCTGTCGCCGGCCGCTGGTTGCGCAGACGCTGCCACCATGCATGCGCGTTATGCATCCATGATTGCGCCATACGCATGCGTGTATCGCTGCTTGCAGCCTGTGGGCTCAGGATCAGCACCCGCGAAGCGCACAGGGCCTCGATCACCACCTCGCGCGCCTCTGCGGCCGGCCAGTCCTGCCCCGCATCCAGCACGCGATCTTCCAGTTGCTCGGCGGCCGTGATCCAGACCCGCCCCTGCATGACGCGCAGGGTCCTCTCCAGCCGCGGCAGGCGCAGCAGCTCGCCGGCCTGCAACTCGTAATACACCCCGTGGTTCATGGTGAAGCTCCTTTCCGGTCCGCCTTGGACTCAGGCTGCAGACTAGGTGCGCTGCAGCCTCCGGACAAACGCTTTGCACCCATCCCATGCATGCACTGAACGCATGTATGCTCCACACATGACCCGCCGCGCCCGCACCCGCCCCATCCAGCTCGACAGCCTGCGCGGCTTCGATGCCGCAGCCCGCCACCTGAGCTTCACCCAGGCGGCCAAGGAGCTCAGCCTCACGCAAAGCTCCATTTCGCGGCAGGTGGCGGCGCTGGAAGACGACGTGGGCCAGCCGCTGTTCACCCGCAAGACGCGCGCACTCGAACTCACCCACGCCGGCCACCGGCTGGCGCAGGCGGTACGCAAGGCGCTCGCCGAGGTGGACGCCAGCGTGCAGGAGCTGCGCAGTGGCCAGACCCAGCGGCGCGTGGCCATCACTACGTTCCCGTCCTTTGCCTCGCTGTGGCTGATACCGCGACTGCCGGCCTTCTCGCGAGTAGCGCCGGGGGTGGAGCTGCGCATCGACTCCACCGAGCTGAAGGTGGACCTCGTGGCCGAGCAGTTCGATGTGGCCATCCGCCTCACGCGGGCCGACACCGCGCCGCGTGACGCCATTGCGCTCACCATGGAGGACTACACCCCCGTGCTGGCACCCTCGCTGATCGAGCGTCACGGGCCAGTCAAGACGCCGCAGGACCTCGCCCGCTTCACGCAGCTGGTGATGGAAGACGCCGGCACCAGCAGCCGCGAGCACAACTGGCCCGAGTGGCTTGCGCTTGCGGGCGTAAAGAACGTGAAGCCGGCGGCGCGTCTGGTCTTCAACTTCATCGACCAGACCCTGCAGGCCGCCGCGCGCGGCCAGGGTGTGGCCCTGGGCCGCCGGCCCTTCATCGACGACTTCATCGAGCGCGGGGAACTGGTGGCGCCCTTCTCGCAGCGCCTGCCCTCGCGCTACGGCTACTTCCTGCTGCGCAACCCGGAGCGGGCCGACGCGCCCGAGGTGAAGGCCTTCTGCGACTGGCTGGTCAGCCAGTTCGCCCATCACAGTCTGTAGTCAGCCAAGCAACGTCCGGGGCTTGTGCGGATGACCCGCGCAAGGCGGCCCCATAGACTCCTGCGCTGCCCGTGACGCAACCCGCGGCACAGGCCCTCTTCCTCCGGAGACCTGCTCATGAAGCGTGCCCTCGGCCTGCGCCCCCTCGCATCGGCCCTGCTGTCTGTTCTGTGTGTCACTCTGCCCGCCCACGCGCCGCTGGCGCAGGGCCAGTCTGCTGCATCTGCTGCCTCGGCCGCGGCCCAGAGCGCGGGCACGCCGCGCAGCGGCATTGAGCTGCAGTGGATCGACCGCAGCGTGCGCCCGCAGGACGACCTCTTCCGCTTTGTGAACGGCAAGTGGCTCGCGTCCACGCCGATCCCGGCCGACCGCGACAGCATGGGCACCTTCATCAAGCTACGCGACGAGTCCGACGCCAATGTGCGGAAGCTCATCGAAGAGCTGGCCGCCAAGCCGCAGGCCGCGGGCAGTGAATCCGCCAAGATTGCCGCCTACTGGACAAGCTTCATGGACGAAGCCGGCATCGAGCGCGCAGGCATTGCGCCGCTGCGCCCGCTGCTTGCCGAGGTGGATGCCGTGAAGACCCCGGCTGATCTGGCCACACTGTTTGGCCGCTGGCAGGGTCTGGCGGAGTCACCGCTGTCTTTGCGCGTACGCGCCGATGCCGAGAACCCCACCGTCTACGCCGCCTTCGCCTGGCAAAGCGGCCTGGGTCTGGGCAACCGCAACTTCTATCTGGCCGAGGGCGAGCGTTTTGCCAATGCCCGCACCGCCTATGTGAAGTATCTGGAAACCGTGTTCGGCCTGATTGGCGACAAGACACCGGCGCAGAGCGCCGCCGCCGTGCTGGCGCTGGAAACTGAGATTGCCCGCGCCCACTGGGAGCCCGCCCGCCTGCGCAACCCGCGCGCGGTCTACAACCCCATGACGCTCGATGAACTGCGCGCCACCGCGCCGCAGCTGCCCTGGGCCGAACTGCTGGCCGGCGCCGGCCTGCAGGCCACCGCGCAGAACAAGATCTCGCTGGGCCAAAAGGACTACGCCGCCACGCTGGGCAAGCTCATGAGCGAGCAACCCCTGGCTGCCTGGCAGGCCTATGCCCGCGCCCGGCTGGTGGACGCCACCGTGCAGGTGCTGCCCAAGGCCTTCCGCGACGCGAGCTTCACCCTGCGTGGCCGCACACTCACCGGCCTGGAAGCCGAGCGCGCCCGCTGGCAGCTCGCCATTGCCGAGATCAACAGCGCACTGGGCTTTGCCGTGGGCAAGCAGTACGTGGAGCGGCATTTCCCGCCTGCAGCGCGCGCACGCATGATGACCATGGTCAACAACCTCATGCGCGCCTATGGCGAGAGCATCGATGGCCTGACCTGGATGGGCCCGGCCACCAAGGATGAAGCGCGCAAGAAGCTCGCCGCCATCAGCACCAAGATCGGCTACCCCGACGTCTGGCGCGACTACACCGCACTCGAGGTGCGCGCCGGCGACGCGCTGGGCAACCGCATCCGCGCCGCCCGCTTTGACTACGCCCGCACCACCTCGCGCGTCGGCAAGACCGTGGACCGCACGGAATGGGGCATGACCCCGCAGACCGTGAACGCCTACTACAACCCGAGCGGCAATGAGATCGTCTTCCCGGCCGCCATCCTGCAGCCGCCCTTCTTTGACCTCAATGCGGACGACGCCGTGAACTACGGCGCCATCGGCGGCGTGATCGGCCACGAGATCGGCCACGGCTTTGACGACCAGGGCAGCCAGTACGACGCCGTGGGCCGCCTGCGCAACTGGTGGACGGCCGAGGACCGCAAGGCCTTCGAGGCCCTCGGCCTGCGCCTGGTGGAGCAATACAACGCCTACGAGCCCGTGCCCGGCCAGCGCGTGAATGGCCGCGTCGCCCTGGGCGAGAACATCGCCGACCTCTCCGGCCTGCAGATTGCCTACCGCGCCTACAAGTTGTCGCTGGCCGGCAAGCCCGCAGCGGTGATCGACGGCTTCACGGGCGAGCAGCGCTTCTTCATCGGCTGGGCCCAGGCCTGGCGCAGCAAGACCCGCCCCGAACGCATGATCCAGCGCATGCAGGCCGGCCCGCACTCGCCCGAGGAGTTCCGCGCCAACGGCGTGGTCAAGAACCACGACGGCTTCCAGGCCGCCTTCGGCACCAAGGACGGCGACAAGCTCTTCAAGCCGGTGGATCAGCGCATCCGCATCTGGTAGCGCCCGGGCGTCCGTGCCCAGGCCGGGTCAGTGAGATCGGCTCTCCATGCGGTTCTTCAGGCCAAACTGGCTGGAGAACCGCGCCCAACAACCGGCTTGTGGCGCAGGGGCCTCGCGCTTGCAAGCGCTCAGTCTTGCGGCGGCAGCGAGCGGTGCTCGCTGAAACCCCGCCTTGGGCATGGGGCAAGCGGGAAGCCCAATCCGTCCACCACGCGCGGCCGCCTAGCAGCAAGGCCCCTTGGGCACGTGGTCCAACGCGTCGCTTCGCCAAACCGGGCCTGAGCGGCTTGTGTGAACTTCAACACCGATTTGCTTCAACACTTGCGATGGGTCTGATCGACCCTCATGGCCAGCCGGGTGATGCCCCAGCCTGCGCGACGCCGATAACTCTTCCGGCAGCTCCGCCTGCCGCTTGCAGCGTGTGGCGCAGCAGCTTCGCAGATTCCATGTCGGCACGGGACGCTCTCGATCCCACTTCAGATGCCGGATGTACGACTGCAGGTTTCTCTCCCAGCCAGCCGTCAACGATCAGATCTTGCTGTGCTTGGGGGAGTCCATATACGAAGGGTTAGGCGTCATTGCGCCTTTAGTAGTTCGGCCATGGCGTTGCTCCACTCTTCCGTGAATGCCGCTGCCGCAGAGAGTTCACTCTTCAGCCAATTCTCCATGTCTGGCCATGAGTCAACTTGCTTGCCATGTGAATCGAGCGCAACGACTCCACGCTCGAGGGGAAAGTAGTGGTGGACTTCATTGAGCGTCACGTTTCGCGCACCTAGCATTGGTACAGCGTTGGAAGACCTTCGCCTGCGAATGACCAGATCCGTACCGATGTCGGCGCAGTGCCAGCGAGGTCGTTCCTTGGCGGGCCACGGGTGCTGAGCATAGAAGTGATCAGCGCCCCAGACCGAGAACTGGAAGAACATCCCACCGTTGAACGCCAGCAAGTACGCCTTAACGCTCATTGGAAGTGAAACCACAAGCGACTCCTCGTACTGGGCGAGTTCGCTTGGAGTCGCAGGGGGGAACATGCAGATGTCGTGGGCGTAGCGGCCCAACTTTGGCCTTGGACCAAGCAGCAGCGCATGAGACTCAGGATCGACGGCTGCTCCCCTTGCAGCCGCCACTTGGGTGTATGGCGCTAACACAGAACGCCACGGCTCAGGCATGTTCGCCAGGCGTCTTTCAATCTCTGGAAGTGCCGAGTCGTGGTTCATGACGCCTAACGAATGAAAGGGACTTCCCCGTCCCGAACTAGCCGCGTTGCGGCAACCGGCAACTGAGTGCCACGATGGGAAGTGCGAAATCTCATCAACTCATCCGGAAGGTGAAGTCCATGGCTATTCTGACCTTAGGTGTCGATCTCGCCAAGAACGTCTTTGCAGTGCATGGTGTGAACGATACGGGCCCGCGCCGAGCTGATGCGCCCGGTGGTGCCGCGCGACAAGCTGCTGGCAGTGGCGGCCATCATGACCAGGCGGGTGATGCCCCAGGCTGCGCGACGCCGATCACTCTTCCGGCAGCTCCGCCTGCCGCAGGAAGCAAACGGGTTGTGGCGTGTGGCGCCGCAGCTTCGCAGATTCCATGTCGGCACGGGATGCTCTCGATCCCACTTCAGGCGCCGGATAGATGACTGCAAGTTTCTCGCCCAGCCAGCCCTCAACGATCAGATCTTGCTGTGCTCAGGGGCGTCCATATAGAAGGCGTAGACATCAGGGGAGAGGAAGCAACGCCTGGTACCAAAGGGCATGGGTTAACACGTATGGAGGGTGTGAAACAAGCGCCTGAAATTGTTGACGGTATCTGGTGTGCTTTTCTGCCGCCACTGCGTTCCCGGCTCTTTCATATAGAGCAGTCAGGCGCTCTTCGCACTCTATCGCCCTCGCAAGCGTTCCAGCGCCAATCCCGCTCCCGTCTTTGGAAGCCAACCGTATGGGAGTCTGGAGAAGATCCCTTGCCTTTAAGTGCAGAGAGATTGCCTCGCTGAACTTGCCTTGGTGGGCGCGCACTGAACCTAAGTTTTGGAGCGCTGTAGATTCATCACCAAGGGATACTCCGAAGAACATTGGCTTGGTACGCCAGATGTCCAGTTCTTGTTTGATGTATCTCTCGGCTTTGAGCAGGTCACTTCGGCGCAGAGCTAGATTCGCGAGCGCCCACAACTGACTGATTGCGCTGTAGTGGAGTGGTCCATGGGCCTGTTGCTTCATTTCGAGTAGGCGAATGTAGTGCCGCTCGGCGACGTCGACCTCGCCAAGTTGTATCGACACTCCCGCGAGCCACATTAGTGGCCCCTCGACTCGCTCAATCTCTGTAGCGTGCCGAGCTTCTTCCAGTCGTAGGGCATTCGTGAAGTGTGACTTTGCAAGAGCCCATTGTTTGAGGTCTACGTGAAGTTCCCCAATCTGGGATTCAGTCACTGACAAGAGCTTGTAGTCCTCAGTGAGAGCTGACGCTAGCTTCGTTGCCAGTTCAAGTGCTTTTTCAGGTCGGCCCGCTTTTCGTTCGTTTCTGATCTCTCCGATTGCTTCCCAGAAGGCCGCCTGCTTTTTGTCTGGATTGACCGCCTGTAGGTATGAACTGACCAAGGCATCAATATCTCGGTCTTCCAGCGCACTCACTTGACCTGATAGCCCGAGCAGAATGATGGCTGACGTTCCGAACGCGAGTAGACGAGCCCAACTCGAAGGCGGGCAATCTTTGCTGTGAGTTGATACTTCCATTTGGCCGGGGTTAGCGTCGAAGGTTGTAGTAGGGGGGCCGGCTTCTGATGTCTAACGAATGAAAGGGACTTCCCCGTCCCGAACTAGCCGCGTTGCGGCAACCGGCGACAGAGTGCCACGATGGGAAGTGCGAAATCTCATCAACTCATCCGGAAGGGGAAGTCCATGGCAATTCTGACTGGCGGTGTCGATCTCGCCAAGAACGTCTTTGCAGTGCATGGTGTGAACGATACGGGCCCGCGCCGAGCTGATGCGCCCGGTGGTGCCGCGCGACAAGCTGCTGGCGGTGGTGGCCATCATTACCAGGCGGGTGATGCCCCAGGCTGCGCGACGCCGATCACTCTTCCGGCAGCTCCTCCTGCCGCAGGGAGCAAACGGGTTGTGGCGTGTGGCGCCGCAGCTTCGCAGATTCCATGTCGGCACGGGATGCTCTCGATCCCACTCCAGATGCCGGATAGACGACTGCAGGTTTCTCGCCCAGCCAGCCCTCAACGATCAGGTCTTGCTGTGCTTGGGGGAGTCCATATACGAGGCATCACCGCTCACGCGCCGCCAGCTTGAGTGCCGCTTTCAGCTCTGGCGACCGACGTACAAGACGAGCTCGCTGCTGCTCCGGTAGCTGAGCGGCTAAAGCCCTGAACTGAGCTGGCTGGCACTTGGCGACGTGCACCAGTACGTCGGTTGGCGACTCGCTTGAGGAGTTCGCGGTTGCTGCGACCACACGTAGTAGTGTGGCAAGAAGTTCATCGTCTTGCGAGGAGCAAAGCAGTTGCTGCGCTTGGCGTAGCGCGACCTCGAACGGACCTTCCGCGTACGCTTCCGCCTCGCGACGGAGTTGTGCGTACGACTTTCCAGAGATGCCTGTGCCTGCCGAAACCGAGCGCACAAAATCCGCGTTCAGGACCGCGTACTCGCGGAACGTTCGCAGTACGTCGTCTCTTTGGCCCGCCGCCTGCGCCAACGAACACGCGAATACGATGGCAGCTAGAAGCGCGCGGACGACGTTCATGTGATGCCTAACGTTTGAATTCAGCCGACCGGCCGGCGTAGCCGGCCAGGGTCGGCTGCAATGAAAGGTTAGACAGCGCCTTACCGGCAAGCGATGCGGAGACGGTAGTACTCAAATGACGCTCATCCATCCTTCGCTCTCCAAGTGCTCGATGAATCCATCCAGCTGCTCCATAGAAAAGTCCATAACAGCTACACAGCCACCTTTACCGTGTGGCTGAATGGATTTCACTGAATTCACGCCGGGACATTCAGCAAGAGTGGCCTTTAGCCACCCAGCTTCCTTGGTCTGAGTGCCGAAGGGCTTAACTCTCCGCATCAGTCGTGGGCCAAAGTGCATCGGGGCTGTCTAACGTTTGAGCTGAGCGGCGAGCGCCGGTGTGGCGCTTGGCCCGCGAAGCGGATGATGACCTGAACCGGTCCGCGGGCCAAGCACCAACCCGGTGGAGGTCCGCTCGAGCGAAGGGTTAGGCGTCAGTGCGAACGACGTTTCCACGGTTGTCGGTCAACTCTTCAATCCACCATTGGCGCCCGTCATCCTCCGTGATGAAGCGAACATGACTTGCGATGGCGGTAAGACGACTGCTGTCGAGATCCAGTGACCGCGCCACGAAGTCTGGGAGGCTTGAGCCAAGTTCGATGAACTCGAACCCGTCGTGCTCGAACTCGACAACCTTACCCGCTTCAGGTCCTGCGGTTGGAATCAGGAGGTAGTTGCCGCTTCGTGGAATCTCGCCTACCACGATACAGTCGTTGATCCAGTCGGGCAGGTAGTCGTTGGCTTCATCCGCATCAATGCCTTCAAGCCAGGGCCGAAAGTCGGAGTCGAGTTCCTGCCACTGGGACGGACTTGCGAGGAAGTAGGCAGCGTCGCCACTCTGTTCCTCCAGGTAGAGCGTCAGCTCTCCGAAGGTGCTGTAGAAATCACTGAGGCCCTGAACGTCGGGGACACCAAAGGTATCGCCGGCTGGTGTCCCAACGTGCCGGAACTGAACGATCTTGGAGTTCTTCTCTTGATGGATCTCGCTGCAGCGGAACTGGCCAGAGTGCGCTTTGACTTCGGAGCGTAGCTGTTCGAGTTTGGGCATACGGTCTCCATACTAACGAGCGTGGAATCTGAGGCCTAACTAGATATAGACCGCAAATCTGCGAAAAAGGACGGCGCTTGCGGTCCAACTAAGGCCCATCCCAGCCTGCAGAGCCATCGACGGCTCGGGTCCACGCATCAGCACTAATTCTGTGAATAGTGCCAATTCGGCGGACACAAATAGCAGGCCGTTGAAGTCTATCCGGCTGCTTGACCAGGTGCGAGAGCAGCTGCGGTACCGGCACTACAGCCTGCGGACCGAGCAGGCCTACACGCACTGGATTGCGGCGTTCATCCGCTGGCATGGCCGGTCTGGGGCCATGCGCCACCCCCGGGAGATGGCGGCGCAAGATGTTCAGGCCGATCTGGCCATGCTCGCCAACGAGCGCGGGGTGTAGGCGTCCACGCACAACCAGGCGCTGAATGCGCTGCTGTTCCTGTACCGCGAGGTGCTTCAGACCCACCTGCCCTGGTTGACGGACATTGGGCGGCCGCAGGTCAAGCGGCGCACTCCTTCAGTGTTGATTGCGGCCCAGGTCACGACGGTGCTGCACGCCTTGGATGCGCAGTACCCGGCGCAGGGTGAATCGGCGCACGCGTTTTCGCTTGTCCCATGAGGATCTCCAGCCATTTCGACCTGAAGAACCGCATGAAATGGACATCTAGCCCTTGAAGTCCGGGCCTGGATCGGTAGCGAGCAGGCCGTACAGATGCACGTCATAGCAGCGCTCGCGCACCACCCAACGCTGGCGCAGGCGCCCTTCCACCGCAAAGCCCAGGCGCAACAGCAGCTGGTGGCTGGCGGTGTTGGCCACATCCACCTCGGCCTCGATGCGGCGGATGGCCAGGGCGCTGAATAGGCGGGCACAGACGCCGCGCAGGGCTTCGTGCATGAGGCCCTGGCCCCAGTGGCTGCGGGCGAGCACGTAGCCGAGTTCGATGCGCGCGCTCGCGGCATCCCACTTGAACAGCAGCACGGTGCCGATCACGCGCCCGTCACTGCGCTGCTCCACCACCAGCTGCAGCGCGGTGCCGCTGGCCTCGATGCCGCGCATGCGCTGCAACCAGGCTCGGGCGTCGTCCAGGTGGCGCCAGGCGGCATAGGGCAGGAAGCGGGTGGTTTCGGCGTCGCCATTGACGGCGAGCAGGTCGGGCAGATCGCCCTCTTCCACCGGCCGGACGATGAGCCGCTCGGTGCTCAGGCTGCCGAACTCGGCCAGCGTCAGGGGGCTGTCTGCCGTGGTGCTCACAGCAGCGCTCAAAGCAGGAACAGGGTGGCCAGGCCCAGGAAGATGAAGAAGCCCATGGTGTCCGTGGCAAAGGTGAGCAACACGCTCGAACCGAGCGCCGGGTCGTAGCCCAGGCGGGTGCGCACGATCGGCACGGCCATGCCGACACTTGCGCCCACCAGCAGGTTGAGCAGCATGGCGGCCCACATCACGCCGCCCAGGCCCAGGCTGCCCGACAGCGCCCAGGCAAACAGGCCGGCAATGGCGCCGCCGCCCAGGCCGATCATGAGCGTGACCAGCAGCTCCTTCTGCACCAGGCGCCGCACATTGGTCGGCGTCACCTGCCCGGTGGCCAATGAGCGGATGATCAGGGTCATGGTCTGGTTGCCGGAGTTGCCGCCAATGCCCGCCACGATGCTCATCAGGAAGGCGAGCACCACGATCTTCTCCACCGTCGCGTCAAAGCGCGAGGCCACCCAGGCGGCAAAGCCGGCGGTGAACAGGTTGAGCAGCAGCCAGGGCGCGCGGTTGCGGATGGAGTCCCAGAGGTTGGAGAAGATGTCTTCTTCCTCGCGCAGACCGGCGCCGGCCAGCACCTGCTCCTCGCCCTCTTCGCGGATCACGTCCACCACCTCGTCCACCGTGAGGCGGCCCACCAGCTTGCCGGCGGCGTCCACCACCGGGGCAGACACGAGGTCATAGCGCTGGAAGGCGGCGGCGGCGTCGCCCACGTCATCCAGGGGCCCGAGTTGCAGCACGTCCTGCTGCATCACGTCCTTGACCTCGCGCTCCGGTTCCGTGACCACCAGCAGCTGCAGGGACAGCGCGCCCATGAAGCGCTCGTCACGATCGACCACGAAGATCTGGTCGGTGTGGTCCGGCAGGGCGTCAAAGCGGCGCAGATAGCGCAGCACCACCTCGAGCGTGACGTCGTCACGGATGGTGACCATCTCGAAGTCCATCCGCGCGCCCACGGAGTCCTCGGGGTAGGACATGGCGGCGCGCAGCTGCTCGCGCTCTTCCAGCGGCAGCGCGGCGGCCACCTCTTCCACCACCTCGCGCGGCAGATCGGGCGCGAGGTCGGCCACCTCGTCGGCGTCCAGGGACTCGACCGCCTCGACCAGCTCGGCGCGGTTCATCGCACCGATCAGGGTCTCGCGGACGCTGTCCGAGACTTCGAGCAGGATCTCGCCTTCGTCGTGCGAGCTGCCGACTTCGCGGACGAGCTTCCAGACCTCCAGGCGGTCATCCACCGGCAGGGCTTCGAGCACGTAGGCCACGTCGGCCGGGTGCATGTCTTCCAGCACCCAGCGCAGCTCGGTCAGGTAGTCGACCGCGGGTTCGTGCTTGAGCGCCTGGCCCTGCTCGTCACGCTCGACCAGCTCGACAAAGCGGGCCCGATGCCGCGCGAGCAGGGATTCGACAGCCGTGAGCGCGCGGCCGGCGTCCTCGGGGTCGAGGCGGTCGCTGGCGGCTGCTTCGCGCTCGTCGATGGCAGTCTGCTCGGTCATGGGGCCGATTCTAGGGGCCGGGTCATGACGCTCCGCTGTCAGCCGGCATGGTGCGCGGGCCGCGCCTCATCCGTGTGGGTCGCACCACACTCGGCCCACGCGCATCGGCAGAAGCACGGGCCTCAGGCCACAAGCTCGCGCCACGCGCTTAGCACCTGCGCCACGGAAATGTCCGCCACCTTGGCAGCGCCCTCTGCACTCGGCCCGAGCGCCGCCACGCGGCCCGACGGCGCACGTGGCTTCCAGCGCGACCAGCCGAAGCCGCCAAACAGCACCACCAGGCGGCAGTCCATGGCGGCGGCCACATGCGCAGGGCCAGTGTCCACGGAGATCATGCTGTGCGCACGGGCCGAGAGCGCCATCAGGCGCGGCAGCGGCAGGTCACGCGCCAGATTCACGGCGCGGCCGGCAAGGTCAAAGCCTTGCCCCGCGGCGTCGATGGCCTCCTGCACCAGCCCATGCTCGCGCGGCGAGCCGCAGACCAGCACCCGCGCGGCCGGCAGATGCTCCAGCACGCCACGGATCACCGCGGCCCAGCGCTCGGCCGGCCAGTGCTTGTCATGGTCGGCCGTGGCAATGCGGCCCCGCTTGGAGGTTTTCTTGTGGCCGGGCTGCAGCAGCACCAGCGGCGCATTGCCCCAGCCCTGGGCGCTGATCCAGCGGGCGCATTCGGCATGGTCGCTCTCGCTCGGATAGAGCGCCGTGAGTGCCGGCGCATCCACCGGTGGCGGTGCAGGCTGCACACAGGCGGGCGTGAGGTTGGCAATCTGCAGCCACCACTCCACCCAGTGCAGGTGCGGGTCGTTCCAGTGGTCCCAGGCGCGCACGAAGCGGGCTTCGTCCGTCACGGCGCGGGCCACCAGCCGCGCGCTGTGCGGATCACGCTCGCAGTAGTAGATGGGCGCGTTCGGCCGGGCCTTGAGCCAATTCACGGCCGCCCACTGGCTGGGCGTGAGCGCATACGGCGCGCGGCGGCTGCTGATGAGCTGGATCTCGCCCACGTGCGGGTTGTGGGCGAGCAGCGGCTCAACCCAGCCGCCGGAGGCGAGCAGATCCACCGGGGTGCCGTAGCGCAGGGCCAGCGCGCGGATCAGCGTGGTGAGCAGAACCGTGTCCCCCAGGGCGGGGAAGCGGACGATGACGGGGCGGACGGCAGCCATGAACTCAGTGGGAGGAGAAGGCGCTCGATCTTATGTGCGCCGCATGACGAGACAGGCCCGCCGGCGACCACGGGCCGGATGCGTGCGAGGCCGGGCGAGGGCCGTGCCGGCAAGCTCGTCTTCAGGGCAGTTCGACATCACCCATGAAGCGCTGGATGGCCGCCGCCCGGCGCGCAAGAAAACCGCTGCCGCGGTTGCGGTCGTAGAACTTGGGACGCGGCAGCATGGCGGCCAACCGCGCCGCCTGCCAGCTGTTGAGCTGTGCGGCCGAGATGCCGTAGTGATGCCGCGCCGCCGCCTCGGCGCCGAACACGCCCACGCCCCACTCCACGCTGTTGAGATAGATCTCCAGGATGCGCCGCTTGTCGAGCACGGCTTCCATCATGTAGGTGATGATGACTTCCTCGGCCTTGCGGATGTAGCTGCGGTCCGGCGAGAGGAACAGGTTCTTGGCCAGCTGCATGGTGATGGTCGAGCCGCCCGCCACCACCTTGCCTTTGCGCGAGTTCTTTTCGTAGGCCTTCTCGATGGCCTCCCAATCGACGCCCTCGTGGTCCGGGAAGCTGGCGTCTTCGGCGGCAATCACGGCGCGGCCCAGGTGTGGGCTGATGCGCTCGAAGTCCACCCAGCGGTGCTTGAGCTCGGCCTTCGGGTCCTTCTCGCGCAGCGCGGCGGCCTCGCGGCGCATGAAGGCGGTGCTTTCCACCGGCATCCACTTCCACCACACCAGACAGGCCAGTACCCAAAGGTGCCACATCACGGCCATGAGCACAGCGGCGCCGATCAGCAGCACCACGCCACGCCGCAGGGCGCGAGCGCTTCGTGCCAGGACGCCGCCTCGCGCCATGTTCAGTCCTTCATGGCGGCGCGCAGCTGCGCCAGCACGGGTTCCGCATCCGGACGCACGCCGCGCCAGAGCGCAAAGCTCTCGGCCGCCTGCCCGACCAGCATGCCCAGTCCGTCGGCCACGCGCGCACCCAGCCCGCTGCAGTGCTGCATGAAGGCGGTGGGTTGCGCGCCGTAGAGCATGTCGTAGGCCAAGGTGTGCACAGCCACTGCGCCTGTCGGAAGGGGCGGCAGAGCCCCCGCCAACCCGGCGGACGTGGCGTTGATCACCACGTCGTAGGGCGTGTCCGTCGACTCGGCGGCTTGCACTGCAATGCCGAATTCGATGGCCAAGGCCTGTGCCTTGTCGGCCGTGCGGTTGCAAATGGCGATGCGCGCGACACCCGCCTCGCGCAGCGGCAGGATCACGCCGCGGCTGGCCCCGCCGGCGCCCAGCAGCAGTACACGCGCACCCGCGAGCTGCACACCCAGGCGCTGCAAGTCGGCCACCAGGCCGGCACCGTCCGTGTTGTCACCCAGCAGCCCGTCGGACGTGGGCATCAGAGTGTTCACGGCCCCGGCCGCCTGCGCGCGCGGTGTGCGCCGCTGTGCAAGGGCAAAGGCCTGCTCCTTGAAGGGCACGGTGACGTTGAAGCCCAGGTAACCGGCAGCGATCAGCTCACCCACACGAGCAGCGAAGGCATCCAGCGGGACCTCAATGCGCTCGTAGCTGAGCCGCTGGCCGGTCTGCGCTGCAAACGCGCTGTGGATGGCCGGGCTCTTGCTGTGGGCAATTGGGTTGCCGAGCACGGCGTAGCGATCCACGGCACTCGCGCTCATTGCGGGTTGCGGGTCTCGAAACCTTCGCCACGCGTGAACACGAAGCGAGTCGTGATCACGAACACCTGGTACTGCGCCGCCATCTCTGGCGTGAAGGGCTTGAACGGACCCGACAGCTTGACGATGCGCTCGGCCGCCTTCTTGAGCACGGGGTGGGAGGCGCGATCCACATCGATTGACTCGATCTGCCCGTTGGCCAGGATGCTCACGGTGACGATGGCGTCGCCATAGATCTTGCCGCGCGCTTCAGCGGGATAGTTCTCGGTACCGACCTTCTCGATGCGCTCGCGCCAGTTGACGTAGTAGCCGGCATAGACCACCTCGCGCGTGGAGGGCGTGATGAACTTGCGGCGCGGGCGCTTGTTGTAGTCCTCGACCCGCTTTTCCAGCGCGGCAATCTTGCGCGCCAGCGCGCTTTCGTCCTCGGTGGTCTGACTGGCCTGCACGGCATCACGGACCTCCTGCTGCACGGCGCTCTTTGCAGTGTTCAGGTCTTGCAGGGCGGCCAGCAGGCGCCGCTGCTCGGCTTCCAGCTCGGCCACCCGGGCCTTGACCTGCTGCAGATCGGTGCCGTCCTGCACAAAGCCGGAATCCGGCAGCGGCGAGCGGGCCAGCCCTTGCTCGTTGTCGCCACCGCCATCCAGGTTCACCTGAGCCAGGGCCTGGGGCACCACGGGCGCGTTACTGTGCTTGGCGTTGACCAGCACCACTTCCAGCGGCGACTGGCCGATCAGGCGCTGGTAGGTCTCCGGCGCCGTGAACTTGAGCAGCATGAGCCCGCCATGCAAGGCCGCGGAAAACAGCAGTGCGCCCATCAGCACGCGATTACGGCGTGCAAAGACAGGCTCGAGCAGCGGGTGGGCGGTGAGTGCGGCAGACACGGCGCAGGGATTCTATGCGGGCCTCGGCATCCTCATGCCGCGCCGGCGCCCGATGCCGCAGGTGCAGGTGCGGCGTTGGCATCGGCGTCCACCTCGGGCAAGGCGACAGCATCCACGGCGTGGGGGGCGTCCTCTTCGGCCTCATCCACATCTTCGGCCTGGGCGGAGCCGCCCTCGCCCACGTAGCGGGCTTCCACAGCCAAGTCGATCTCGTCCCAGCTCAGCAGCTCGATGCGCACGGGCCGGCCACGGCCGAAGCCCTCGCCCACGGGTACGCCCGCCACACGCAGATACAGCGGCGCGCGCGCCAGGCGCACGAGGTCGTCCTTGACCACGACGGCATCCACCACCCGGGAGTCGCCGGCGGCAATGTGCTGCTGCGCCCAGCGCAGGCACCAGAAGCGTTCCATCTGGCTCTGGAATTCGGCGTAGCTGGTGTACGCGGCGTCAAAGGCCGAGATGACGGCAAAGAGATCCGCGTCCTTGGGCTTGAAGGGGGCCTTTAGCGCGGCCACCGCGCCATGCTCGACCAGTGCCAGGAGCTGGCGTTGATTCACCAGATCGCTGTAGCGCCGCAGGGGGCTGGTGAACCAGCCGTAGTGCAGCACGCCCATGGCCTCGTGCGGACCGGCATGTGTGCTCATGCGCACGCGCCCGGCCACCTGGCCCCGGAAGATGCCCGGCAGACGCGCCTCGTGCAGCTGGCGCGCCCAGGTGCTGTTGGCCAGGATCATGAGTTCGCTCACGATCTTGTCCAGCGGCGCGCCACGGCGGCGGGTTTCGATGCGGACCGTCGCCTTGCTGGCATCGGTCGGCGCATCTGCGGCCCAGTCGACGTAGAACGAGAAGTCGGCGCGGTTGTTGTGCTCGGGCTTGCCGCGCACGCGATCGCGCTCGCCGCTCATCCACTGCGCCACGCGCCAGAGCAGGGCGAGTTCCTGCGCAAAGGGGTAGCTGCCGCTGCGCGCATCGAGTGACTCGGCCGTCACCAGTTCATCGAGCAGGTTGTGTCGCAGGTTGGCGGCCACAGGCACCGCTTCGATGCGCGTTTCAAAGTCAGTGGCCGCGCCATCGGGCCCGGCCGTGAAGTACAGGCTCACCGCGGGCATGGTGCGGCCTTCTTCCAGCGTGAAGGCCTGCACGGTGGCGTCCGGCAGCATGGTGATCTTGTCGCCGGGCATGTACACGGTGCTCATGCGCGCACGGCCCACGCTGTCGATGGCATCGCCCGGCGCAATGGCCACGCCCGGCGCAGCGATGTGGATGCCTACCCGCGCCGTGCCATCGGCGTTGAACTGCACCGAGAAGGCGTCGTCGATCTCGGTGGTGGTGATGTCATCGATCGAGAAGCTCTGCACTGCGGCCACGGGCAGGCTCGGCAGCTTGGGTTCTGGCAGCGGCGCGTGGCCCGGGCCCTTGGGGAAGGCGGCCGTGAGAAAGCGCTGCATGTGCAGATCAAAGGCGCTCTTGAGCGCACCGCGCTCCACGGCCAGGCGCGCCGGGTGAACGCCCAGCGCCGCGGCGCCCTCTGACAGGGCCTTGTAGGCGATGCCGTTCTTGTCGGGCCGGAACAGTATGCCGGGCATGGCTGCGGCGACCTCGGGCGGCATCTGGCCGGCCTTGATTTCCTCGACCATCTCCAAGCGGCGCGCTTCCTGCGCGGCCTTCTTTTCCACGGCCAGCTTGGCGGCCTTGAGAATCTCCGGTGGCGCCGGCTTGTAGCGGGCCTTGCCCTTGCGATGGAAGTAGTGCGGTGCGCCGTGCAGGCGCAGCACCAGTGCGGCCTGCTGCGCGCTGGTGGGGTTGCCGCCGAAGTACTCGGGCGCGAAGTCCAGCGCGCCAAATTCTTCCTGGGGCAGCAGCTCGTACAGGAAATCGAGGTCAATGCCTTCGGCTTCCTGCGCGGCTTGATCCATCAGCGCCTGTGGCTCGGGTTTGGCGAATTCGAACACCACAGCTGTCTTTTTGACCTTGCTGCGCTTGCCGCTGGGCAGTTCGATCTGCAGCGCCGCGTCCGTGCTGGAGAGCACCCGACCCGCCTTGTAACTGCCGTCTTCTTCAAAAAATGCGTACATCGCGTGATTCTAGGAGGGCGCTCATCTTCAGCCGGGCACGCTGCGTCACGCCCTGCAGGCACTCGTCGCACCCACCCACTCGCAAACCCTCGGCAGGCGCGGGAACTGGCAGACTGCGCAGGTGTCCGGCGTGGACGCAATCGCATGATGGAGTTGATGACGTGACCACCACCCTGCTGTGGGTTCTTTCCGTGGCCTTGATCGTGATCGGCGTGGCCGGCACCGTGCTGCCTGCCCTGCCCGGCACCATCCTGGTGCTGGCCGGCATCTGGCTGGGCGCCTGGATCGGCGACTTCACGCAGGTGGGCGGCTGGACACTGGGGATCATCACCGTGCTGGCCGTGGTGGCCTGGGTGATGGACTACGTGGCTGGCCTGCTGGGTGCGAAGAAGGTGGGCGCCAGCAATCTCGCCATCCTTGGCGCGGCGATCGGCACCGTGGTGGGCCTGTTCATGGGCATCGTCGGCATCCTGTTCATGCCGCTGGTGGGCGCAGCCATTGGCGAGTACCTCGACCGGCAGGACCATGAACGCGCCGTGAAGGTGGGCATCGCCACCTGGCTGGGCATCATGTTGGGCATGATCGCCAAGGTAGTGATCGTGTTCATGATGATCGGTCTGTTCATAGCTGCCCTGCTGATTTGAAAGCCTCCAGCAGGAAGCGAACAACCGCATCCACACGGGCCGGTACACCACGGCCGGCCGGCCAGAGCACATAGAGCGGGTAGGCCGGGCTGCGCCAGCCCGGCAGTACCTGCACCAGCTCTCCGCTGGCGATGCGCGGGCGCAAGGCCGGCTCGAACTCCCCGACGATGCCGCACCCCCCAAGGGCCGCGGCATGCGCCGCATCCGTGTTGTTGACCATGAGTCGCATGGGGCCGTCGATCACTACCGGCTTGGTCTGCGCCCGAGCGCGGACCGGGACCAGCTCCCAGGGATAGGGCCGCCCGCTGGGCTCCTCCACGTAGTCGATCAGCAGATGCTCGCGGAGGTCTTCCGGCCGCTTGGGTGTGCCATGCCGCGCGAGGTAGTCAGGCGAGGCCGCCAGCAGATAGCTGAACTTCCCCAGCGGCTTGTAGCGCAGGCTGGCCAGATCGGGCAGCGTGCCGCGCACGTAGATGTCTGCGCTGCCTGCAGGCTTGTCATCAATGCGCTCGTTCAGGCGCAGGTCGAGTTGCAGCCCCGGATGCGCCTCGAGAAAAGGTGCCAGCCGGGGCGCGACCAGACGCACGCCGACGAACTCCGGCATCTCCACGCGAACTCGCCCGCTGATCTCTCCACCTGCCCGCAGAAACCCGGCCTCAAGGGCCGCCACCTCCGCAAGCAGGGGCGCGGTGCGCTGCAAGAGCTGCCGCCCCTCATCCGTGAGGTTCACGCTGCGTGTGTTGCGGGTGAGCAGTGTCACGCCCAGACGCTGCTCGAGCCGCGCCACATGCTGCGACACCGCCGCGCGTGACACCGACAGGCGCCGGGCGGCCGTGCTGAAGCTGCGCGCCGAGGCGACTTCCTGGAAGGTTGCAACCAGTTCGACAAAGTTGGGCATGGCTCTGCATTAGCTCATTGGCGTGAACAATAGTTTCACGGCGTTCTGACAATTGCACAAATACACTGCCTGAAACAGCGCACCCTGCATGACCGGGGAGCGCACAGAAACAACAGCACGCCTCTCCCGGCCTCTCTCATGCAGATCCAGTCCGTTCCCGCGCCTGCACAGGCGCTCAATGCAGACACGCGCCGTCGCGGGCTGTGGGGCATCTTCCTGTCCACCTTCCTGGAGCTGGCCGGCTACTTCATGTTTGGCCCGCTGCTGGTGCTCACGCTCGCAGGGCGCGGGCTCGGGCCCGATGTGGTCGGCTTGTTCACTGCGACCGCCTGGGCTGGAGTACTCGTGGCCACACCGTTTGCAAGCCATTGGGTGGATCAGCTCGGCAAGCGGCGGTCTCTGATCGTCTCTGCAGCCGTGCCCTTTGCCGCGTTCGTGGTGATCGCGCTGGTCGATTCGCCATGGCTGTGGGCCGGTCTGTACTTCGTGGCCGGCGTGGCCTCATCGCTGCGCTGGATCGCGGCCGAGGCCACCGTGGCCGAACTGGCCCCCCCTGATCGCCGCGGGCGTTTTGTCGGCCTGTTTGAAACGATGGTGGGCACCACCTTCGTGGTCGGCCCGGCGCTGCTGGCCTGGGTGGGCACGGCCAACCCCGTGGCGCCCTGGCTTGCGCTCGCGCTGATCGGCGCCGGCCTGCTGGCCACCTACTTGGTCCCGGACTTGCCGCATGTCCATGCTGCAGACACCCACGACGGCCACCACCACCTTGGACTGCGCGGCATCCTCACCGCGGTCAAAGCCGCTCCGGTCATCATGATCGCGGGCTTCGTGGGCGGCTTCTTTGAAAGCGGCATCACGAGCCTGCTGCCTGTGTATGGGCTGGCGCTGGGCTTCACGGCTGCGGCGGCTGCGCTGCTGCTCTCGGCCAGCGGCCTGGGCTCGTCCCTGATGATGTGGCCGCTGGGCGAGCTGGCTGATCGCATCTCGCGCCGTGCAGTGTTCATCGGCTGTGCAGCCGTGACACTGGCGGGCACGCTGCTCTTGCCGCTGGCCGCCAGCACGACCTGGCTGGCCTGGGGCATCGCGTTCCTTTGGGGCAGTGCGGGCGGCGCCCTCTACACCCTGGCCATGATCGAGATTGGCACCCGCAACACGGGTACGGCGCTGGTCTCCGGTACCTCGGTGCTGGTGCTGAGCTACACCCTGGGCGGCATGCTGGCCCCGGCGCTGGGCGGGCTCATGCTCAAGTGGGCACCTACCTGGGGCTTCACCGGCCTGCTGGGCGCGGTAGCCGCAGGTGGCCTGGCGGCACTGATTGCCGACCGGTCGATGCGGCGGACGCAGGCGAGATAATCCGCTGCATGAGACTGCTGACTGCCATCGAAGCCCGAGTGCTGGGTGTGCTCATCGAGAAAGAGCGCACTGTGCCCGACACCTATCCGCTCTCGCTGAACTCGCTGGTAGCGGGTTGCAACCAGAAGACCAGCCGCGACCCGGTCATGTCCCTCACCGACGCGCAGGTGCAGGAGGCGCTCGATGAGTTGCGCAGCCTATCGCTGGTGACGGAATCCAGCGGTGCGAAGGTCATGCGCTTTGCCCACAACACCGATCGGGCGCTCAAGATGCCGAGTCAGAGCGTGGCCCTGCTGGCCACCCTGATGCTGCGTGGGCCGCAGACGGCGGCGGAGCTGCGCATCAACAGCGAACGCCTGCACCGCTTTGCCGACACCGGCAGTGCCGAGGTCTTTCTCAATGAACTGGCCGAGCGCATGGATACCGCCCAGCCCTTTGCGCCGCAGGCGCTGGTGCGGCTGCTGCCCAAGGCGCCGGGCGCACGTGAAGCCCGCTGGGTGCACTTGCTATGCGGTGAGCCGGACCTTCCGATGGCCGGTCCAGCGGCGGCCACAAGCCCCAGCAGCGGTGACGATGAGCTGCGCGACCAGGTGCGCGTGCTCGCTGCGCGGGTGCAGGCGCTGGAAGACGAACTGGCTGCGCTGAAGCAGGCTTTGGGCACCTGAGCGGCATCGCGAGGCCATGCTTGATGGCAACACCCCGCATTGACGCGCCACGCGTGCGCTGCGACGATGCGGCTTTGGCGTGGTGACACGCCACCCACCTCAACCCCACTCTCAGGAGCACGACATGGCTGATCTTGCACACACCCACGCCCGTGCCCGCCTTGGGGTTCTGCGCGCTCGCTGAGCTGCGCCGGGGTGCCGGATGGATCGGCCCAGGCCGGTCTGCACCCACCTGAATTCCTGCTGAAGCACTGCGCACCCGTGCGCCGGCCCGCGCCGGCGGCGTGATGCTGCGCCTTGCGAAAGCGGCGTCACCCCAAGACGGTCACTGACCGCCGCATCGGCATGCGGCAAGGGCTGCGCGCGGCCGAAGCGTTGTGCTTCGTGTCGAACCTGCGCAGCGAGAGTCACACCGTTTCTGAATCGACATGACCCCTGAACACTTTGCCAAACTGGCGCGCCTGGGCCTGAACCCGGCCATGGCGCGCGATCTGATTGCCTTGAACCCCGCGGCCGACACCCAGTGGCCGTATTGCCGCGTGGTGGAAGTCCACCGCGAAACGGCCGTGCTGCACGACGGCGAGCGCAGCTTCAGCGCCCGCCCCCTGCCCGCGCTGCTGCAGCGCCTTGCGATCGCGCAGCGCTCCCTGGCCGTGGGCGACTGGGTGGCCACCGCCGTGCCCGATGGCGACAGCACCCCCTGGATTGCCGCGCAGGTGCCACCGCACAACAGCATCACCCGACGCGACGGCGTACGCCATACGGTGGTTGCCAACATCGACTGCCTGCTGATCGTCATGGGCCTGGACCACGACTTCAACCTGCGCCGCCTGGAGCGCTATCTCGCCATCGCGCACACCAGCCAGATCACGCCGGTCATCGTGCTCACCAAGGCCGACGCGCCGGTACATCCGGCCGATGAGGCCATCGACGCCATCCGCACCCGCGTGCCCGGCCATGTGGAGGTGTTGGCGGTGGACGGCCGCGACGCCAACGTCTGCGCACGCCTCGCCCCCTGGCTGGGCCTGTCCCAGACCGCCGTGCTCATGGGGTCCAGCGGCGCCGGCAAGTCCACGCTCACCAACACCTTGACGGGCAGCGCCACACAGGACACCGGCGCCAACCGCGCGGACGACTCACGCGGCCGGCACACCACCACCGCACGCAGCCTGCACCTCACCAGCGTGGCGCTCGGTCTGGGCGGCTGCATCATCGACACCCCCGGCCTGCGGTCACTGGCCCCCGATGCCGACGCCGAGGACGTGGCCGCAAGCTTCGAGGATGTGGCCCAGCTCGCCCTGCACTGCCGCTTCCGCGACTGCGAGCACAAGGACGAACCCGGCTGCGCCGTGCGCGCCGCCCTGCCCGCCGACCGGCTGCTGAACTATCACAAGCTGCTGCGCGAAGCCGCGCGCGAAACGCGCACACCTCTGCAACGGCAGGCTGAACGCGCCCGGTGGACAGCAATCAGCAAGTCCACCCGGGCCTACATGAAGCTGAAGGGGCGTGGCCACTGATGACTACCCCCCGACAACTCAAACGGATGGCGCTGGCGATGGGGCAGTTCATTGATGAGTACGAGCGCAAGTCGCGCCGAGGCCTGGACCCGAACGATCGCTGGTACGACCGGAAGCTGGAGAGCACCATCAAGAAGCTGGACCCGCTACTGCTATCGACACTCATGACCGACGACCTGCAGACAGACACATTGGATGTCCGAATCCGCAATGCAACGCCTGCCGATTCGGATGCGATCGCCGACATCTACCTCGCCTCGCGCCGCACGCATGTGGCGTTTGCACCGCTGGCGCATCCGGACTACGACGTGCGCTTGTGGATCGCCACTGTGCTGCTGCCGGCCGGCGGGGCGCGAGTCGCGGTGGCGCATGGGCGCGTACTCGGCTTCTGCGCGACCAGCATCGAAACGCCCGCGCCCGGCGGCGCGGCGCAGGCGTGGATCGACCACCTGTACCTGGACCCCGACGTCGTCGGCCAAGGCATCGGCAGCGCCTTGCTCGCTGCAGCTTTACGCGACCTGCCCCGACCGGTGCGGCTCTACACCTTCGCGCAGAACACAGGCGCCCGGCGCTTCTACGAACGCCACGACTTTGTGGCCATCGAGTTTGGCGATGGGAGCGGCAACGAGGAGGGCTGCCCGGATGTGCTGTACGAGCTCGGCTGCTGACTCAGCGAAGTCTTCCCGCTTGTCCCATGCGGCTTTCCAGCCACTTTGGCCTGGAAAGCCGCACAAGGAGCCGATCTCGCCCTTCGAGCGCGGGCCCCAGAACCGCGCGCTCACCCTGTCTGCAACTCAAACCCCAGGGCCATGGCGTCGCCGGCATCGGCCTGCATGAACCACATGCGCGCCTCCGGCGGGACCTTGTAGTAGTGCTGCGGCAGGTAGAGCTTGCCGGTGGTGAAGTCGCCGCAGAAGCGGTCGGGGCCGCTGCGCTTGCCGTTGAGGGTGTCGACGATCCAGCGGAACTCGAAGCCGTGCAGCACGGGCTTGGCGGACTTCCACAGGCCGCGGCGCTTGGCGCGGGCGGTCTTCATGGCCTTGAAGACCAGTTCGAGGTCGGCCGGCTTGGGGATGTTGGGGTAGATGATGAGCGAGGTGGCGTGGCCGTCCTGCATCATCTGCAGGTTGAAGCTGGGGCGCTTGGCCGGCGGGATGGCCTCGCGCTCTTCCTTGGTGTAGGCGGGCGCCACGTAGGCAAGCATGCGGCCGTACTTGTCGAACACGTCGCTGGACACCATGGTGAAGAGCTTGCGCGGGGTGAGCGGCTTGCCGGTGGATTCGCTCACGCGCTCCAGGCGCTCCTGCACCATGGCCTGATAGTGGGCGAAGGCGGCGGCGCCGGCTTCGATGTGGCGGGTGCTCGCCGAGCCGTCCAGCCGCTCGGCCAGGTGCGCTTTCAGGCCAGCGTCAAGTGACTTGCCCTTGCCGGCCAGAAACCCGGCAAACGCCGCGTCGAACTTGCCGGGGTTGGATTCCGTGGCGCCGCCGTAGTGCAGCTCGGGGGCGTCCATGCCGAGCATGCGGATGGGTGTCTGGATGGTGGGGGTGTCGCCGTCGGTGGCGGAGACGAAGCTGGGCTTGTCGCCCATGGCCAGGGTTTCGGGCGTGTACTGGATGGCAATGCGCATGACGGGCTCCCTGCGTGCGGTGCAGGCAGTCTGGGCGCTGAACATGACGGCATCAATGCCGTGCTCGCGGGAGGCACGCTGGCGCGGGTTGCAGCGGGGGGTGCGCGCGGCCCATGCCTCCAGTGATGAAAATCAGTCCGAAAAAGGATGATTTCTATTTGCAGAATATGCCACTTCCCGCACTGGGTGCGCGATAACTGGCATTTCTGTGGACACTAGACTTATGTCCGAAAATGATTTAAATATTGAGACAGATTCAGCGAGGACCCCGTCTGCGCAGGCGCCGCAATCTGCTCGGCCGCACCCCCGTCCAGATGCGCGGGAGCTCGCCGCCTACAGCCGGCTGCCGATCACATCGCGCACCCGCTCGGCCAGCTGGTGGCGGGTGGTGTTCTCGTCGGGATCAATGGCGGGGTGGATGATGACCTCGGCTTCGATGCCGGGGTTCTTGATCAGCTGGCTGATCGACTGCACCAGGGTCAGCTCGCCGATGTAGGCAGCGGCCTCGCAGCGTGCGCCGCGCAGGCGGTAGCGGATGGTGATGGGCACCACCGGCGCCGGTGCGCGGCGTGCGGCCTCGAACAGGTTGGCGTGAAAGGGCAGCAGGCCACCGCCATCGGTGGTGGTGCCTTCCGGGAAGAAGGCCACACTGCGCCCGGCATGCAGCTTGTCGATCAGGCTGTGGATGACGGCATGAACGGCATGGCGCTTGCCGCGGTCGATGAAGGCGGTACCGCCGGCCTTGACCAGGGTACCGACCACCGGCCACTGTCCGGCCTCGGCCTTGCTGACGAAACTCACGGGGCGCACGGCAAAGATGATGAAGATGTCCAGCCAGCTGATGTGGTTGGCCGCAATCGCGCAGGCGCCATCCGGCAAGGCGCCTTCCACGCGGTGCTGGATGCGCAGGATGGACAGCAGCCCCTGCGTCCAGCGGCGCACCTCATGGTCGCGCCCGGCGGCATCGAGCTTGGGAAATCGCACGGCCGAGGTGAACCAGCCGCCCAGCAGGTGCGTGATGAGTCTGACCCAGGTCAGCACGATGCGCCCGCCCGCTTCAAGCCAAGGGGCTGGCGGCCGGCTCGCCGCTGGCCGTGCGCTCCCAGACCACCTGGCCGGCCACCAGCGTGGCGCGCACGGCGCCGGGCAGCTCGTAGCCCAGCCAGGGTGTGGCGCGGCTGGCCGACACCATGGTCTCGCGGCTGACCAACTGCATGGCGCGGGTGTCGAGGACGCAGAGATCCGCCTGCTCACCCACGCGCAGCGAGCCGCCGTTCACCCCGGCAATGCGTGCCGGGTTGCCGGCGATCAGGCGCACCACGTCGGCCAGGGGGCGCTGATGCGCATGCGCCCACTTGAGCATGAGCGGCAGCAGATGTTCCACGCCGCTGGCGCCAGGCACGGCTTCGCCGAAAGGCAGAGTCTTGTCGTCGTCAGCCACGGGACGGTGGTCCGAACACACTGCGTCGATCGTGCCGTCCGCCAGGCCCGCCAGCAGCGCGTCGCGGTCGCGCTGGGTGCGTAGGGGCGGGTCTAGTCGGTACATCGGGTTGAAGAAGCCGATGTCGGCTTCGGTCAGGTGCAGGTTGTGCACCGAGACATCACAGCTCACGGGCAGGCCTTCGCGCTTGGCCTGACGCACCAACTCCACGCCGCGCGCGGTCGAAAGCCGCGTGATGTGCACGCGGCAGGGCGTGCCACGCAGCAGTTCAAACAGGGTCAGCAGCGCGATGGATTCCGCCGCCACCGGTACGCCACTCAGGCCCAGACGGGACGCGAGCGCCCCGCTGGCCGCCACGCCGCCGCGTGACAAGTTGGCTTCCAGCGGCCGCAGCCAGACCGTGAGGCCGTGCGTGAGTGCGTACTGCAGCGCGCGCTGCAGCACCGTGGCATCGGCCACTGGCTCGTCGGCCTGGGAGATGCCCACACAACCGGCTTCGCGCAGCTGCGCCATCTCGGCAATCGTCTCGCCCTTCAGGCCGAGCGTGAGCGCACCGAGCGGGTGCACCTGCACGCCATGACCTTGGCGCATGCGGTAGGTGAGGCGGTCCACCAGGCCGGGTTCGTCCAGGATGGGGTCGGTGTCCGGCGGGCAGACCACGCGCGTCACGCCGCCGGCAGCCGCAGCTCGCAGTTCGCTGTTTCCGGACGCATCACCCCAGCCGCTGTCCTTCAGGCGCACGGAGAGATCCACCAGACCCGGCAGCACCGTCAGGCCACTCGCATCGATGCTGCGGTTCGCACTGAATCCGGCTGGCGCCTCGCCCACACCCACCACGCGCCCGGCGGCGATGAACAGGTCCTTGACCACATCCAGGCCGGATGCGGGGTCGATCAGATGGCCGCCCTTGATCTGGATCTTCATGCCTTGTTCCCTGCCACGAGGCTCATCACGGCCATCCGCACGGCAATGCCGAAGGTGACCTGGTCGAGGATCACGGCCTGCGGGCCGTCCGCCACCTCGGAGGCGATTTCCACACCGCGGTTCATCGGCCCCGGATGCATGACGATCGCCCCCGGCGCAGCGAGCGCGAGTCGTTCACGGGTCAGCCCGTAGTGCTCGAAGTATTCCTGGGCGCTGGGCAGCAGCGCGCCCTTCATGCGCTCGTTCTGCAGGCGCAGCATGATGATGACGTCAGCGTCCTTGATGCCGTCATCCATCTTGGAGAACACGCGCACGCCCATCTCTTCCAGGCCGCCGGGCAGCAGCGTGAGCGGGCCGACAGCACGGATCTCGGGCACGCCGAGCGTGGACAGGGCATGGATGTCGCTGCGCGCCACGCGGCTGTGCAGGATGTCGCCGACGATGGCCACGCGCAGATCCGTGAACTGCTTGCCGCGCCTCGCCATGAAGTGGCGGATCGTGTACATGTCCAGCAGGCCTTGCGTGGGGTGCGCGTGTCGGCCGTCTCCGGCATTCACCACATGCACATGCGGGGCCACATGCTCGGCGATCAGGAAGGGCGCGCCGGAGCTGGAGTGCCGCACCACGAACATGTCGGCCTGCATGGCCGACAGGTTGGCGATGGTGTCGAGCATGGTCTCGCCCTTGGCCGTGGAGCTGCGCTGGATGTCGAGGTTGAACACGTCCGCGCTCAGGCGCTTGGCGGCGATCTCGAAGGTGGTGCGGGTGCGCGTGGAGTTCTCGAAGAACAGATTGAAGACGCTCTTGCCGCGCAGGATCGGCAGCTTCTTCACCTCCTGATCGCCCACGGTCACGAAACTGGCGGCGGTGTCGAGAATCTGGTTGAGATGCGCGCGGGACAGGCCCTCGAGCGTGAGCAGGTGAATCAGCTCACCGTTCTTGTTGAGTTGCGGGTGTCGCTTGGACAGCATCAGCTGCGGTCCTCCAGAGTCAGGCTGAGATTTCCGGCGTCATTGCGCTGGAGCTTGATGTGTTGGTGGCTGGGCAACTCGATCGTGCCGCCGCTGGCGTCCGGCGCCACGGGCAGCTCGCGCCCGCCGCGGTCCAGCAGCACGGCCAGACGAATGGCGTCCGGGCGGCCGTAGTCGAACAGCTCGTTCATGGCGCCGCGCAGGGTTCGGCCGGTGTTGAGCACATCGTCCACCAGCCAGACCACGCGCTTGTCGGTGGGCACCGGAATCTGGGTGGGTGCGGTCTGCGGATGCAGGCCGATGCGGTCGAAGTCGTCCCGGTAGAAGGCCACGTTCAGCGCGCCCAGCGGCGTGGTCAGACCGAGGTCGGCATGCAGCTTCTGGGCCAGCCAGTAGCCACCGGAGTGGATGCCGATCATCAGCGCGTCTGGCAGGTCAGGCCGGGCGCGCAGGGCAGCCAGCAGGCGTCCGTAGGCAATGTCGAAGTCGGGCAGCGTCATGTCGCGTCCGGTGGTGCGGAGTCGTTGGCGGGTTCGGCGTCGGCGGGCGGCGAATCCACAGCGGGATTGAGCAGCTGCGCGAAGTAGCGCTCCAGGATCACCGCCGCGGCTTGTGCGTCGTCATGCCCACCCTCGACGGAAGAATAGCGCTCGTCCACCAGCACCACGGGCACACCGAAGCGGCGCAGCTTGCCCGCGAGGTTGCGCGTAGCGCGGGTCATTTCGTGTTCGGCCCCATCCGGGTGGGTGGGCAGGCCGAGCACGAGGGTCTGCGGCTGCCACTCCTTGATGATGGGTGCCAGCTGCTCGAGAAGCATCGTGCGGTTGAGCGCCTGCAGGGTCTTGAGCGGCCGGCCGGTGTGGGTGATGAGGTTGCCCACGGCCAGCCCGGTGCGCACCAGGCCGTAGTCCAGCGCGAGCACGATGCCCGAACCGGAAAGCGCGGAGGACGGGGTAGCTGCGGGAGGGACGGCGGACACACTGCCCGCCATCAGGCGTGCCCCGCAATGCTGGCCAGCTGCGCCGGGCTGATGCCCAGCAGCCCGATGGCGGCGCTGTAGCGCTCTTCCACCGGGATGTCGAAGATCACGCGGGGATCGGCCTTGACCGTGAGCCAGGCGTTTTCGGCCAACTCCTTTTCCAGCTGGCCGCCGGACCAGCCGGAGTAGCCCAGCGAGATCAGCATCTGGTGGGGGCCATCGCCACGGCCGATCGATTCCAGCACGTCGCGTGAGGTGGTGAGCGCCCGCTCACCACCGACCTTGAGCGAGGAATTGAAGGCGAACTGGGGCTGGTGGAGCACGAAACCGCGCTCGTTCTGCACCGGGCCGCCAACGAAGACCACCTCGTCGCGCAGCACCTCGATCTGCAGGTCCAGATCCACCTTGCTGAACAGACCACCGATGGTCAGGGTGCTGGGCCGGTTGATGACCAGCCCGAGCGCGCCCTTCTCCGTGTGTTCGCACATGTAGATCACCGCACCCGAGAAGTTCGGGTCCTGCATCGCAGGCATGCTGATGAGGAAGTGATCGGTCAGGTCCATTTGCCGCAGTTTAGTGCGGGTAAATTGGACGCAAGGCTGGAGGGCCGGAGGGAGGCGCAAACTCGTCTTAGGATCTGCGCTTCGATGCCATCTGAACAATTTGACTGTGGTCTGGTCTGGCTGCGCCGCGACCTGCGCCTGAGCGACCACGCCGCGCTGTATCACGCGGCGCAGCAATGCCGGCGCCTGTTTGTCGCATTCATCTTCGACCGCGACATTCTGGACAGCCTGCCCCGGCAGGATCGGCGCGTAGTCTTCATCTGGGAGTCCCTGGCGCCTGTTGACGCCGCGCTGCGCGAACGTGGCAGCGCGCTCATTGCCCGCCATGCGCGGGCATGCGAAGCCATTCCGATGCTGGCCCGCGAGCTGGGCGCCGATGCAGTCTTCACCAATCACGATTACGAGCCGCAGGCCATCGCGCGCGATGCCGCAGTGGCACAGACGCTTCGCAGCGAAGGCCGCCAGCTGATCACCAGCAAGGACCAGGTCATCTTCGAGCGCGACGAGGTGCTCACCGGGGCCAGCAAGCCGTTCTCGGTCTTCACCCCATACAAGAATGCCTGGCTCAAGAAGCTGGACGCCTACCAGCTCAAGGCGTACCCAAGTGAACGGGCACTGGATCGCGTCGCGCCGCTGCCGGCAGCGGTGGCCGGCGGGCTGCCGAGCATGGACTCGATGGGTTTTGACGCGGAATTCCGCATGAGCCTTGCACCTGGCGAGGCCGGGGCACGTGCCTTGGTGGATGAATTTCGCGATCGCATCAGCCAGTACCACGACACGCGCGACTTTCCTGCGGTCAAGGGGCCGTCCTACTTATCGGTGCACCTACGCTTTGGCACAGTGTCGATCCGTGAACTGGCACGCTTTGCATGGCAGCGCGTGCAGACCGACAGCACGGAGGGCGCCTCGCGCTGGCTGGCGGAGCTGATCTGGCGGGACTTCTATCACCAGATCCTGTTCCACCACCCGCGGGTGGTGACCCAATCCTTCAAACCGGAGTACGACCGCATCGTGTGGGATGCGGATGAGGCCAAGTTTGCTGCCTGGTGCGAGGGCCGCACGGGATTTCCGCTGGTGGATGCCGCAATGCTCCAGCTGAATACCAGCGGCTACATGCACAACCGCCTTCGGATGGTGGTGGCCAGTTTTCTGACCAAGGACCTGGGCATCGACTGGCGCTGGGGCGAGCGCTATTTCGCCGAGAAGCTCAATGACTTTGACCTTGCTGCCAACAACGGCGGCTGGCAGTGGGCGGCGAGCACGGGCTGCGATGCGCAGCCCTATTTCCGCATCTTCAACCCCTTCAGTCAGAGCGAGAAGTTCGACGCCCAGGGCAGGTTCATCCGCCGCTACCTGCCCCAGTTGGCGAGGCTGCCGGACAAGAACATCCACGCTCCGCATCTGATGGAACCCATGCTGCTGCGCGCCGCCGGCGTGAATCTTGGCGTGGACTATCCGCGGCCGATCGTCGACCACGATGTGGCGCGCAAGAAAACTCTGGAGCGGTTTGCGGTCGTCAAGGCCGCATCGGGCATGGAAGCTGCATCTGAGGCGTGAAAGCGGGTTTATTCGGGGAATTTGCCGAATCTCAGCGCACCACAATAGGCCCATTCCTTGCCGCAACTGCCATGCGCCTTGCACTGTCCTTCCTGCCCGGCTGCATCCTGATGATGCTGGTCTCGCTCAGCGAGCGCGCTACCGTGCACGCTGAATTCGTGCGCCCAGCGCAGTTCGGCCACATGCTGTGCCAGTGGCACAACGCGCTGAGCTTCAATGAACCACTACGGTCCGACGAAGATCTGGCCGAGATCATGCCCTGGACCGGTAACGTCTGAAGCAGAAAACCCAAACAAAAACGGGGCGCCAGAGGCGCCCCGTCTATTGAGGATCGTCCTGTCAGGCAGGCTGTGGTGCCTTGCTGCCCAAGAAGCCGCGGATGTGGCCCAGCAACTCGTTGTCCTGATAGGGCTTGCCGAGGAACACGTTCACACCCAGCTCCATCGCAAAGTTGCGGTGCTTGTCCGCAGTGCGCGAGGTGATCATGATGATCGGCAGCTCGGTGTAGCGGGCGTCACCGCGGACATTGCGCGTCAGGTCGAAGCCGTCCATACGCGGCATTTCGATGTCCACCAGCATCACGTCCGGCGTCACATCCTGCAGCTGGCGCAGCGCGTCCACGCCGTCCTTGGCGAGCACGACCTGGAAGCCTTCGCGCGAGAGCAGGCGCTGGGTCACGCGACGCACCGTGAGCGAGTCGTCTACCACCATGACCACAGGCAGCGTGCGCAGGCCTTGCGAAGGCTCCGAAGCTGCAGCGCGACCGCCCACGATTTCGGCTACGGCGCCGCCCACGACGGCATCTTGCGGTGCCGAGGGGTGGGGCGCTGTTGCTGCATGACCGAAGCGCTGAGCCATCGGCAGCGGGTTGATGATCAGCACCACCTCACCGGAGCCGAGCACGGTTGCACCGGAAATGCCGATCACACGTGCCAGCTGCGGGCCGATGTTCTTCACCACCACTTCGCGGGTGCCGATCACTTCGTCCACGTGAATGGCTGTGCGCTCATCGCCTTGCGCGAGCACGACCACGGGCGAATAGCGCTGCGCAGCCGGCGTCGCATCATCGAGCGCCATCAGCTGTGCAAGGTAGTGCATCGCCACAGGCTTGCCGCGCGAGAGCACCTGGCCTTCGTTGTAGGCCGCAGCCAGCGCGGCCGCCTTCAGCTGCTGCACCTCGGACACCAGCACCGCAGGCAAGGCCACGGTGTGGCTGCCCACACGCACCAGCACAACCTGAGTCACAGCAAGCGTCAGAGGCAGGAAGATGGTGAACTGCGTGCCCTTGCCGGCATCCGTACTGACCGAGATGCGGCCGCCCAGCGAAGCGGTCTCCGCGCGGACCACGTCCATGCCCACGCCGCGTCCGGCCAGCTCGGTGAGCTCGGTGGCGGTGGAGAAGCCCGGTTGGAAGATCAGCTCGGTCAGCTCGGTGTCACTGACCGATGCGTCGGCGGCGAGCAGACCACGCTCCACACCACGCTCGCGGATGCGCGGCAGGTTCAGACCGGCGCCGTCGTCACTGAACGTGATGCGGATTTCATTGCCTTCCTGGCGCACATCCACCTGGATGTTGCCCTGCTCGCTCTTGCCGCTCGCAACACGGCGCTCGGCAGACTCGACACCGTGCGCCACGGCGTTGCGCAGCAAATGCTCGAACGGGCCGACCATGCGCTCCAGCACCGCGCGGTCCACTTCATTGCCTGCACCGCGGATATCCAGCGCGACGCGCTTACCCGTATCCCGGCCCGCCTGACGCACCACGCGATACAGGCGGTTGGAGACGCTGTCGAAGGGCACCATGCGTACGCGCATGAGGTCCTGCGTCAGATCGCGGGTCAGTCGGGCCTGATTGAGTAGGTCACGGTCCGCTTCGACAAGTGAGCGGCCCAAGTTCTGCTGCACGGTCTGCACGTCATTCACAGATTCTGCGATGAGGCGGGTCAGTTCCTGCAGGCGCGTAAACCGGTCGAATTCAAGCGGGTCGAAGCCGGCATCGAGACGCTGCTGCTCAAGGCGCGATTCAATCTGCGACTCGGCCTGAATCTCGAGTTCGCGCAGTTGAGTACGCAGACGGCTGACGTTTTCCGTCAGTTCGCCGAGTGCATTTCGGATACCCACGACTTCCGCTTCCACGCGGGTCCGCGCGATCGCGACTTCACCGGCCTGGTTGACCAGTCGGTCAAGAATGTCTGCACGGACGCGAACCAGCGCACCGCCAGCTTCGGCTGCAGCCGCAGTCGCAGGCGGCGTCGCCGGTGCCGTGATGGGGGCCACCGGCGCGCGCACGGGGAAGTTGATGACGTTCGCCGCGGCGGACTGCACCTCGGAGGCAGCGGCAGGGGGTTCGACGGGCGTTGCCACCGTGGCTGCGTCTTGCTCGGCGCGCTCGGCATCGGCCAGCAGGTCGGCCTCCGGGCGGTTGCCGCTGGTGACTTCAAAGACCAGCTGCATGCGGTCGTTTCGGCGCTCAAGCTCGTCAAACAGCGCGTCACTGTGGTCGCCACTCGCAACGGCATGCTCGATGCGAGTTTCCATCTCGTGTGCCGACTGACCGACGCGCAGCGCACCCGCCATCCGCGCACTGCCCTTCAGCGTGTGCAGGGTACGAAGAAGCGAGGCAGGATGTTGCTCGGCGGTCGGCTGTGCACGCCAGGCACGCAGGCCATCGCTGAGCTGAGGGAACTGTTCGTGTGCTTCAAGAGAGAAGATCTCGAACAGCTCAGGTTCGATCTCGTCACGGATGCCCACGTCAGGAAGCAGCGCCATGTCGACGGCAGCGACCGGGCCCCGAACTTCAGTCACAGGGATAACCGGTCGTTCGGCGGCTGGGGGCGAGGCTTCGATGGCCGGCGCTGACACCGGAATCGGTTCGGTCACCGGCAGCGCTTCGCTCTCGACAACGACTGGCGGCTCCTCGAGAGCAGGCAGGGCATCGACAGGAAGCGCCATAGGCGGGTCGATCGATTCGAGCGCGTCAACGGGCTCGAGCAGTTCAGCGGGCTCACTCGGTGCTTCGGCGACGATGTCATCACCCAGCAGCAAGTCGATCTCACCGACTTGCGCGGAATCCGCCAAGTCAATCACTGCTGCAGACTCGATTACCGGAGCCTCCAGCGCAACGTCGGAAACCGGGTCCGGAAGATCGACTTCGTCCACGTGGGCCAGGCCATCCAGCAAGGCAACGGCCAGCGTGCTGACCGGCGGATATTCACCGGAAGCAAAGCTGCGTTGCATCGCCACCAGTTCGCCCGCGATCGTCTCCAACGCGGCGTGTCCTGCTGAGTCGAACGTGCGCTGTGTGCGCTTGGCAACAAGCAGCAGATCTTCGAGTTGGCCCGCCACCGTTTGAATGGTGCGCGCACCGACGGTGGCAGCACTTCCTGCCAGCGTATGCGCAAGACGCAGCGCGAGTTCTGAAACTGGCCGCTCTTGCTCATGCGACCACTCGGCAAAGTCCTGGCTGAGCCGGCGCAGGTTCTCGTCGGCCTCGGCGGTGTAGATGTTGAACAGGGGAACGCTGATCGTGACTGGACCGATCTGCTTCACATCTTCGGCCGCAGCGGCGTCCAACTCGGCGGGCGCAACAGCCTCGCCTTGACTGGACGGTTCCAGCGGCAGATCGACCACGGACACAGGCGCAGCGGAGATCGGCTCGCCAAGATCCAGATCGAGATCCAGCGCGAGATCGAGCGGCGCATCTGCCGCTGAAGCGGGTACGGACTGAGGCAGATCAAGATCCGGCAGGCTCAGATCAAAGTCCGGGACCAGCGGCACTTCGACAGCCTCGGCTGTCTCAAGTGCGGGCTCGGAAGTGTCTGTGGGACTCGACTCGGCGCCCGGCAGGTCTAGTGTGAGATCCAGCGTCGGGAGCATGTCCTCAGTCGCTTCGACGGTTTGCGCCAGCGGTACAGCAGCTTCGCTGGCGCCAGTCCAGCGATACACACCCTCATTGCGCAAGGCTGCAGCCGCGGTCTGGAACGCCTCAGGCTTGCGCCATGAGCGACCCGTGCTATCGATCTCGTCCACCCAAGCACGCAGCTCATGCGCAGAGGTCGTGATCAGGCGCAGGAGCTCCGGCGTTGCAGCCATGCCTTCTGCGAGCCAGTGGTTCATCAACTGCTCGATGGCCCACGACGCTTCACCGAGATTGTCGAGGCCGACCATGCGCCCCGAACCCTTGAGCGTGTGAAAACCGCGACGCAAGGTCGTGAGCACGCCCTGGTCGGACGGGCTCGCTTCCGCCTGCGGGATCGCGGCTCCTATGGTGTCAAGAACTTCGCGGGCTTCTTCGATGAAGATGCCCAGAAGCTCGGCATCGATGGCTTCTTCTGATTCTGGCACCGGCTGCAGCGGCGGCGGTGCAGTGGCACTTGGCGTTTCGTCGAGCGCTTGTGCAAGCGTGGTGAGCGCGGACACGTCACCGCTTGGTGACAGCGCGGCCAAGGCCTTGCTGGTATGTGAGACTAGCGAAGGCTCGTCGATGATCGCCGCGCCGTCACGCATGGCAATCAGGGAATCGCGAAGCTCTGCCTTGATGGACTCGTCCTGCGGGCTTTCCTGCAGGGCACCAATCAGCTCAACTGTTTTTTTTTGATGTCCCTGGATCACCTGCTCGAGGCTCTCCTCGGGCTCAACCAGCGAGAGTTCGGCCATCGCGGGTGCGATGGGCTCGGCAACCAGCACGCTGGTCGCTTCGCGCGAGGCTGATGCGGTGTCTTCAGCGCGCTCGACGAGGCCCTGGGATGCGGCATCAAAGGCGTACCGATCACGATTGCCCTCGGGGTCGCGCAGGAAAGCCTCAACAGCAAGTGTCAGCCGACCATAGTTCTCGGCGAGGCGCGTGAAATCGCTCTCTGACGGCTCGGCCTCGGGAAGCGTGAATTCCCGAAGCGTATTGCGGATGCTTGCGACGGCCTTTGCGGCCTCGGGCATGCCGAGCACGCCAAGCGCACCTTCAACCTGCGCCAGCGGCGAGTCGTTGCCGTTCAGGGGCGACTTGTCGGCCGGGTTGCGGAAGTATTGGTCCAGATTCTTTTCAACCGCGCCCAGCTGGGCAGACAACTCGGTCGTCAGCGACTGGAACGTGGAGCGGTCCTGCTCGCGCCGGGCGATCTCGTTGAGCCAAGTCTCCATCGGGCCAGGATCCTGGCCACCGGCAGCAGCCTCGATGCGCCGGATGAGCGCCGCGATGCGTTCGTCACGCCGCGGATCCGGACTGTGGATCGACCCGAGCAGCAACTCCAGATACAGGATGCCGCTGGCGACCTCAAGGCCCAGTACATCGTCCGGCACGCGGCCGTCGGCAGCGCAGCGCATGGCCGTGGCGCCCATGACTGCGGCAAGACTTTCGGCACTCGCCTGACGCAGCCGCTCGAGCAAGCCGCCCAGATCCTTGGCCTGCCGCGAGAACTGCTCCAGCGTTTCGAACTGTCCGCGTGCGGCCAGCCCGCCAGGTTCGGCATCACGACTGCCTGCGGCCTGATTCCAGATGCCCTTGATCTGCGCCACCTTCTCCTTGGCACTGGCGAGGATGTCGCGGTCAATCCGTACGAAGCGACTGGTTTCGTAGTCGCGTGGCACGGCTTTCTCGAGCGAAAAGACCTGCTGGACCTGTGCGACGATGGGGGTGGCCGCGGGCGCCTTGGCCACGTAGAACAAGGCATCCTTCATCAAGCGCTCGGCCACCTGAGGTGAGCCGTCGACCAGTCGCTTGACCTGCAGATTCACGCGGGCAGCCAGACGCTTGAGGTTCAGATCGCGTTCGGCCCCCGGCGCAGTCTCGCGAGCCGCGGCCAGCGCGGTGAGCACTGTCCAGAACGTGTGGTGCTGTGGCGAGCGCTGCGTCTGGGCAACGGTAGCCAGCGCAGCGGCCATTTCCTTCCACGTGGCTGGGGTCGCCTGATCCTGCAGCAGCTGAAGTAGAGACAACTCGTAGCGACGACGTGCGGCCTTCAGGGTCGGCTGCACGGTGGCCTCATCCAGTGCGGCGTTCTCCGCAGGGAGGATGCGAGCAGACAGATCGGGGAAAAACAGATCGGCCGCGTGCACCCGCTCTGCATTGCGGGCGCTCAACACATCGCGAAGATACGGATACAGGCGCAGCGGTTCGTGCGCACCGCCGGCAAGCAGCTCTTCGCAATACGCGACGATGGCGGTCAGACTGTCGTCAACGGCGTCAAGTGCGGCGGGCGTGGCGTGATCCGGCTCTGCCTCAAATTGGGCCAGCAGCGACTCGACGGCTTCGGACAGCGTCGAAAGCCCCTCGATGTCCAGCATCTGCAGCGCACCGTGAAACTGGTGCACGCGGTTGATGGCAAGCGCCAGACTGCCGCTGTCATTGCGCTGCGCGCGGTACTTGCCCAGCGCTTCCTGCGCTTCGCTGGCCACGGTGCGCACTTCCGGGAAGATCCAAGAAAGCGGCGCGGTGTCGACGGTCTTCATCGATCCCCCCAACATATCGAGAGCATGCGGCCGCGGCGTTTGCCGCAGCGCGGTTCAGGCATCAGGCCGTCGTCTTGAATCGGGACACCGAGTTCTTCAGCTGCAAGGCCAGTTCGGACAGCTGGCCAATCGAGCCCGCCGTCTGCTGCGTACCCTTGGACGTCTGCTCGGTCACCGCCAGAATCTTGGTGATCGACTGGGACACACCAGCGGCCTGAACAGCCTGCTGCTCCGTGGAGCGCGAGATGTCGGTAATCAGTTCGGCCAGTTCCTTGGACACCTGACCGATGTCCTGAAGCGCGTGGCCGGCGGCGTCGGAAAGCTTTGCTCCTTCGACCACACCCTGCGTGGACTTTTCCATGGCGGCCACAGCGTCCTGCGTGTCGGTCTGAATGGTGCGCACCAGCGCAGCAATCTGCTTGGTGGCTTCCGCGGAACGTTCGGCCAGTCGCTGCACTTCTTCGGCAACCACCGAGAATCCGCGACCTGCTTCACCGGCGGAGGCTGCCTGGATGGCAGCGTTCAAGGCGAGCACGTTGGTCTGTTCGGTAATGTCCGAGATCAGTTCCACGATTTCACCGATCTCCTGGGACGATTCGCCCAGTCGCTTGATCCGTTTTGCGGTTTCCTGGATCTGGTCTCGGATTTCGTTCATGCCGGCGATGGAGTTTTCCACCGCCTTCTGGCCGTCTTCGGCCGCTGACAGCGAGCGGCGGGCCACATCCGCTGTATCCGACGCACGGCGCGACACCGCCTGAATGTCGGTGGTCATGCGCAGCACGTCATCACCCGTGGAGCGGATCTCGCGAGCCTGTTCTTCGGAGGCCTGCAGCAGCTGCATCGAGGTTTCGCGCGCCTGACCGGATGCGTCGGCCACGAGCTGTGCGGCCGAAGACACTCGGCCCACCAGGCCACGCAGTTCTTCCACGGTGTAGTTCACCGAGTCGGCGATGGCGCCGGTGATGTCCTCGGACACGGTGGCCTGCACAGTCAAGTCGCCGTCGGCCACTTCCTGCAGTTCGTTCATCAGACGCAGAATGGCCGCCTGGTTCTGGTCGTTCAGGCGCTTGGCTTCCTGCTCCTGCTCTTCGGCGGCGAGTCGCTGGCGCTCAGCTTCGGTTGCGCGCTCGCGGCTGTCATCAAGGAACAGCTTGGCAATGCCAGCCGCAGCACCCAGCACCAGGAAGGCGCAGAGCAGCATGATGGTGTAGTGCAACAGACGACGGTTGGTGGCACCGCGCAGCTCTTCTTCCAGAGTGACGAGATCCTTGCGCAGTGTTTCGCTCTCGCGGAACACCAGGCTCTCGGCCTGCTTGGCCTGCACGATCCGCTGCAGGTTGGACAGAATGCCGCCCACGCTGCCCTGGAACTGTTCGAAGGCCTTCTTCAGCTCGGTCAAGCGTTGTTGGACTTCGCTGCCAGCGGGTGCTGCGGGCAGGCGTAATACATCACTGCCGGAGAGCAGGCCATCCAGCAGATCGCGGAAGGTGTTGGTGTCCTTGCCCAGCAGGAAGGCGGTTTCCGGGTTCACCGTTTCGCCAGACACAAGTTCATTGGCATTCTTCGCCAGACGCTGCGTCAACATCACCAGCTGGCCGGAGGCAGAAATTTCGCGCGCGCTGGCGCCGGAAGAAAGCTTGAGAGCCGAGATTTGTTCGGTCAGTTCAAGCAGCTGCGGGTTGCTCTCGTTGATGACGCGCAGGAAGTTACCGAAGTTCGACAGGGGCTCCTTCTGACCCAGAATGGTCGTGGCGCCTTCTTCGCTTCGCTTCCAATCCTCGTTGACCTTGGCCAGCGTCGCCGCCACGCTGCCAGGAGCGCTGGCGTAGTTGTTGCCCTTGAAGTCGCCACCATTGGTCAGGACGCTCAGCGCATCCTTGAGCTGGTCGCGAGCCTCCTGCACTTCGGCGAAAGAGGCCGCGCTACCCACCACGGCGCCCTTAACCGCCTTGGCCAGTCGCTGCGACTGCACCTGCGCATCCACCGTCATCTGAATGTGGCCGGCGTTGTTGTTGGCAAACGCACCGTCAATCAGCACCGTGAGGATGCCGACCACCAGCGAACCCACCAGCACCGCGGTCAGGATGCGGATCTGACGTGCAATCGGGAGATGCCCGATCATCGGCAGCTTGAACGCCAAGCGATCATCGGTCGCGGCGCGCATGGTCTGCGTCTCGTCGGGCTGGAACTCGGGATCGTTCGGCACGTCGGCCGGGATCTGCATGACAGTCGGGGCCGCCAGCGCCGCAGCGCCTGCGTCGACATCCGGCGCATTCATCTGCGGATCGTCGGCAAACTCAGCCTTGGCCTTCTTGCCGCCAAACAGTCCACCCAGTTTCAAGGCCATCTTGAGGCTCCTCTTCCTCTACTAAACGCTCCGGCCACAGCCCGCGGGCGTGAGACGCAGAGAACTGCAATACGGATGCGGTGCGTTGCCGGCCCTTCGGCTCAGGCAGCACCAATCTGCAAAAAACCATCGGAGGCTGCGAGCGCCTCCAGCGAAAGCTCGGTCCACTGGCCGCCCGATCCGTCGCGCCAGGAACCCAGCGCCACATGCGTGGCCGCCTCGGGCAGTCCGTCAGCGTGAAATTCGGCGGCGCGGAGATCTTCGACGTTGCGCAGGCCCAGCACGCGTGTGGCAATCAAGCCGGCGTTCACGCCCAGTGCAGGGGCCAGAAGGATCACGCGTGAGGTGCTGTCCGTCGGCGTGGCGTCCATGCCGAAGTAGCGGCACAGGTCGACCACGCCGATCAGCGAACCCCGCACGTTGGCCAGGCCCTCGTACCAAGGCAGCGTGCGCGGCACCTTGGTCACGGCCGGTACGGAGATGATCTCGCCCGTGGAGGCCAAGGGCAGTAGCAGGTTCAGCGAGCCGCAACGCACGGCCAGCTTGGGGTGTGCCACCGCGGCGGACTGGGCATCGCGGATTCGCTGGGCGATCCGGGCCTGGAACTCGCGCAGCCGGTTGCGCTGCGAGTTGTCGGGGCTGTTCGGTGCGGGTGCGCTCATCAGCTCGGATGCAGTTGGGCTGCTGGGGTGCGTGGTGCGGGCGGTGTTCAGCGCTGCGAATCGACGCGGCCGATCAGAGCTGAGATTCCGGCAGGGCGCGGATCTTGCCCAGCAGTTCGTCGGGGTTCACAGGCTTAACGACATAGTCGCGCGCGCCCTGGCGCATGCCCCAGACCTTGTCGGTCTCCTGCCCCTTGGTGGTGCACATGATCACCGGGATCATCTCGGTCTCCGGATCCTTGGACAGGGCGCGGGTGACCTGGAAGCCGTTCTGGCCGGGCATGACCACGTCCATGATGACGAGCTGCGGGCGCTCGATCTTCACCTTGGAGAGGGCTTCTTCGCCGTTCTCTGCCTGCACGACCATGTAGCCGTTCTTCATCAGCAGGTCGGTCAGGAAATAGCGCTCGGTCGGAGAATCGTCCACGACCATGATCTTGGTGATTGCCATTGCGTCGTCTCTATGTAGATCTGTCAGCGCTGGGCGAGCAGCTCGGCGTGCGAGCGCACTGCCGCCAACAGGGTTTCCTTGGTGAAAGGTTTGGTCAGATACTGGTCCGAGCCCACCATGCGGCCGCGCGCCCGGTCGAACAGCCCGTCCTTGGAGGACAGCATGATCACCGGCGTGCTGGAGTACTTGGGGCTCTTCTTGATGAGTGCGCAGGTCTGATAGCCGTCAAGGCGTGGCATCAGGATGTCGCAGAAGATGATGGCCGGCTCGTGGTCGTTGATCTTGGCCAGCGCGTCGAATCCGTCTTCGGCCAGCAGCACCTGACAGCCCACCTGCGACAGGAAGATCTCCGCGCTGCGGCGAATGGTGCTCGAGTCATCGATCACCATCACCTTCAGGCCGTTGAGTAGTTCAGACATGGGCGGCGGGCACTCGTTGTGGGGAATGTTCAATCAAACCAAGTTCCGCCGGGCGTGAACAGCTTTCGGCCAGACGAAGAGACTCGAGAATGCACTAGAAAACTTATCAACGAGTTTAACGAAGCACTTTAGGTGTCGCTAGGAAAATCAGGCACTTGCGAGCGATTCCTGCGCAACTCGCGGTGTGAAAAACGTCAGATTTCCACCATCTCGAAGTCTTCCTTGCGGGCGCCACACTCCGGGCAGGTCCAGTTCGGCGGCACGTCTTCCCACTTGGTGCCAGCGGCGATGCCGTCGTCGGGTGCCCCCTTCTCCTCGTCATAGATCCAGCCGCAGATCAGGCACATCCAGGTTTTCATGAAGTTCGCACTCTTAGAATGTGAAAGCCCGGCCATGTTACCGAAGGCAACAGCGCTGATTTCCTGTTTCGCCCCGGTGGTGCAAGGCGGGCAACCGCGTGGTGCGCATGCAACGCGAGCTCGCCGAACCGGTCCGTCTCCCGGTCTGGCAGACGGACCGGGCGCGCACCGCCCGTGGCTCGACCCCCGCCTCGCTTGGACAGACTTCCACAGACGATGACCGACCGGCAACCCACACGCCGTATCCAGGGGCTGTACGCCATCACGCCCGACGGCCTGCCGGCCGCAGACATTCTGCTGCGCACAGGGTCGGTTCTGCGTGGCGGCGCGCGCGTGGTGCAACTGCGCAGCAAACACATTGAAGGCGCGGCACGGCTGGCGCTGGCCAGCGCGCTGCGCCAGCTCACGGGCGAGCACGGCGCCCTGCTGATCATCAACGATGATGTCACTCTCGCCCTGCAATGCGAGGCTGATGGCGTCCATCTCGGCCGCGATGATGGCGATCTCGCCGCGGCCCGCGCGCAGCTGGGTCCTGCCCGGCTGCTGGGTGCGAGCTGCTATGACCAGCTGGCGCTGGCGCAGGCGGCGGTGGCCGCCGGCGCGGATCACGTGGCTTTTGGCAGTCTGTTCGACTCACCGACCAAGCCGGCGGCGGTTCGCACTCCCCTCTCTTTATTCAACGCTGCTGCGCCGCTGGGCGTGCCGCGCGTGGGCATCGGCGGCGTGGATCTCGACACGGCCCCGCGGGCGATTGCCGCGGGTGCCGATGCGCTTGCGGTGATTTCAGCCCTTTACTATGCGCCGGACCCCGAAGACGCAGCTCGTGCGTTCAGCGCACTGTTTGCCGCCTGACGCGGACGCTACCGCAGCACCGAAGCCCAAACCGCCCGTCGGCGACAGGCCGCACCTAGCCCCGCCCCGGCCATCCATAACCCTCTCGCTCTTGCCCCACTGCCCTATGTCCCGCAACGACACCCTGTTTGCCCGTGCCCAGAACGTGATTCCCGGTGGCGTGAATTCGCCCGTGCGCGCCTTTCGCGCCGTGGGCGGCACGCCGCGCTTCGTGGCGCGGGCGCAGGGGCCCTACTTCTGGGACGCGGACGACAAGCGGCACACGGACTACATCGGCTCCTGGGGCCCGATGATCCTGGGCCACGGCCACCCGCAGGTGGTCGAGGCGGTGACGAAGGCTGCGCTGGAGGGTTTTTCCTTCGGCGCACCCACGGAGCGCGAGATCGAGCTGGCCGAGGAGATCCTGAAGCTGGTGCCCTCAATCGAGCAGGTGCGGCTGACGTCAAGCGGCACCGAGGCCGGCATGAGCGCGATCCGCCTGGCGCGCGGATTCACCGGCCGCAACAAGCTCATCAAGTTCGAAGGCTGCTACCACGGCCATGCGGACGCCCTGCTGGTGAAGGCCGGCAGCGGTCTGGCGACCTTCGGCTTTCCGACCAGCGCCGGCGTGCCGGCCGACGTGGCCAAGGACACGATCGTCCTCGAATACAACAACATCGCCCAGCTGGAAGAAGCCTTTGCCCTACACGGTAAGGAGTTGGCCTGCGTGATGGTCGAGCCGATCGCCGGCAACATGAACTTCGTGCGTGCGAGCGTGCCCTTCATGACCCGCATGCGCGAGCTGTGCACCCAGCACGGCGCCCTGCTCGCCTTTGATGAGGTGATGACCGGCTTTCGCGTCGCGCTGGGCGGCGCGCAGAGCATCTACGCGCGACTGATTCCCGGCTTCAAGCCGGACATGACGGTGATGGGCAAGGTGATCGGCGGCGGCATGCCGCTGGCGGCCTTTGGTTCCACGCGAGAGGTGATGGCGCAGCTGGCGCCGCTGGGGCCGGTCTACCAGGCAGGCACGCTGTCGGGCAACCCGGTGGCCACGGCCTGCGGGCTGGCCACGCTCAAACTGATCCAGCAGCCCGGCTTCTACGAGCAACTCGCGGTGCGCACGCGTCAGTTGGTGGACGGCCTGCAGCGCGAAGCGCGCGCGGCGGGGATTGACTTCACGGTGGACAGCGAAGGCGGCATGTTCGGTTTCTTCTTTGCCGACCACCTGCCGCAGCATTACCAGGCCGTGCTGGCCACGAACAAGGAGCGCTTCAACCGCTTCTTCCACGGCATGCTGGACGCTGGCCACTACTTTGCGCCGGCGCTGTATGAGGCGGGTTTTGTGAGCGCGGCGCACACGGCTGAGGTGATTGACGGGACGATCGAGGCCTCACGCGGGGTGTTTGCGCGCCTGGACTGAGCGCCCGCGCGGGGCTCGGCTCCACTCGATGTCGAGCCACGTTTTCATGTTTGGCCGAATTTGCCTTAGTAACGCGACCGAATCTGACCTAAATCAGCCCGCTTGCCAGACCGGACACCCAAAGATCCGCAATGTGCAAGCGGAAAGCCGCAAACGGCGATTTTTCATGATTCCGGCTGAAAGTGACTGATCTTTCTGGCCGTTTTTTGTAGTTCGAAGAAGCGTCTAGCGCCCGCCCGCCACGCAGGGCACCTGCACGAAGCGCCGCTGGGTCCAGTCCGCATTCAGGATGCAGCCGGTCAAGGCCTGGCCCCAGACGCAGCCGGTGTCCAGCCCAATCAGATTCGGCCGCTCGATCAGCCCCACTGTGCTCCAGTGGCCGAAGACCACCGGCACGCCGCCCGTGGCGCGGCGCGGGATGTCAAACCAGGGGAGCATGCCCGGCGGTGAACTGAGCGCGCCGTCCTTGGTGTCGAAGTCCAGCCGGCCCGACGGCGTGCAGAAGCGCAGACGCGTGAGCACGTTCACGATCGCGCGCAGCCGGTCCCAGCCCTGCAGATCGTCGCGCCACTGTTCCGGCGCATTGCCCCACATGTGGCGCATGAAGTCGCACCAGCCGTCGCTGCGCAGCACGGCTTGCACTTCGGCGGCGGCATCCAGGGTCTGCTGCACTGTCCAGCGTGGATCGACACCAGCATGCACCATCAGATGCCCCGCCTCGAAGTGCGCCAGCGGCCGGGCGCGCAGCCAGTCGATGAGGTCGTCGCGGTCCGGTGCGGCCAGCAGCGCATCCAGCGTGTCGCCGCGCTTCGGGCTGCGCACACCGGCAGCCACGGCGAGAAAGGCGAGATCGTGGTTGCCCAGGATCGCCACGCAGTCGGGCTCGCGTATCAGACGGCGCAGCACGCCCACCGAATCCGGACCGCGATTGATCAGGTCACCCGCGATCCACAGCGGCCCCGCCCAGCCCGCAGCCCGCGCGGCATCCAGCAGGCGCTCGAAGGGATCGAGGCAGCCCTGCAGATCACCCACAACCAGAATGGAACCGGGGTCGGTCATCACCACAATCATCAAGACATTCCACGCGCCCCGCAGGATGCCGAGCGCGCCATTGCGACTGGATTCTATGGGTGCGCAGCAGCTCTGTTGCGCTGCAAAAAGAAACATGGGCGTGGGCTAGCATTGCGCGCTGCGAGCGGAGGGCTCGCGCAGGCGCCCGCATCGTGCGCCGCATCCCGAAACCACGGCGTCCGGACGCACGGCCGCCACTCAACACCAGCGCACGCCACCCATGAGCATGATCTCCAAGGACATTTTCAAGGCCTACGACATCCGCGGCATCGTCGACAAGACCCTCACCGTGGAAGCCGTGCGCGCCATCGGCCAGGCGCTCGGCCTGCAGGCCCGCGCGCAGGGGGGCACCACCTGCGTGGTCGGCCGCGACGGACGCCTGAGTGGCCCGGCGCTGCGCGACGCGCTGGTGGCGGGCATCACCGCCGCGGGCATCGATGTGATCGACATCGGCGTGGTGGCCACGCCCATGGTGTATTGGGCCGCAGTGGAGTTGCAGGCCGGCGGCAAGAGCGTGGGTAGCGGCGTGATGATCACCGGCAGCCACAACCCGCCCGAATACAACGGCCTGAAGATGGTGGTGGCCGGCACCGCCATCTGGGGCGACACCATCCAGGCCCTGCGCCAGACGATCGAAGCAGGCCTCCCGCCCGCGGTGACCACGCCAGGCAAGGTGAGCATGCACGACGTGACGGACGCCTACATCGCGCGCATCGCCAGCGACGTGAAGCCGGCGGCCAAGCTCAGGATCGCCGTGGACTGTGGCAATGGCTCGCCGGGCGCGGTGGCACCCAAGCTGTTCCGCGCCCTGGGTTGCGATATTGATGAACTCTTCTGCGAAGTGGACGGCACCTTCCCGAACCACCACCCGGACCCAGCCCATCCGGAAAACCTGGAAGACCTGATCGAGCATCTCAAGACGACGGACTGCGAGATCGGCTTCGCCTTCGACGGCGACGGCGACCGCCTGGGCGTGGTCACCAAGAACGGTGCCATCATCTGGCCGGACCGGCAGATGATGCTCTACGCGCGCGACGTGCTCTCCCGCAACCCGGGTGCCGAGATCATCTTCGACGTGAAGTGTTCGCGCCTGCTCGGCCGCGAGATCGAACGCGCCGGCGGCAAGCCCCTGATGTGGAAGACCGGCCACAGTCTCGTGAAAGCGAAGCTCAAGGAAACCGGCGCGCCCCTCGCCGGCGAAATGAGCGGCCACATCTTCTTCAAGGAGCGCTGGTACGGCTTCGATGACGGCATGTACACCGGCGCGCGTCTGCTGGAGATTCTTGCCAAGGCCAAGGCGGCCGGCCAGGACATCTCCGCCCTGCTTGAAGGCCTGCCCAATTCCAGCAGCACGCCGGAGCTGCAGCTCAAGTGCGCCGAAGGCGAGCCGCATGCGGTCATCGAGAAGCTGGCCGCCAACGGCAAGTTTGAAGGTGCCGAGCGCATCATCAGCATCGACGGCGTGCGCGCCGAGTGGGCCGACGGCTTCGGCCTGGCGCGTGCCTCCAACACCACGCCGGTGATCGTGCTGCGCTTTGAGGCCGACACGCCGGAGGCGCTGGCACGCATCCAGGGCGCCTTCCGCAGCCAGCTGCTGGCCGTGAAGCCGGACGCTGCATTGCCGTTCTAAGCTCCCGTTTTCCTCACAAGCACAAGAAGCGCCACCGCCATGAACCTGCCCACCAGCGCCGAAATCACCGCCTTCCACGATCGCTGCCTCGCGGATCCCGCCTGGCCACCCACGGAGATCCGGATGCGCGAGACGGACGAGCCGGTGTGGCAATGGATCGGCGAGAACCACCGCAACAACTGCCTGCTCTGGGCCGAGGAAGATCTCGCGCGCCGCACCACCGTGTCGGCTGAGGATATTGCGGTGAACAAGCGCCACATCGACAAGTTCAATCAGGCCCGCAATGACGCCACCGAGCGTGTGGATGAGCAGCTCTTGATCGGCCTGGGTCTGGTGGACACAAACAGCGCCCGCACCGACTCACCCATCTCCAATATCAAGGCCGGCAGCCGCCTGAACAGCGAGACCGCGGGCAGCATGGTGGACCGGCTGTCGATCATGTCCCTCAAGATCCGCGCCATGCGCCAGCAGACCGAGCGCACCGATGTGGACGAAGCCCACCGCGAGAGCTGCCGAGGCAAGCTCGCGCGCCTGAACGAGCAACGCGGCGATCTGGCCAGCTGCTACGACCAGCTGCTGGACGACGCCCGCCTGGGCCGTGCGCACTTCAAGGTCTACCGCCAGTTCAAGATGTACAACGACCCGCGCCTCAACCCGGCACTGGTGGCCGAGGCGAAGAAATAAGGCCTGCGGCGCGTCCATGCGCGTCCTGATCGTCAAGACATCGTCCATGGGCGATGTGGTGCATGCTCTGCCCGCGGCCAGCGACATCGCACGCCGCTACCCGGGCGCACGAATCGACTGGCTGGTGGAGCGGCCCTTCGCGGCCCTGCCGCAGCTGCACCCGGCGGTGCAGAACGTGGTTCCCATCCAGTTCCGCAAATGGCGCAAGAGCCCCTTCGATGCGGCCGTGCGTCAGGCGGCTGGTGAAGCGATTGCGCGCCTGCGCAGTGAACCCTACGACCTGATCCTGGATCTGCAGGGCCTCGTCAAGAGCGCGATGTTCTGCAAGCTCGCGCGCGGCCCGCACAAGACTACACCCATCGCCGGCTACGACCGCGCAAGCATCCGCGAACCCTTGGCCAGCTTTCTCTACGACCGTACCGCCAGCGTGGCGCGCGATCAGCAGGCCGTGGCGCGCAATCGGCTGCTCACGGCCGCGCATCTGGGTACGGACGCAGATGCGCCTGCGGACTTCGGTCTGGGCAGTGTCACACCCCTGGATGCCCGCCAGCATGACTGGCTGCCGGCAGGGTCAAACACAGCACCCTACGCGGTGCTCATGCCTGCCGCCAGCCGTGCCGAAAAGCTCTGGCCCGAAGCCAGCTGGCAGGCCGTGGGCGAACGGCTTGCGCAAGCGAGGCTGGCGCGCGTAGTGCTCTGGGGTAGTCAGGACGAACTCGAACGCGCACAGCGCATCGCGCAGACCATCGGCGGCAGCGTGCCGCCCTTCCTCACCGTGCAGGAAGCCGCGCAGCTCATGGCCGGTGCGAGCGCCGTGGTGGGGCTGGACACCGGCTTCACGCATCTCGCCGCAGCGCTGGGCAAACCCACCATTGGCATCTACTGCGACCACGAACCTGGTCTGGCCGGCGTGACCGGCCCGTCCTTCACGGCCAGCCTGGGCGGCAAGGGTCGCCCGCCGAGCACGGCGGACGTGCTGGCCGCTCTCAACATGGCTCTGGCCGTGGCCGCAGCACCCGACGCATGAGCTTCGGCAGCTGGTTCGCGCTCAAGGTCTATGGCCTGCTCTCGCGGGCGGCCATTCCATTTGCGCACTGGCACCACAACCGCCGTGCGAAGGCGGAGCCGGGCTATCGGCTGCACCGCGCAGAGCGACGCGGGCATTACCCCAGCGCACGCGCGGGAGTGGTCTGGCTGCATGCTGTCTCGGTCGGTGAAGTCCGGGCCGCCCAACCGCTGATCGAAGCCATGCTCGCACGGCCCGATGTACAGGCCCGCGGCCTGCTGGTCACCACCCTGACGCCCACCGGCCGTGCCACCGCGCAAGACCTGTATGGCGACCGAGTGCTGCACGCCACCCTGCCCTGGGATACGCCAGGCGCCACACGCCGCTTCATGGCTGCCTGGCAGCCGGCGCTGGGCCTGTTGATGGAAACCGAGCTGTGGCCCAACCTGCTGGCTGCAGCACGGGAACGCGCGCTGCCGGTAGTGGTGGTCAACGGGCGGCTGTCCGAACGGTCACTGCGGCGCACCCAACGCTTAGCCGCGCTCGCACGGCCCGCCTACGCCGGCCTCGCTGCGGTGGCGGCGCAAAGCGCGGATGACGCGCGCCGCTTCAAGGCGGTGGGTGCGCTTCGGGTGGAGGTCTGCGGCAACCTCAAATTCGAGATCGCGCTCAATGCGGACCAACTGGCTGCGGGGCGGCAAGTGCAGCGCCGCGCGAGCGGCGACGGCGCGGGTCTGGTGATCGGTCTGATCAGCACCCGCGACGACGAAGAAGCGCCGCTGCTACAGCAGATTGCGCCACTGCTGCAGACACACCCGCAACTCAAGCTACTCGTGGTGCCGCGCCGACCGCAGCGCTTCGATGAAGTGGCCGAGCTCATGCGCGGCATGGGCCTCGTCTTCGGGCGGCGCAGCGAAGGCGCGGTGCTGGGCGATCTGGGCGCGCAGCGCGTGCTGCTGGGCGACACACTCGGCGAAATGGCCTACTACCTGGGCTGCACGCACATCGCCGTGCTGGGTGGGGGCTGGCTGCCGCATGGCGGCAGCAATCTGATCGAACCCTGCGCGGCCGGCTGCGTCACCCTGCTTGGGCCGCACATGTTCAATTTCGCACAGGCCACGAGCGACGCGGTGACGGCAGGCGCCGTGCTGCAGCTTGAAGGCGCCAGCGCACTGCGTACGCAGATGGAAACCCTGCTACCGGACGCCAAACGCATGCAGGCGCTGTCTCGCAATGCGCTCGGATTCCAGCAGGCCCATCAAGGCGCGCTGGCGCGCACCCTGGCACTCATTGACCCCTTGCTCTGAGCGCGGGGTTGGCGGCTCAACGCTTGGGCGGCGGCTTGACGGCTGGCGAAGGCGGTACCACCACCGGCTCCGGCGTGACTGGCACCGGCGAGAGGTAGGCATTCACGGCCTTCAGATCCTCGTCGCCCAACTGGCCGGCGGCCGACTTCAGGCGCAGGCCGGCGAGCAGCGTGTCATAGCGGGACTTGAGCAGGTTGGTGCGGGTCTGCGCGAGCTGCTGCTCTGCATTGAGCACTTCGAGGTTGATTCGCACACCGACCTGATAGCCCAGGCGCGTGGAGTTCAGCTGACTGGTCGCCGACACTTCGGCCGCTTCCAGGGCGCGAACCTGCGCCAGACCGTACGTGACGCCCAGATACGCCTGCTTGGCGCCCTGGTTGGCGGCGCGCTTGGCCGCTTCCAGATCAAGGCGCGCCTTGTCCTCGAGGGCGATGGTCTCGCGCAGACGGGCATCGATGGCACCGCCTGCATACAGGGGCCAGGTCATCTGCACACCGACCGTGGCGGAGTTGCCAGTGGAAGAGCGCGGCAGAGAAATCGAACCGGAAGAGCGGTTGGCACCGACATTGCCCACCAGATCCACTGTAGGCAGGTTGCCCGCCTTGCTGCGCGTCACGTCGCGCTTGGCGATCTCCAGGCTGCTGCCTGCGATCACCACGCCATAGTTGCCGCGCTCGGCCTGGCTGACCCAGTCTTCCATCGAGGCCGGTTCCACCATGCGCAGGTTGGGCTTGTTCACGAGACCGTTCAGCGAAGGCGTGGGGCGGCCGGTGATCTGGGACAGCGCCGACTGCTTGGAGATCAGATCGCCCTGGGCCACGGCCTCCTGCGCGACGATCTGGTCGAAGCGGGCCTGGGCTTCATGCGTGTCAACGATGGTCTTGGTGCCAACCTCGAACTCGCGCTTGGCCTGGGCGAGTTGCTCGCCCACTGCCTTCTTCAGCGCCGCAATGGCGGACACGCTGTCCTGCGCAGCGAGCACGTCGAAATAGGCTTGCGACAGACGCAGAATCAGATCCTGGCGGGCGGCGGCCAGTTGCGCGTCAGCGATCTGCTCACCGAGCTTGGCCTGCTCCTGCTGCGCCCAGTTGGCCGGGCGGAACAGCGGCATCGTCGCCTGGATGCCGGCCTGCTGGTTGTTGTCATTCGAGCTGGCCGACGGCGTACCGCTGATCTTGAGCTCAGTGCGTGTGGCGTTGGCCGATGCCGTCAGCCCGACATTGGGCCGCGTCAGGGACTTGGACTGATTGGTGCGTTCCTGCGCAGCCACCAGCGAGGCACGCGCGCCGCTGAAAGTCGGATCGTTCTGCAGCGCCGCGTCGAAGGCCTCCTGGAGCGAGAGGGCGTGGGCCGCGGGCAGGGCCAGCAGGCTGGAGAGTGCGACGGCAAGAGCAGTGCGTTGCATGGATCGGTTTCCTTGTGGGCTTGGCAACGTTCGGTGGGAGGAGGCGTTGTGCTTGTGTATCGGCGATCGGGCAGATGCCGGTTCAGTACCGCGGCACCGCGGGGTCCACAGCTCGGGACCAGGCATCGATCCCGCCGCTGAGATTGCTGACGCGCTCGAAGCCGGCGCGCATGAGAAAGAAGGCCACCTGCTGGCTGCGCATCCCGTGATGGCACATGCAGATGATGTCCGCTGAACGATCCAGTTCGCCGAGTCGCTGAGGGATGTCACGCATGGGGATCACGACACTGCCCTCAACCTGTGCGGTGGCAATCTCCCAGGGCTCGCGCACGTCCAGCAGCATGGCCCCCTGAGCGATGCGTGACTGTGCGACTTCCGGGGCGAGCTGATCGATCATGCGGGCGCAGGCGGACTCGTTGGGATCAGAAGCGGAAGCGCTCGACCGTGGGGCCGCCTACCAGCAGCGTCGTGAGCGTCTCGAAGAGCTTGACCTGGGTGAATTGGTCCTCGCCCGTGCGCGTGACCAGCACCGCACTCATGACCGGCGCCTGACCGACGATGGCGATGAAACGGCCGCCCAGCTTCAGACTCTTGAACAGATCTTCGGGCAGGCGCTCGACAGCGCCGGACAGCAGGATCACGTCAAACGCATTCGCGTCGTGGCTCGCGGCAAAGCCGTCGCCTTCGCGCACGGTCACGCTGCTCATTCCGCCACGGCTCAGATTGGCGCGGGCAAATGCCGCCAGCGCCGGCTGGCGCTCCCAGGTCTGCACGGTCTGGCCGCGGCTGGCCAGCAGCGCAGCCATGTAGCCCGAGCCGGCACCGATCTCGAGGATCGTGTCCGTGGGCTTGACGGTGAGCTCTTGCAGCAGCCGGGCTTCCAGCTTGGGGGCGAACATCACTTCGCCCGGCGCCGCACCGTCCACGTTCAGCGGAATCTCCAGATCGCTGAAGGCCATGGCGCGGTAGGGCGCTGGCACAAAGTCCTCGCGCTTGACGGCGGCCAGGGTGTCGAGCGTGGCCTGATCCAGCACCTCCCAGGTGCGAATCTGCTGCTCAATCATGTTGAAGCGGGCTTGTTCGAAGTTCATGATGCTCAAGGGCGCAATGTTCCGTCAGACCTGTGCTGACCGGGGGTTCGGTGCGACAAACCGACGGATTGGGGTGTTGAAGTGCATGAGCGAAGGGGTCGCTGCACAGGAGGCTGACGGTCCGCCGGCTGATTCAAGCCAGCTGCCGTCAACGAAGCAAAAAATGTTAGCAAAGGGGCCGTGTGCGTCCGCATGAGCCTACTCCGCCGCCTTGGGCGACAGGTTTCCGCTCTGCAAACCCGCGCGGCGCTTGAACCAGACGGTCAGATCATCCAGATAGGTGTAGATCACCGGCACCACGACCAGGGTCAGGATGGATGAAGTGATGGTGCCGCCGATCACGGCCTGACCCATGGGTGCCCGCTGCTCGCTGCCCTCGCCGATCCCCATCGCCAGCGGCACCATGCCGAACACCATGGCCAGTGTGGTCATCAGGATCGGCCGCAGACGAACGTGGGCGGCCTCCAGGATGGCGGCCCCGCGCTCCATGCCGGCCTCGCGCGCATGGTTGATGAAGTCCACCAGCAGGATGGCATTCTTGGTCACCAGACCCATCAGAAGGATGAAACCGATGATCGAGAACATCGACAGCGTGGAGCCGAAGAACAGCAGAGCCAGCACCACGCCTATCAGGGTGAGTGGCAGCGAACTCATGATGGCGATCGGCTGCACGAAGCTCTTGAACTGGCTGGCCAGCACCATGTAGATGAAGATGATCGCCAGCACCAGGGCCTGCAGCGCGTAGGCAAAGCTCTCGGCCATGTTCTTGGCGCTGCCGCCGATGCTCGGCCGGTAGCCCGGCGGCCAGTCGATGCCGTCCAATACCTTGCGGATCTCGGCCGATACCTCGCCCGAGCTGCGCCCGAACACGTTGGCGTTGATGTTGATCTCGCGCGTGAGTTCACGCCGGTTGATCTGGCTGGCGCCGACCGTCTCGCGCAGATCCGCCACCTGGGACAACTTGACCAATCGGCTGCTGCCGTCCGCGCTCTGGCTGCCTGCAGACTGGCTGGCCGCAATCGAAAGGCGCGCCATGTCATCCACCGCGCTGCGGTCGCTCGGTGCCAGCTGGACATTGATGTCGTAGTTCTCGCCGTCCGGCGCGCGCCAGGTGCCGGCGGTGTCCCCTGCGATCAGCGGGCGCAGCGTTGCGGCAACCTGCGAGACACCCACACCAAGGTCACTGGCCGCATCACGGCGCACCTCGATGGCCAGCTGCGGTTTGGCCGGCTTGGAGGACGTATCCACATCCACCAGACCCGGAATGTCGCGCATCTTGCTTAGTACCTCGGCCGTCAGGCGCTCGAGCACCTTCTGATCCTGCCCCAGGATCGAGAAGCTGATCGTCTTCTCGCCTCCCACGCTGTCGCGCATACCCACATTGGTGACGGTGATGCCGGCCACCGCCTGCAGGCGCTCGCGCAGGGGCTGGGTGAGCTGCTTCTGGCTGCGGCTGCGGTCCTTGCGGTCCACCAGCTTGATATAGATGGTGGCGTAGTTGCGGCCCTGGGCGCTGCCGGTGTTGATGGTCGCGTAGGTGTAGCGCACCTCGGGCATCTCGCGGATGATGCTCTCCACCTGGCGGGCCTTGGCTTCGGTGAGCTCCAAAGACGATCCCACCGGCGTGTAGAACTCCACCGAGCTTTCGGAAAAATCCGCCTGCGGCACGAATTCGCTGCCGACGAACTTGGCGATCGGGAAGCTGCCAAAGAAGGCCACTGCGGCCAGGGCCAGCGTGGTCTTACGGTGCGCGAGCGACCAGGCCAGCGCGCGTTGATAGAAGCGCCCCACCGCCTGCGTGACACCGTCGAACCAGCGCAGCATCCGGGCCAAGGGGCCGTTGCCCTTGGGGCCGCCATGAGCATCCGGGTCGTGCCAGATGGAGGACAGCATCGGATCCAGTGTGAAGCTCACGAACATCGAGATCAGCACAGCCGCCGCGATGGTGATGCCGAACTGGTGAAAGAACCGGCCGATGATGCCGCCCATGAAGCCGATGGGGATGAACACCGCAACGATCGCCAGCGTCGTGGCCATGACCGCCAGCCCGATCTCGCGCGTGCCATCCATCGAGGCGGTGTAGGCGTCCTTGCCCATGGCGGCGTGGCGCACGATGTTCTCGCGCACGACGATCGCGTCATCGATCAGCAGGCCGACGCACAGGCTCAGCGCCATCAGCGTGATCATGTTGATCGTGAAGCCGAACCAGTACATGAACAGGAAGGTGCCGATCAGCGCCACAGGCAGTGTGAGGCCCGTGATCACGGTGGAGCGCCAGCTGCCCAGGAACAGGAAAACGATGAGGATGGTGAGGATCGCACCTTCCACCAAGGTGCGCTGTACGTTGGCCACGCCGGTGCGGATCGGCTTGGAGCCGTCCTTGGCGACGTTGATCTCCACGCCCTTGAGTTCCTTGTTCAGACCCTCGACCGTGCTCTTGACGGCGTCCACCACCTCGATGGTGTTCTGGCCCTGGCTCTTGAGGATGTCCATGGCGATCACGCGCTGGCCATCGACGAGCGCGAGGCTGTCCTGCTCGGCCTGGCCATCCTGCACCGTGGCGACCTGGCGCAGGTACACGGGCTGACCCGCGCGTCGCGCGACGATCAGGTCGTTGAACTGGTCGGAGCGCTCGATGCGGCCGGTGATCTGCACCACCTTCTCGCTGCCGCGGTTGCGCAGGGTGCCGGCCGGCAGCTCCTGGTTCTCGTTGCGCAGGGCATTCATCACGGCGTCCACCGAAACGCCGTAGGCCTCCATGTCTGCCGGGCGCAGCAGCACATTGATCTGGCGCTTCACGCCGCCGACGATGTTGACCTGCCCCACGCCGCGCACATTCTCGATGCGCTTCTTGATCAGCTGATCGGCCATCGTGCTGATCTCGCGCGCGCTCATTGCAGGCGCCTTCACATACAGCGAGACTACGGGCCGATCGGCCGGGTCGAAGCGGCTGATTCGCGGCTCCTTGACCTCGCGGCGGAACTGCGGGCGGATCAGCGCGACCTTCTCGCGCACATCCTGAGCGGCCTTGGCGGGGTCGATGTAGAGCTCAAACTGCACGATCACCACCGAGCTGCCTTCATAGCTGCGGCTGGTCAGGGTGTTGATGCCGGCAATGGTGTTGACGGCCTCCTCCACCTTGCGCGTGATCTCGGACTCCACCACCTCCGGGCTGGCGCCGGGATACTCCGTCTGCACGACGACGACTGGGAAGGTCACGTCCGGGAACTGATCCACCTGCATGCGCTGATAGCTGAAGATGCCCAGCACCACGAAGGCGAGCATCATCATGGTGGCCAGCACCGGGTTGTGGATGCTGATGCGGGTGAAGAACATGCTGCTGAGCCCCGCCGCTTACTCGCTCTTGCCTGCGGCGGGCTTGGTCGGGGTCGCCGCAGCCGCCTGCGCGACCTTCACCGGCACGCCCATGCGCAGCGGCCCGAGGTTGCGCGCGACGATCTGCGTGCCTTCCGGCAAGCCCTCCACGGCCACCATCACTTGGCCGGCGTTCGCGCCGCTGGTGGCCTCACCGCGCAGGCTGGTGCGCACGGCCACGGCCTGAAGCTGGCTGCTCTCGCCCTGCTTCACCAGCGTATAGACCACGGTGCGGCCGCCTTCTTCGCGCAGCGCTTCGGCCGGCACGAGCACGACATCGCTCACGCCGCCCAGGCGCAGGTTGCCGCCGGTGAACTGACCGCTTTTCAGGCCGGCATCGCTGGGGACAGCGGCATAGACCATCACGGCGCGGGAGCCGGAAGTCACCGCCGCATTCACGCGCAGCACCTTGGCCGGCACGGCGGGCAGCCCGTCCGGTGTGAGCGTGATGACCATGCCCGGCTTGACTTGCGCTGCGTCCTGGGGGTCCAGCGCGGCTTCGTATTCCAGGCTGCGGTTGTCCACGAGCGCAAAGAGCTTCATGTCGGGGCTGGCCTTGTCGCCGGCCTGGACGGTGCGTTCGGTCACCACGCCGGCAAACGGGGCACGCACAGTCGCGTCTGCGAGCGTCTTGCGCGCCTGCGTGAGCTGCTGCTCGGCCGCAGCCACCGCAGCGCGCTGAGCTTCGAGCTGGTTCTGGGTGGTGTCCATGGCAGTCGGGCTGATGAAGCCCTGCGCGACCAGGCGCTTGTTGTTCTCGGCATTGCGCTGGGCAATGGCCAACTGCGCGCGCGCGGCATTGAGGTTCTGCTCACGCTCGGCCACGCGGGAGGCGAATTCGGTGGTGTCTATCTGCGCCAGCACGGCGCCGGCGGCCACGGGCTCGCCCTCGCGCACGAGCACGCGGGCCACGTCACCACTGACCTTGCTGCGGATGGTGGCCTGCTGGGTGGCCTTGACGGTGCCGGTGATGGGTAGCACACGCGCCAGCGGCGCCTTGCCGGCCACGGTCAGGTCACTGGCGAGCAGTTCGATGGATTTCTGCGCGGGCTGAGCCACCGCGGCGCTGGCGCTGGCGCCCTGGCGCTGCTTGACGAGCAGGAACCCTCCCCCGAGAGCAACGAGCACGATCACGATGCCGACTACGCGCTTGTTCATCATGTCCAGTCTGGTGTTCAGCGGCCTCGTCTGCGCGGGCCGGTTTGCTTGTTGATTCAATGGAGGCGCCCGTCTCTCGGGCGCGCGGCCCGTGTCAGGCTGGCGGGTTTGCCCCCTGGGCCATCGCCGCCTCGAGCGCGGCGCGTGCCTTCTCCATGCTGTACATGGGCGAGCCTGCGGTCAGCGCGGGTACCGCCCCAGCGGCCAGCCCGTGCTTGATCAGGTCGATGCTGGCGCGCACGTGCTGGATCGGGTCGACCGGCATGCAGCAGTTGGGCGCGCTGAAGGTGTGCTTCCAGAGAAAGAGCATCAGCATCGGCGAGATCATGACGTGCGTCATGACGTCGGTATCCACGGCGCGGAACTCGCCGCGCGAGATGCCGCGATCCAGCAGCTTGACCATCATGGCGTGGGCCGGCTCGATCACGGCCTCCTGATAGAACTTGCTCAGTTCAGGGAAGTTTCCGACCTCCGCCACCACCAGCTTCTTGATGCCGGAGAGCTTGGTGGCGCCCACGCGCTCGAACCAGCCCCAATACAGCTCCTCGAGCAGGTCGAAGGTGTTGCCCTGATAGTGGTCCACCAGCTCGGTGGCTTCGCGCAGCACCGGGCCCAGGCCCTCGCTGATCACGGCGCGGAAGAGTTCTTCCTTGTTGGCGAAGTAGAGATACAGCGTGCCCTTGGACACGCCGGCGCGGGCGGCCACGTCTTCGGCCCGGGTGGCGGCGTAGCCGCGCTCCACAAACAGATCCAACGCGGCCTGCACGATCTCCTGCGGGCGGGCGTCCTTACGGCGGCGCCAGCGCGGCAGTTCGCCGTGGGCATCGGCGGCGGGGTCTTCGATGGCGGTGGGTACGGCGTTCATGATGCGTTGTGAGCATCGGGCAAATTCGCCGGGCTGGCGGCCGATGTCATGACTAAGTGACTGATCAGTCAGTAATTTAGTTCTCGGGGCATCAGGGGTCAACGCAAATAGTTCGGTGGAACTTAACCTGCCGCAAAGGACTCCACCGGCCCGATGTCACGCTTCGATCTGCGATTTTGCGTCCGAAATTTGCTTAATCTGCCATTCAACACTCCGGAGATTGGCTTTTGACAAGCGGAAAGCCACTTTTTCAAGTTTGGCCGAAATCCATATAAATGAACACGCCGAGCAGACGCTCGGCGTGTTTTTGCCGGCCGGAAGACCTCCGGCGCGGCGCGCGCACCTGTCCGGTGCGCCGGCGGGCTCGGCGCCCGGCCAGCGCAGGCCGTATGGGCGCGGACTTAGCGCGTCCAGACGGCGTAGTTGTTGCCGCTGGTGGCCAGGGTCCAGCCAGCGCCGGGGCTCCAGCTGTTGGGGCCGATCTTCATCGCCACGTTGTTGTTGACGATGGCGGCGTACAGCCCATTTTCAGCGCGCTGGATGCTGACGCTTGATGTACTTGTGACGCCCTTGTTGCGGCGTACGTCCATCAGGGCCTTGATGCTCGCCTTCAGATTCCAGTCATAGATGTGCGGGTAATACACCGTGGGCACGCCGGGGTGCGTGAGCACGTAGGCATAGCCCTGCATGACCTTGTCGCAGGGCACGGGCCAGTGGTTCTGGCCGCTGCCGCAGCTTTCACTCGGGCCGGTGTCGTGGTTGTCCACAAACGTCACGCTCTTTTGTGCCCACCAGCCAATCGCACCCTGGGGCCGGCCGTCGCTGGCGCGCAGGCGCCAGTACTCGTTCCAGTTCAGTGCCTGGTTCAGCAGCCCCTTGGTGGTGAAGTCGAAGGCCGCGCAACGCCCGCCCGTGCCGTCGATCCAGTTCATCAGCTCCTGGCGGTGCGGATTCACATCATTGATGTTCAGGTCGCTCCAGATCTCGCCCACGCAGAAGTCTGGCGTCATGGCGTCGTGATAGCCCTGCACGTAGAAGGCGCTGTAGCCCTTGGAATAGTCAAGACGCAAGCCGGTGAAGCCCACGGCTTTCAAGCGCGAGGACAGCCATGTCCTGACCCCGTTCTGCACCGTGGCCTGGTTGTGCGCCAGATCGCGTGCGGCCGAGAAACCGGTGCCGGTGTCATTGCCGCCGCGCCCGCAATTGCACTCATCGTTGTTGACGATGCTCTCCAGCCCCCAGGCCGGGTTGGTGAAGTCGCTCCAGCCCGTGGTGCCCACGCGGTGGTTGACGACGATGTCTGCAGTCACACCCATGCCCTGGGCCTTGAAGGCGGCGATCGCGTCCTTGAGCTCCTGTTCGGTGCCGTAGCTGGAGTTCAGGTTGTTGAGCTGGCGCGGCAGATAGCCCTCGCGCGCAGCGGAGTCCGACGGCGGCGGGAACCAGATGTGCGTGAAGCCCATGCCGCGCAGATCGGCTGCGCGGCCACGCAGCACGCCATACCAGCTGGGGTTGCGGTAGCCCGCCGAGTTCCAGTGAAAGCCCTGGATCAGTATGGCGGTGGAGGCCTTGTTCTGCTCCGTGGCAGCGTGGACTGGGGCGTCCATCAGGGCTGACGAGCCGAAAACGGCGGCAAAAGTGATCCCAAGCGCCGCAAAGCGGCGCGAAAAGCGACTAGCCATGTTGTGTGTCTCCTCCGGGGCCGCGAGTGAGTTCAGGGAGCGCGGCCTGGGTTGCTGAATGGATCGGTACTGCGCGAGAGAAACTGCGGTACTGCATTCACGCTGCGCCCGCCGCCTGTTCTGCGTTCCCCAGTCGGGGCGGTGCGCGGTGCCCGTGCGACCGTCGTGTAGAGGCCGAACAAGCTGTAGCAAAGCTACGGACTGAACCCTAGGCAAGTGCGTTTAAAACTACAAGAACTTTCGCTGCTGCGTCGCAGCACTCTGGGCTGCACCCTGCCCAATCCGCGGGATGGACGGGCGTTGAGCGAGGCCTCAATACACTGCCCGTCCAAACGCACAGCGCAGAACCCACACCATCGTCTCCAACGCCAAGCGAGACCGAGGTGCGGACGAATGAGCGATGCACGTGTGCTGGCGCAAGGCATCCAGCCCTATTGATGCCCCCTCACTACCCTCTGAGTGCTCCCGTGACGACCAAGCAGGTTCCAAACGTCGCCTCGATTGCCGGTATCGACCCCTCCGGGGGGCTGGCATCTTCGCGGATATCAAGACCTTCTCGGCCCTGGGCGGCGAGGCCGGGGTTTCGGCAAGCACCGCTTGCCGCCGACCGAGCGACTCGCGCGTGCACGCGCGAGGCTCCTGCGCCCGTCTGATCACCTCCTGAGTGCCCCAATGACCACCAAGCAGGTTCCAAACGTCGTCTCGATTGCCGGTATCGATCCCTCCGGGGGCGCCGGCATCTTCGCGGACATCAAGACCTTTTCAGCCTTGGGCGCCTACGGCTGCGGCATCGTTGCAGCGCTCACGGCGCAGAACACGCAGGCCGTCACGGGCATCCAGGCCGTGAGCACGGACTTCATCGCCCTGCAGATGGACACGCTCTGGGCCGATGTGCGGATCGACGCCGTGAAGATCGGCATGTTGGGCGCGGCGCCCGTGATCCAGACCGTGGCTGAGCGTCTGCAGAAGTTTGCGCCCGCTCACCTGGTGCTGGACCCGGTGATGATCGCCAAGAGCGGCGACGCGCTGCTGGAAAAGAGCGCCGTTGGCGCGCTCACTGACATGCTGCTGCCCCAGGCCACGATGCTCACGCCCAACCTGCCCGAGGGCGCGGCGCTGCTGGGCCAGACAGCGCCCGAGAACGTGCGCGACATGCGGCGCATGGCCGAGAAGCTGCGCGAGAAGCTGCACACCACCGGGCGCCGCTGGGTGTACCTGAAAGGCGGCCACCTGCCGGGCAGCGACTGCATCGACCTGCTGCACGACGGGGACGTGATGATCGAGATGGCCGGCCGACGCATCGACACGAAGAACACCCACGGCACCGGCTGCACGCTCTCAAGCGCGCTGGCCGCGCTGCTGCCGCAGATTCCGGATGTGCCGCGCGCCGCGCAGGCTGCGCATGACTGGCTCGCGCGGGCGATTGCGCGCTCGGGCGAGCTGACGGTGGGCAGCGGCCACGGGCCAGTGCATCACTTCCATGCGGCCTGGGATGCGCAGCGCGAGCGCGGGCCGTTTCAATAACCCCACCAACGAAGCACTGGCAAAAACATTCATTTTCAGCCAATGCTTAGACAAGGTTGAACACCTGGTCCCGCTTGTTGGAAGAGCGACACCGGCGCCATCGAAAGAACAGGCAACCGTTTTCGGCCATTGGAAACTGCCTGCATGCACCCAAATGCGGTAGCCCGGGTTAAGCAGATGCTTCGTTGACCATGGGGCGCGCCGCAACAGCCTGAACGCGGCCGCGCGCAGTCGCTGCCAAACATCCTCGCCCCCTCCTGACACCCGCCATGCCGCACACCGCAAGCTTGAAACCCCGCCTGCTCCTCTGCCTGCGGCCTGCGCCAGTACAGCGGGCGGCCTCGCGCCTGCTCGGCGTGGCCGCCCTGCTGGCTGCGCTTGCCACGCCCCTGACCGGTCAGGCGCAGGACGTCCCGGTCGTCCCCGAGCGCATGGTGGGTGTGGAGCGCGATGTGCGCAGCGGGGCAGACGGCGGAAGTGACGATCCGCGCTCGTTCCGAGGCATCGCCAGTTTCGGCCTCACGCTGGGGGGCAGCCGGGTGGGGTCGGTGAACAGCGCTGAGGCAATCTTTCCTGATCTCTATGCCGGCAACCTGTGGCAGGCCAACGTGGGCGCCCAATGGCGGCTGGGCACGCGCCTGAGCGTGAGTGGCACCTTGGGCTACCACACGGACGAAGCGTCCGATGACAGCTATTCACTGCGCTTTTCGCGCTTTCCGATCGAGGCACTCGCGCATCTGGATCTGAACCGCAATCTGCGCATTGGTGGTGGCGCACGCTACGTGGATCGTGCCTGGCTGACCCTGCGATCCAGGACAAGCGAGAACACTCGCGACACCCAGACCCTCGCCCGCTACGGCCACAACCTGGGCTGGGTGGGCGAGGTGGAATATCTCTTCCATGGCAGCCACCCGGCGGACTCGAAGCTCGGCGTCAAGCTGCGCTACGTGCGCGAGACCTATCCGCTGCGCGGCAGCGTGCGCAAGTTCAGCGGCAGCCACATGGGCGTGTTCGTCACAGCCTATTTCTAGAGCAGGGCGGCGCCGGCCTCATTCGATCATCGGCTTGCGGCTGCGCTCATCGAAGAAGCGCTTGAAGCGCGGCGCGACCGATTCGCGGATTTCTGGCGGGTACCAGTTCACCGCTGCATTGCGGTAGGCCGGCTCGCGTGCGGCCTGGCGAATGGCCTGGTCGATGAGTTCGATAGCCTTGCGCCCGGCCGCTGAGCGGGTGCAAGCGATGTACAGGTGCTTGTCGACGGCAAACTCCAGCACCGGCCGCCAGGTCATGGGCGGGCGGCGCGGCAGATTGCGCATCTGCCACTCGGCCACATGGGGCCATTCCATCCAGTAGTCCACCCGGCCGAGCATGAGCATCTGCGCCGCCTGCGTGCTGCTGCTGTAGCGCAGGCGCTCGATGCGGGTCTGCACATCCGGTTGGGCCAGCAGGGCATTGATCTCCGGGCCGAAGGCGCGGCCCGCCGGGACCAGCGCAGTCAGCTCAGGCCGGGCAAGCAGCGCCGCCAGTGAGGCGACGGCGCTGTCCCCAAGAACCTCGCGCACGCGATCAGCCCGCACCACCACCGTCATGGGTGGTGGCGGCGACATCGGCGTGTACCAGGCCCGCTCACTGCGTTCGTCGAGCTTCACCACGGCCGGGATGCAGATCTCGCGCCCGCGCTCCATCTCGGCCCAGGCCCGCGCATAGGTCATGCCCACGATCTCATGCCGCACGCCCGGCGCATTGAGCATGATCTCGCGCAGATAGCCATCGCCCGAGCCGCGCCCCAGCTGCGCAGGCCCAGTGGGCGGGCGGCCCTCGCTGTCGTAGAAGAACACCGGGGGCAGTTCGGGCAGCGCCCACTCGATGCGCTCGATCGCATGCGCCGACAGACCGGCCATGCAGGCAAGCGCAAGCGCAGCTCCGCGCGCAAGCCGCTGCCCATGCCGCCACCAAGACACCACGGCGCGGCTCAGGGCCGCTCGCGCAGCCGTGATCCTTGTCATGCGTAAAACCCCCTGCGCGCCAGGCGGTGCGGGCGCGTGTCCAGCCTTGTTATTGACGAGATGCTAACGAAGGGTGGCGCATCCCGGTACAGGCCAGTGCAGGCGCTGGCCCGCGCGCGCTGCCGCACTGGGGTTTGCCCGCCCATCCAGCGGCTGCGGCCGGGCGCTGCAACGTGGCGCCGCGCAGGCGGCCGGGCTTGATCAGGCGAGCGCCGCCGGCTTGCCATTCGCGCCCGCCACTTGCCATTCATCGCACGTCGGTCGATCGGCGCCCTGCGGCTGGGCAGCATGACGGCACCTCAACAACAGCGCTGCACGCGCACCGCCCGGGAGCCCTGCCATGTCCACACCGAAGATGCCTGCCCTTGTCCTCACGCTTGCCCTGTCCGCCGGGCTGCTCGGCCTTGCGGCGCCTGCCCGGGCCCAGACCGCCCCCGAGACCCTGAACTGCCCGGTGCTGGAGCTGCAGGGCGTCAAGCCGGGTGAAGGCACGCTGCGCATTGCCGTCTATGGCAGCGCGGAGAGCTTCAACAAGAAGCCGGTGTTCTCGGTCACGGTCGCCGCGCCGGCCGCGTCCACCTACCGCCTGGGGCTGTGCGGGGTATCGAGCCCCGAGGCCGCCGTCACGCTGTTTCAGGACACCAATGACAACGGCAGGATGGACACCAACATCATCGGCATCCCTTCCGAGCCCTGGGGCGCCAGCGGCCGGCCGGTGATGGGCCCACCCTCCTGGGACGCGGCGAAGGTGCCCGTCAATGGTTCGCCCATCACCATCAAGCTGAACTGAGGAGCGCCGCCATGGAACGCCGTCAGTTCATTGAGTCTCTGGCCTGCGCTGCGGGCATTGGCGCGGCCTCTGCGTTGCGGCCTGCCTGGGCGCAATCTGCCGCACCGGCACCGCTGAACAACATCGAACGCTTTGACGCTGCGGTCAAGCAAGCCCCCTGGCTGGCCGCGGTGAAAGGCACCGCGGTGGATCTGGATTGCGAATCGCTCGCCATCGAAGGCCGCTGGCCGGCCGAGCTTCAGGGGCGCTTCTACCGCAACGGCCCCGCGTTGTTCGAGCGCAATGGCGCGCGCTACCAGCACTGGTTTGACGGCGATGGCATGGTGCAGCAGTTCACATTCGGTGCGCGCGCGGGCAAGCCACACGTCTCGCACAAGGGCCGCTTTGTGCGTACCGTGAAGTTCGAGCGCGAGCAGGCTGCGGGCGAATTTCTCACGCCCACCTTCGGCTCGCCCATCAAAGCCAAGGTGGCGACACGCGGGCCGGACGACTTCAACACTGCCAATACCAACGCCATCGAACACGGCGGTCGCGTGCTGGCCATGTGGGAAGGCGGCAGCGCCTTCGAGCTGGACCCGGCCACCCTGCAAACCCGCGGCCCAGTGACGTGGCGCGAAGGCTGGTCGCAGGTGCCCTTCTCCGCCCACCCCAAGCTGGACCCGCAGGGCGTGCTGTGGAACTTCGGCACCTTTGCGGACCGGCTGCTGGCCTATCAGATCGGCGCGGACGGCAAGGCCATCAAGACGCAGATGACCACGCTGCCGCTGCGCGTGGGCATGGTGCACGACTTTGCAATTACGGAGCGCTACATCGTGGTGCCCATCCCGCCCGTGACCCTGGACTTTGGTGCCGTGGCGCGCGGCGCGCCGCCCGAGGAAGCCTTTGCCTGGCGCGGCGCCGAGCCCCTGCGCATCTGGGTGGCCGAGAAGGACGACATCAGCAAGAACCGCCTGTTCGAGCTGCCCAACGAGATGATCTTCCATGTCGGCAATGCGTACGAGCAGGACGGCGTGATCCACCTGAGCTATGTCGGATCAAGCGGGAATGCCTTCCTGGCCGGTGATGCCGTACGCATGATGCGCGGCGAGCTGAACCGCCCTGCGCACGGTACCGACGACCGCTCCCAGACTGTGCTTGCACAGTTCGATCTGCGCACCGGCCGCGCCACGCGCACCGCGCTGGACGACAGTGCGGAGTTCCCCCGCGTGAACCCGCAGCGCATCGGCACCACCGCCCGCTACCTGCTCAACCCGACCGGCTGGAAGACCTTTGCCGGCCGCCCCGACTACTGGTTCCACGGCCTGGCCCTGCGTGACCTGCAGACCGGCAAGCTCGACCGCTATGACTACGGCGCGGACGTGACTGCCGAAGAGCACCTCATCATCCCCAAGCGCGGTGCGGATGCAGCGCGGGATGAGCGCAACGCCTGGGTGATCGGTACCAGCTTCGACGCCCGCCGCAAGCAGACCGCGGTGAGCGTGTTCGAAGCGAACAACCTCGCCGCCGGCCCCGTGGCCGTGGCGCGGCTGCCGTACTTCATCCCGCTGGGCTTCCACGGCAACTTCACGGCGGCGTAGCCCGCACTCAGAAGGCAAGACGCGCTCTGGATGCGCGCTTCCAGACCAAAGTGGCTGGAAACCCGCATGGGACAAGCGGAAAGCACTTCATGTATTGAGGTGCAGACGTCCGAAGTAGCAAGGGAAGAACGGGCGCTGGTCAGCGCCCTGCACTATCGTTACGCCTTTCACGCAGGGGTCTCGGTGCGGTTTGAAGCGCGCCGAGTGAGATCAAACCCTTTGCACCTGTACGGATCATGCCGAGGCAGGGAGCGTGTGCGGCCTGGCCGGAGCCTCGGCCGCTCATTCCCACCCCGGCGCTTGCAGCCTGCATCCAGGCAGAAAGTCAGCACAGCGCCATGAACGCCCCAACAGACGCCAAGTTCCTCGCCGCCACCGCCACGGTGGACGACGCGGCGGTCAAGCCGCTGCCCAACAGCAGCAAGGTCTACATCGAAGGCAGCCGGCCAGACATTCGCGTGCCGATGCGCAGAATCGCCCAGGCCGACACGCCCACGAGTTTCGGTGGCGAGAAGAACCCGGATGTGTATGTATATGACTGCTCGGGCATCTACACGGACCCCGCCGCGAAGATCGACATCCGCAGCGGCCTGCCGGCCCTGCGTGCAGGCTGGATTGCCGAGCGCAACGACACTGAGGAGCTGGCCGGCCCCAGCAGCGCCTTCGGCCGCGAGCGCGAGGCCGACCCGAAGACCGCCGAGCTGCGCTTCAACCTCAAGCGCAAGCCGCGCCGGGCCCTGGCGGGCCAGAACGTCACGCAGATGCACTATGCGCGGCGCGGCATCATCACCCCGGAGATGGAATACATCGCCATCCGCGAGAACCTGAACCGCCAGGCCTACATTGAGAGCCTGAAGGCCGGCGGCAAGACGGGCGAGAAGATGCTGGAGCTGCTGATGCGCCAGCACCCGGGCGAAAGTTTCGGCGCCAGCATCCCTGCGGAAATCACGCCCGAATTCGTGCGCAGCGAAGTGGCGCGGGGCCGCGCCATCATCCCGGCCAACATCAACCACCCGGAGAGCGAGCCGATGATCATCGGCCGCAACTTCCTGGTGAAGATCAACGCCAACATCGGCAACTCGGCGGTCACCTCCTCCATCGGCGAAGAGGTGGAGAAGATGACCTGGGCGATCCGCTGGGGCGGCGACACGGTGATGGACCTCTCCACCGGCAAGCACATCCACGAGACGCGGGAATGGATCCTGCGCAACAGCCCGGTACCCATCGGCACGGTGCCGATCTACCAGGCGCTCGAAAAGGTGGACGGCAAGGCCGAGGAACTCACCTGGGAAATCTTCAAGGACACCCTGATCGAGCAGGCCGAGCAGGGTGTGGACTACTTCACCATCCATGCCGGCGTGCGTCTGCCCTACATCCCGATGACGGCCAAGCGCATGACGGGCATTGTCAGCCGCGGCGGCTCCATCATGGCCAAGTGGTGCCTGGCGCATCACAAGGAAAGCTTCCTGTACACGCACTTCGAAGAGATCTGCGAGATCATGAAGGCCTATGACGTGAGCTTCTCGCTGGGCGACGGCCTTCGCCCCGGCTCAATCTATGACGCCAACGATGAAGCCCAGCTGTCTGAACTGCGCACCCTGGGCGAACTCACGCAGATCGCCTGGAAGCATGACGTGCAGGTCATGATCGAAGGCCCCGGCCACGTGCCCATGCAGCTCATCAAGGAGAACATGGACATCCAGCTGAAGGAATGCCACGAGGCGCCCTTCTACACCCTGGGCCCGCTGACCACCGACATCGCCCCGGGCTATGACCACATCACCAGCGGCATCGGCGCGGCGCAGATCGGCTGGTATGGCTGCGCCATGCTCTGCTACGTCACGCCCAAGGAGCACCTGGGCCTGCCGAACAAGAAGGACGTGAAGGACGGCATCATCACCTACAAGATCGCCGCACACGCCGCAGACCTCGCCAAGGGCCACCCCGGCGCGCAGATCCGCGACAACGCACTTTCAAAGGCGCGCTTCGAGTTCCGCTGGGAAGACCAGTTCAACCTGGGTCTGGACCCGGACACCGCCAAGGACTTCCACGACGAGACCCTGCCCAAGGAGTCCATGAAGCATGCGCACTTCTGCAGCATGTGCGGGCCGCACTTCTGCAGCATGAAGATCACGCAGGACGTGCGCGACTATGCCGAGAAGCAGGGTGTGGATGCGCAGGCGGCGCTGCAGAAGGGCATGCAGGAGAAGGCCATCGAGTTCGTGAAGATGGGCGCGGAGATCTACCGCAAGGCCTGACGTACAAGCACGGTCTGCCGCGACGGCGGCGGCCGCAATTCGTGGCTCGCGCCAAGGCAGCATCTGGCGCAAGCAAAGCAACTTGTTCTGCACCACGCGAAGCGCGTGACACTGTTTGACGGGCACCCAGCGTGCCCGTCTTACTTTTTGGGGTTAACGCAGACGACACACGCGGCAGCAAGTGGGAACATGGACCCCATGCCTCGCCTGCAGTGGTCCGTGTTCAAGCTCGACCCGATCATCTATCGGGCGGTGCTGTTCGCCTTCCTGGCCGCCGTGGTCGTGGTCAGCGGCCGGCACTGGGCTGCCGATCGCCAGTACGAACTGCTCACCAATCTGCTCGCCGAGAAGGCCGAGCTCGGTGTGAACCTGCACAAGACCGGGCTCATCAAGGCGGTGTCCGAGGCCGATGTGCCGATGCAATCCGCCCTGGTGAGCGACCTGCTGACCAACTCGCGCACCCACATCGCCGTCAAGCTGATGGACGCGCAGGGCCGCACCCTGCACGAGGACGCGCTGGCAGGCTTTGCGCAGGGTGCACAGTTGCTGCGCGAGCCGCCGCGCGACGGCCTGATCCGCATGCGCAAGGACGAGCATGCGCCCTTCATCGCGCGGCTGTTCGGCTACCCGATGGCTGCGGCCTGGGACGAGCCCTTCTTCGTGCGCGGTGACCGCTACACCCTGCGCCTGGTGTTCTCCCTGCAGGCGGCCTATGCCTCCTGGCAGGCCATGATGGCGCAGGCGCTCTGGCTGGCGCTGGCCGTGGTGCTGGCCACCCTGATTTTTGCCCAGGCCGTGCTGCTGCGCCCCATGCGCGCGGTGGAGGAAGCCGCGCGCTTTGCCACGGCTCTGGGCACGGATGCACAACGCCAGCCTCTGTCCGAGGACAGCACCGGTCTGGGCGCGATCGACCAGCTGCGCCGCTCACTGAACAACGTGGCTGCGGATCTCGCCGAACGCCGCGAACAGCAGGTCCGCTACGAAGCCGATCTGCTCGAGGCCAAGCAGCAGGCCGAGGCCGCCAGCGTGGCCAAAAGCACCTTTCTGGCCAACATGAGCCATGAAGTCCGAACGCCCATCAACGGCGTGATCGGTATGACCAATCTCGTGCTCGGCACGCCCCTGGCCGAACAGCAGCGCCGCTGGCTGCAGCTCGCGCGCTCCTCGGCCGACGGTCTGCTGGCTGTGGTGAACGATGTACTCGACCTGTCCAAGATCGAGGCCGGCAAGCTGGAACTGGAACGCGTGGACTTCTCGCCGCTGCGTCTGCTCGATGACATCGTGCGGCCCTTTGCGGTGGCCGCGTGCGAGAAGGGCATCGTGCTGCAGACGCGCATCCATCCTGGTCTGCCCGAGAGCATGGCGGGCGATCCGCTGCGCCTGCGACAGGTGCTCAACAATCTGCTGTCCAACGCACTCAAATTCACCGAGCGCGGCCACATTCTCCTGGAGGCGTACACGCTGGCCCCAGCCAACCCGGGCGAGCGCGGCACCGTGCACGTGGCAGTGCATGACACTGGCCAGGGCATCGCGCCGGACAAGCTCGACGCCATCTTCGATGCCTTCACCCAGGCCGATACCTCGATCACCCGGCGCTTTGGCGGCACCGGGCTGGGCCTGACCATCTGCCGGCATGTGCTTGAGCTGATGGGGGCGCAGCTGCGAGTCAGCAGCCGGCCCGGCGAGGGGTCGACCTTCAGCTTCGACCTGCCGCTGCGCAGCCCGGCGCATCCGCTACTGGGCGGCGTACGGGTAGGCAGTGCGCCGGTCGCTCTGGATGGTCTGCGTGTGCTCTGGGTGGAAGACGACGCCACCGCCGCGCAGTGGCACAGCGAGATGCTCGCGCACTGGCAGGTGCGTGCCCATGGTGTGCATCAGCTCTCGCAGGCACGCTGGCTCGCCAGCCAGCACCGCTTCGATCTCATCGTTATCGATGAGACGCTCCTGGTCGGCGCCACCGCCGAAGTGCTGGCCGATCTGGCCGCCACCATGCCGCATGCCCCCTGCCTGGTGCTGGTTCAGCCGGGCAGCGCTCTGCCCACAGAGCTGGACGCACTGGCGGAACTGCAGGCGCAGCCCCTGGAAAAGCCGGTCAGTGTGCTTGAACTGCGCAACGCGCTGGCGCAGCTGCGCGGCGAACCCGGCATCGAGCGCCAGGGTGCGCCCAGCATGCCGCGGCGCCTGCAGGGCCTGCGCCTGCTGCTGGCCGAGGACAACCTCGTCAACCAGATCGTCGCCACCACCGCCCTGCAGCAGATGGGCGCGCAGGTGGAACTCGCCGGCGACGGGCGCGAGGCCGTGCAGCGCTTCCAACAGGGGCGCTACGACGCGGTCCTGATGGACATCCAGATGCCGCACGTGAGCGGAATCGATGCCACCCGCCGCATCCGGGACCTCGAGGCCGCCACCGGCCAGCCACGTACGCCCATCGTGGCCATGACGGCGCATGCGCTGGCAGGCGATCAAGAGCGCTTCATCGCCTCCGGGATGGACGGCTATATTGCAAAACCATTCGAGAACTCGGCACTGGCTGACGCGATTCTGCGTCTGGTGGTGCCGAGCGCATCGACCACCGTACCGAGCGCCACGCCGGGCGGCACCAGTCAGACCCAGGGGACTTCACGCGCCATGACCGATCTCACCAGCGCCCAGAGCAGCAGCAACCCGGCCGCCGGAGTCACGCGCGACAGCCTGCTTGCCGTGGTCGGCGGCATGGCCCCGCTGCTCACCCGCGTGGCCCAGGCCTTCCTCGATGAAAACGCCCCGATGCCCCAGCGCTTCGAAGCTGCCGCCACCGCAGGGCACTGGAAGGAAGCCGCGGAACTCGCCCACTCCATGAAGGGCGTGGCCAACACCCTGGGCGCCACGCAAGTGGGTGAGTTCGCACGCCAGCTGGAACTCATGGCGCGCAACGGTGGTGCGGCCTCGGCCGACTACGCCTCGCCCTTGACGAGTCTCAAGCAGGGCTTCACGCACCTCGAAGCGCTGTGCCGCGGGATTGTGAGCGGGCAGACGGCTTGATGGTCGGGCGCCGGCCTTGCGGGTGGCCTTTGCGGGTCGCCTGACATGCGCGCCAGCCTGCGCCGACACACGGCCACCACACACGGCCACCACACCCGCCGCTCCAATCGAAAACCCCGATCTGCCTTGGTGCGTTGCCGTATGGGCAGCGCCCTACACTGCCGCATCCCGAGCCGCGCCTGGCCAGTCATCCAGCGACGCGCGCCCCACCTCCCCTCACACATCCGGAGAACAACCCTCATGGCCATGGACGTCATCGACTATCAGATCATCGGTTCTGAAATGCAGCTCGTGGAGTGCGAGCTCGACCCGGGCGAGGCCATGGTGGGCGAAGCGGGCAGCATGATGTTCATGGAGCCGGGCATCGACATGGACACGGTGTTTGGCGACGGCAGCGCCCAGACCGGCGGCTTCTTCGGCAAGCTGATGGGTGCCGGCAAGCGCCTGATCACCGGCGAGTCCCTCTTCACCACGATCTACGCCAACAAGGACAGCGTCAAGCGCAAGGTGGCCTTTGCCGCGCCCTACCCCGGCAAGATCATCGCCATGGATCTGCGCCAGCTCGGCGGCACGGTGCTCTGCCAGAAAGACGCCTTCCTGTGCGCCGCCAAGGGCGTGCAGCTGGGCATCGCCTTCCAGCAGAAGCTGGGTGCCGGCTTCTTCGGCGGCGAAGGCTTCATCATGCAGAAGCTCGATGGCGACGGCCTGGCCTTCGTCCATGCCGGTGGCACCATCGTCAAGCGCCAGCTGGCCGCCGGCGAGACCCTGCGCGTGGATACCGGCTGCCTGGTGGCGCTCACGCCCAGCGTGAGCTTCGACATCCAGTACGTGGGCAAGATCAAGACCGCGCTGTTCGGTGGTGAAGGCCTGTTCTTTGCCAGCCTGCAGGGCCCGGGCACGGTCTGGCTGCAGAGCCTGCCCTTCTCGCGCCTGGCCAGCCGAGTGTTTGCCGCTGCACCGCAGGCCGGTGGCCGAGGCAGCGAGGAAGGCTCCATGCTCGGCGGCCTGGGCCGCCTGCTGGACGGCGACAACGAGTAAGCCGACGCTGCGAACCCGCGCTCGCAGAGCGGGCGCGGTCCAGAACGCACAAGGGGCTGCACGCGCAGCCCCTTGTTTCATTTTCGGACAGAATTCTCAGCTTGTTCGATAGGCCTGTTTCCGCGCACCAGACAAGCGGAAAGCCGGTTTTTATCTCATCGCTAACAGTCATTATCGGCCAAATTGATCACTCAGTTGCCCAGTACGCGGCGATACACCGGCCCCCAGAGCGGATGGCCGACCTCGGCGCGGTCCAGCGCGAAGCCCGGGTCTTCCTTGCGGGCGGCGCGGAAGGCGGCCTCGCACTGCGACTCGCGCTTGGACGTGCAGTAGATGAAGGCGAGGTACTTGTTGGCGGCCGCGCGGTCCTTGGGTGCAGCCAGACCGAGCCGCAGCGACTCACCGAGCTGCTTCTCGGCCTCGGGGTACTGCGCGTCCTCGTAGGCGCGGATGCCGGCCAGCAGCGCGCGCTCCGCCGGGCGCTCCTTCATGTCAGACACGGCCACGGGCGCGGGCGCAACGCAGCCCGCCAGCAGAGTCGCGGCGAAACCGCCAGCAAGCAGTGCGCGCGGCAGGGTGGCGATCAGGCGGAACACATTGAAAGAACGCATGGCTGGGAGCTGCATCGCAAAAAACGGGTTGGGCGCCGACAAGGCGGAGACCGCGAGCTTACGGCTCATCACGCCGCGGCGCAGTGACTCCACAGGCACGCACCACCGCCGTGCGGCGGCGCTCAGTTGCCGAAACGGTGGCGCAGACGCACCGGCTTGTCTTCGGTGACCTGGATGGTCGTGACGTAGGGCTCGAAGTCGCCATTGCGCACTTCGATGGTGTGGCGGCCCACGGGCAGCGAGAGCTCCGCCAGGGGCGGCGACAGGCCGCGTGCCTGCCCGCCGACAAAGACCTCGCCCCAGGGCGCGATGGCAAGGTTGACCACCCCGGTGGTGGCCACGGCGGGGGCGACAGGCCGGGCGGCCTTGGCCGTGTCCGAGCGTGCGGGGCGCGCCCCGGCGGCCGGTGCAGGCGATGCCCTGGCGGCGTCGGTCCGTGCGACCGGTGCAGCGGCGCTGGGCGATGCGGATGCGGCGACCGGGCTGGGTGCGCCGGTCGATTCAGCGGGCGCAGCGGACGTTGCCGCCACCGCATCTGGGGGCGCAGTCGAAGCGCCAACCGCCGGCTCCGCGCCGGGTGCGGGCGTCACGGTGCCCGACACCGCGTTGGCCGGTGCGGGCAGCGGCGCCGGCGCCACGGCCACCACAGGCGGAGGCGGCAGGGTGGCGAGTTCTACGTCGCGCTTGTTGCCGGCACCGAAGGTCAGCAGCCCCAGACCCACGGCGCCAAGGACCACGAGCAGCAGTCCGCCGACGACCACAGGCTTGCGGGCACCGGAACGCTGCACATCCACACCGCGCGTGGCCTGGCTGTCCAGCAGCTTGCGCACGCGCGCGGCTGACCCCCAGCGCTTGATGTCGCTGGCCATGTCGCCGGCGCGCTCGTACCGGTCCTCGGGGCGCTTGGCCAGGGCCTTGGCAATGATGCGCGACAGCTCCAGCGGCACATCCGGGTTGACCTCGTGCACCGGCACGGGCGCCTTGCGCACGATGGCGTCCAGCAGATCAGGCAGGGTCTCGCCGGTGAAGGGCAGCTTTCCGGAGAGCATTTCGTAGAAAACCACGCCGAGCGAAAAGATGTCGCTGCGGCCGTCGATCTTGCGGCCCTCGATCACCTCGGGCGCCATGTAGCTCGGGCTGCCAAAGACCTTGCCGCCGGAAATGACCGTGGTGGAGCGGATGAACTGGGCGATGCCGAAGTCCAGCACCTTGGGCGTGCGCTTGCCCACGAGGTAGATGTTGGCCGGCTTGATGTCGCGGTGCACGATGCCCGAGAGGTGCGCGTACTCGAGCGCATCGGCCACCCGGGCAATGATGTCGCCGGCCCGCGGCGCGCTGAACAGCTCGCCTGCGGCCAGGGTCTCGCGCACGTCCTGCCCTTCGAGCAGTTCCATGGCGATGTAGGGGCCCTTTTCGGTCTTGCCGGCGTCGTAGACGGTGACGATGTGCGGGTGGTTGAGCTTGGCCGCGGCGCGGGCCTCGTAGAGGAAGGTGTCCTCGAAGGCCTTGCGTTCTTCCGGCGTGGTCTGCAGGTTGATGGTCTTCAGCGCCACGGTGCGCGAGAGCACCGGGTCTTCGGCGGCGTAGATCGCGCCCATGGCACCGTCGCCCACCCGGGACAGCAGCCGGTAGCGGCCCATGTAGCCGATCACGTCGGCCTGCGGCATGACCATCGTCGGCACCGGCTCCGGCGCGCGCGAGTCTTCGCCGCCCTCGGTCTTCGGGCCGTTGCGAAACAGGGATACCAGCGTGCGGGCAAAGTCCATGGTGCTTGGGGGCGCGTGCTCGGGGCACGCAGGTGTCGAATGGCGTTCGGGGATGCCTTCTGGCGGGCACCTGGACGGCCTAATCAAACAGGCCGTCGGACTGGGAATTATCTCGATACAGCCTTGTGCCTGGCTAGCAACGCTCATGCAGTGCTTGCAAGTGCTTGGCCAAGCAGCCAGTTTTTACAAATATTGTTGTTTTGTCGACGCACCCATGCGCCGGAAAGCTCCCAAAAGCGCCGCAATGAATGCAACCGCAGGCGGGCAGGGCGCGCCGGAGCGACTCCACGCCGCGTTCAGCCGGGCGAGCTGCACACGCGCACCCACGGTCGGCCAGTCGCGGCCGCCAGCGCATCGGGCTGAAGTGGCACCACGGCATGGGGCGTGCCGCCCGCGGCCCACACGCGTTCGAAGCGGCGCAGGCTTTCGTCCAGCAGCACGTTCACCTGGCCGGTGTGGCCGATCGGCGCCACCCCGCCGATGGCAAAGCCGCTGTGCTCGCGCACGAAGTCCGGCGTCGCACGCTCGGTGGCTTCACCGATCTGCGCGGCCAGCAGCGCCTCGTCCACCCGCACGTCGCCCGCGCAGACCACCAGTACCGCATGCCCGGTCTGCGCGCCACGGAACACGAGGCTCTTGGCAATCTGCCCCACGGCCACACCCAGCGCCTCGGCGGCCTGCGCGGCGGTGCGGGCGGGCACGGCCAGTTCCACCACCTGGGCGTCAAGCTTCAGCTGGTCGATCACTGTCTGCACACGCTGCGCGGTGGGCGCCGTGGCAGGGCGCGTGCCGGGATGGGTGTGGGGTGGCAAGCTGGTGTCGGTCATGACGCAAGCCGTTCAGTGCGGTTCATGGATGAAGTCGAACAGTTCGGGAATCAGGCTCTCGAACTCGTCAATGGCGTGGTTGCTGCCCTGCAGGATGATCTGCCGGCAGCCGCGGTAGTGGCCGCTCATCTCGCGCCAGTCCAGCACCTCGTCCCCGGTCGCGGCCACCAGCAGGTAGCGGCCGCGGCGCGTCGGTGCAGCCACCGTCAGTTCGCGCAGTTCATCGAGGTAGCGGCTGTGGAATTCCAGCGGCTCCTGCGTGTGCCAATGGGCCAGTGGGCCGCGGCCGTCTGTGACGTAGTTCGCCAGGTCGCGCGCCGGGTTCACGGCCGGGTTGAGCAGCACGGCGCGGCAGCCGACGAGCTCGGCCAGCCAGGTCGCGTAGTAGCCACCCAGGGACGAGCCGACGATCGTGAGTTCGGCCGGCAGGTACTGCGTGGCGCGGTGATGCGCCAGCTGCGCCGCCTGGCCGGGGCTGACGGGCAGCTGAGGACAGTCGAAAGGCACGCCGCGGTGCGCGCAGGCCGCGCGCATGAGCTGCGCCTTGGTGCTTTGCGGGCCGGAGCGAAAGCCGTGCAGATAGAGAATGTGCATGGGCGGATTGTGCCGAATCCGCCCTGCTCCCCGGCACGTGCCGGGCGGGCAAATCAGGCGCTGCCGGCCTTGCGCAGAGGCGTGCGTGCCATGGCCTTCAGCGTGCGCTGGGCCTCGGCCACGGCGCTTTGGCCCTGCAGCCCGATGTCGGCATGACGCAGGCCGAGCAGCATGTTGGCTTCCCAGAAGCCGAGCTTGCTGCCGCAGTCAAAGCGCCGGCCTTCGTAGCGGTGCGCAAACACCGGGCGGGTCTGCATCAGGCGGGCGATGCCGTCGGTGAGCTGGATCTCGCCGCCCGTGCCGCGGCCGATCTCGCGCAGAGCCTGGAAGATGCCCGGTTCGAGCACATAGCGACCCACGACACCCAGGGTGGACGGTGCCTGCGCCGGCGCCGGCTTTTCCACGATGGCCTCGATGCGGCTGGAGCGTGCATCGATGGACGCAACCGAAGGCGCCACCGAGACGATGCCGTACTTGTCGGTCTCTTCGCGCGGCACGTCCTGCACGCCGAGCACGCTGCCGCCCAGCTGTTCGAACTGCCTCACCAGCTGCTGCGTGACGGACACCTCGGCGTCCAGCAGGTCGTCGGCCAGCAGCACGGCAAAGGGCTCGTTGCCCACGGCGGGCTCGGCGCAGAGCACGGCGTGCCCCAGACCGAGCGCAGTGGCCTGGCGGGTATAGATGCAGCTCACGCCGCGCGGCAGGATGTTGCGCGCCATCTCCAGCAGCGCGGCCTTGTTCTTGGCGGCCAGCTCGGCCTCCAGTTCCGGAGCGGTGTCGAAGTGGTCTTCGATGGCGCGCTTGTGCCGGCCGGTGACGAAGATCATCTCGGTGATGCCCGCCGCCGCCGCTTCTTCCACGGCGTACTGGATCAGGGGCTTGTCCACGATCGGGAGCATTTCCTTCGGGCTGGCCTTGGTGGCCGGCAGGAAGCGCGTGCCGAGACCGGCGACGGGGAAAACGGCTTTCTTGACTCGCATGAGTGAATTCCTTGCAACCCGGCGCCTGATTGGAGCAGCTTGGCTCGGGCAGGGTCGCCATTCTGGAGTGTGAGTGGGGTTTGTGTCGCCCATGCGAATGGAGTGCCAGATCCACACCCGAAGATGCAAGCGTCACAGGAAGTCACACTTTGGCGCATCTGAGCTCGGGCGATTCGGCCCTTGCACCATGCTCGCGCACCGTGCAGGCGGCTAGAGCGTGATCTTGTAGGCCACCACGCGCTCGGTCTCGGTGAAGCCCAGGGCTTGATGCGTGGCCTGGCTCAGGAGGTTGTCGAGCTGGGTGTCAGACGCCAGCTCGCGCACCTTGCGCAGCCTGGCCCACTGCACGGCATGGGCCACGAGCGCACGCGCCACGCCCTGGCGTCGGGCGTCCGGCTCGGTCCAGAGGCCTTCGATGAAGGCGACGGGGCTGTGGTCGCAGCCGGTCACGTAGTCGGTCCGCAGGGTGAGCTCGATGAAGCCGACGGGTGCGCCATCGAGAAACGCGATCGCCACGCCGGTGCGCGCGGGGTCGTGCAGCATGTCCTCGGCTTCGCGCAGATGATCCTGCGCCGGGCAGTCCGGCCAGAGGCGCGCGCGCATGGCCAGCCAGGGCTGAGGATCGCCCCGGGCGGTGAGCACTTCGACGCGGATGCTGGACATGGTGGAGTGGCGGCGCGTGAGGTCGGTGGCCGTTCGATAACCCGAACAAGTTGCAGACCGATCAAACCGATTATGCGAGCCGCCGCGCGGCGCTTGAATCAGCCCGAGCCGAAGGCGCCGGGCGCATGGCGCGGACGCAACGCCGCGCGCAGGAATGAGCCGCAGCAGATCGACTCATAGATCATTATCGGCCATGAATTCACACATCGTAAAGCGCGCCAGAATCCTTAATAGATGTGCGGAAAGGGCTAATTGACCGATCAAAGAAAGATCAATTACGGTCAAAACTCAACCAAATTCATACCTGCAGCGCTTCCAGCAGCTTGTCATGCACGCCGCCAAAGCCGCCGTTGCTCATGACCAGGACGTGGTCGCCTGGCCGGGCGTCGCGTACGACTGCCTCGACCAACTGACTCAGGTCAGAAAACGCCGCCGCCCGATCGCCCAGCGGCGCGAGCGCACCGGCCAGATCCCAGCCCAGGGCGTGCTTGCCCTCGGTGGCGCCGTAGCCATACACGCGGTCTGCGCCCTGCAGGCTGCCGGGCAGCGCGGCCTTCATGGCGCCCAGCTTCATGGTGTTGGAGCGCGGCTCCAGCACGGCGAGGATGCGCTCGCCGGCGGCGATGCGCTTCCTGAGCCCGGCCACCGTGGTGTCGATGGCGGTGGGGTGGTGGGCAAAGTCGTCATAGACCGCCACGCCACGCACCGTGCCGCGCAGTTCCAGCCGGCGCTTGACGGATTTGAACGTCTTGAGCGACTCGATCGCCGCGGCGGGGTCCACGCCCACATGCCGCGCGGCCGCAATCGCGGCCAGGATGTTCATGCGGTTGTGCGCGCCGGTCAGGTCCGTGAACACACGGCCGAGCGTCTGGCCGCGGAAGACCACGTCAAAGCTGTCGTCTGCCGCCACATTCACGGCCTGCCAGTCCGACTCTGTCCCGAACAGCTCGCGCTCGCTCCAGCAGCCGCGCGCCAGCACGCGCGCCAGACTCTCCTCGGTGCCATTGACGACCAGCCGCCCGCTGGCGGGCACGGTGCGCACGAGGTGATGGAACTGGGTCTCGATAGCGGCGAGGTCCGCAAAGATGTCGGCGTGGTCGTACTCCAGATTGTTCAGGATGGCCGTGCGCGGCCGGTAATGGACGAACTTGCTGCGCTTGTCGAAGAATGCCGTGTCGTACTCGTCGGCCTCGATGACGAAGAAGTCCGTTTCACCCATGCGCGCCGACACGCCGAAGTTCTGCGGCACGCCGCCGATCAGGAAGCCCGGCTTCATGCCCGCGTGTTCCAGCATCCAGGTCAGAATGGCGGTCGTGGTGGTCTTGCCGTGCGTGCCGGCCACGGCGAGCACCCACCTGCCCTGCAGTACATGCTCAGACAACCACTGCGCGCCGCTGCTGTAGGGTGCGCCAGATTCCAGAATGGCTTCCACCAGCGGATTGCCGCGCGACAGGGCGTTGCCGATCACGAACACGTCCGGCTTAAGCGCCATCTGTTCCACGCCATAGCCCTCCGTCAGGGCAATGCCCTGCTCCTCGAGCATGGTGCTCATCGGCGGGTACACACCGGCATCGCAGCCGGTGACCGTGTGGCCGGCGGCGCGCGCCAGCAGCGCCACGCCGCCCATGAACGTGCCGCAGATGCCGAGGATGTGGATGTGCATGAGATGAGCCGCCAAGCAGTAGGGGTGCGGCATTCTATGGGCGCGACCCGGCCGCCCCGCTCACTATGATGCAGCCCATGACCGAGACCCTGCAGCAGGCCATTGCGGCCACCGCCGCCCGGCTGATCGCCGAAGAGGGCCTGGACTACCAGGCGGCCAAGAAGAAGGCCGTCAAGCAGATGGGGCTGGCGGGCGACCGGGTGGACTGGCCGGACAACGACCAGATCGAGCAGGCCCTGCAGGACTGGTACGCAGAACTGGCCGAAGACGACCCGCAGGCCGAAGCCGAGCGCCAGGCCGAACTGAGGCGCCTGCGTGAGCTGGCGCTCACCTGGATGGATCGGCTCGCCACCTGGAACCCCTGCCTGACCGGCGCGGTCTGGAAAGGCACCGCCAACGAGCACTCCGTGGTGCATCTGGCCCTGTTCACAGACGACGACAAGATGCTCGAGATCGAACTCCTCAACCGGGACTTGCCCTACGAAGTCACTGAACCCGGCGCACGACACGACGACGCCACCAGCACGCTCGTCGTCCACGACGAGGACATTCCGGTCATCCTGACCCTTTACCCGGAACGCCTGCGGCACAGCCGCGCCAAATCCGCAGACGGGCGTGCGCTGCGCGGCGACGCCCGCGCCGTGCGTGCACTGCTGACCTGACCCCCTCCCTTTCTCGCAAAGCACATGAAAAAGCTGATTCCGATCGCCGTTGGCCTGACCGCACTGGCAGTGGGCGCTGGCCTCTCCTGGTGGCGTCTGGCCCCCACCGAACCCGTGCCGGCGGCTGCGCAGAGCTTCTACGCCGCTCAGTTCAAGGATGCAGACGGGCAGGCCGTAGATCTGAATCAGTTCAAGGGCAAGTTGACGGTTGTGAACTTCTGGGCCACCTGGTGCGCGCCTTGCGTGGAGGAGATGCCGGAGTTTGAGCGCGTCGCCAAGGACAAGGCCGCAGCGGGTGTTCGATTTGTCGGCATTGGCATTGATTCGCCGTCCAACATCCGCGAATTCCGGCAAAAAGTGACTGTGTCCTACCCACTCGTTGCTGCAGGTTTTGGGGGCAGCGAACTCGGCAAAGCGTTTGGCAACCAGAAAGGCGCCCTGCCCTACACGGTGCTTTTGGGCCCGAATGGCCAGGTTTTGAATACCAAATTAGGGCGTTTGCACGAAGATGAGCTGCGCGGTTGGCTCAAAACAGCCCTCGCTGGGCGCTGACCGAATCTGGCTGTGCACCACGCGCTTCGGAGGTCATAACTGCGCACTGATTCGGGGCCGACTTGGAATTTCGAGGACTTCGCCTAAACTGCGGTATCGCCGGTCGTTCGAAGCTTGGAAATTCATCGAACTACCGGCATCTCTATTGCAAGCTCGCTGAACGTGCATAAATCACACACCTTCTAGAGTGCTGGCCTGTGCCGCCGGGCGTGGCTTTTCGGCCCGCCTGCAGCACCACTGCCAAACGGACGAGCCGAGCCGGGCACGTCGAACCGATTCCCCACCCCTACCTGACCCCATGGACCTGAGAAAACTCAAGACCCTGATCGATCTCGTCGCCGAATCGGGCATCACCGAACTGGAAGTGACTGAAGGCGACGGCAAGGTGCGGATCGTCAAGGGCCAGACCGGCGTAGCCGCGCCGGTCGTGATGGCCGCAGCGCCGCAAGTGGCCGCACTCCCCGTGGCCGCGCCGGTCGCTGCACCCGCCGCGCCGGCGGCCGCGCCCGCCGCAGACGCGCAGCCCGAAGGGCATGTGGTCAAGTCGCCCATGGTGGGCACCTTCTACCGCGCCTCCGGCCCGGGCAAGCCCGCCTTTGTGGAAGTGGGCGACAGCGTCACCTCCGGGCAGACCGTCTGCATCATCGAGGCCATGAAGCTGCTCAATGAGATCGAAGCCGGCGCAGACGGCGTGATCAAGAAGATCCTGGTCGAGAACGGCCAGCCGGTCGAATACGGCCAACCCCTGTTCATCATCGGCTGACTCTAGCCGTGGCGGCCGCGCGTCCGCACCTGCGGCGGCGGCCCGCTGACAACGAGCCCGCACCCGCATGTTTGAAAAAGTCCTGATCGCCAACCGCGGCGAAATCGCCCTGCGCATCCAGCGTGCCTGCCGCGAGATGGGCATCCGCACCGTGGTCGTGCACTCCGAGGCGGACACCGACGCCAAGTATGTGCGCCTGGCCGACGAGTCCGTCTGCATCGGCCCGGCGCCTTCGCGTGAGAGCTACCTCAACATGGCGGCCATCATCTCGGCCGCCGAAGTGACCGATGCCGAGGCCATCCACCCGGGCTACGGCTTCCTGTCTGAGAACGCGGACTTCTGCGAGCGCGTTGAAAAGAGCGGATTCGTGTTCATCGGCCCGCGTGCGGAAAACATCCGCACCATGGGCGACAAGGTCAGCGCCAAGGACGCCATGAAGAAGGCCGGTGTGCCCACCGTACCCGGCTCCGAAGGCGCCCTGCCCGACGACCCCAAGGAGATCGTGCGCATCGCTCGATCGATCGGCTACCCGGTGATCATCAAGGCCGCCGGCGGCGGCGGTGGCCGCGGCATGCGCGTGGTGCATACCGAAGCAGCACTCGTGAATGCAGTCAATACGACTCGCGCCGAAGCCCAGGCCGCCTTCAATAACCCGACGGTCTACATGGAGAAATTCCTGGAGAACCCTCGGCACATCGAGATCCAGGTGCTGGCCGATCAGTTCAAGAACGCGATCTGGCTGGGCGAGCGTGACTGCTCCATGCAGCGCCGCCACCAGAAGGTGCTGGAAGAAGCACCGGCGCCGGGCATCAACCGCCGCCTGATCGACAAGATCGGCGACCGCTGCGCAGAAGCCTGCCGCAAGATCAACTACCGTGGCGCAGGCACCTTCGAGTTTCTCTATGAGGAAGGCGAGTTCTACTTCATCGAGATGAACACGCGTGTCCAGGTGGAACACCCGGTCACGGAGCTGATCACCGGAGTCGATATCGTCCAGGAGCAAATCCGCATCGCTGCCGGCGAGAAGCTGCGCCTGCGCCAGCGCGACATCGAACTCAAGGGCCACGCGATCGAGTGCCGCATCAATGCGGAAGACCCGTTCAAGTTCACGCCCAGCCCCGGCAAGATCACCACCTGGCATCCACCGGGCGGTCCTGGCGTGCGCGTGGATAGCCATGCCTTCAGCGGCTACACCGTGCCGCCGCACTACGACTCCATGGTCGGCAAGCTCATCACCTATGGTGACACGCGCGAGCAGGCCATCGCGCGGATGCGGATCGCCCTGTCCGAGATGGCGGTCGAAGGTATCCTGACCAACATCCCGCTGCACCGGGAGCTGATGACCGACACGCAGTTCATCGCTGGCGGCACCAGCATCCACTATCTGGAAAAGCGCATCGCCCAGCGCCCGACGAACAAGTAGCCCCCATGCTGCAGGAACTGATCGTCGTTCTGCCAGGCCGTGAGGCAGATGCGCTGTACGAGGCCTTCAGCGAAGCGGGCGCGTGCGCGCTTCTGCTCGAGGATGCCGGCGCCGGAACGGACGAAGAGACGCCGATCTTCGGCGAGCCGGGTTCGGCCGACGACGGTGAGCCCCGCTACTGGCCGCGTTGCCGCATCACGGCCACCTTCGACACCAACAGCAATCACGTCCGGAACGCGCTCCATCTTGTTGAAGGGATGCAGTACGAGATCCGGGATGTCGAAGACCGCGACTGGGTGCGACAGACTCAGTCGCAGTTCGAGCCCATCGAAGTCACGCCCACGCTGTGGATCGTGCCTTCTTGGCACCGCGAGAACACCCTGCCCAAGCTGCCCTCCGGAGCCGTTGTGATCGAACTGGACCCCGGCCTGGCCTTTGGCACGGGTAGCCATCCGACGACTCGCATGTGTCTGCAGTGGCTCGCCGAGCACGTACCTGCTCTGCCTAGCGTGAGCGTGCTGGACTATGGCTGCGGCTCGGGCATTCTCGCCATCGCCGCCGCCAAGCTGGGCGCCGGCCGGATCGAAGGCACCGACATTGACCCGCAGGCGGTGCAGTCGAGTATCGACAATGCGCTGGCCAATCACTGCCCGCAGATCCGCTTCGGTCTGCCTGAGCTCATCACGGATCGCGCGCAGATCGTCGTGGCCAACATCCTCGCCAACCCCCTGCGCCTGTTGGCCAGCATGCTGGCCCAGCGCACAACGGGGCATCTCGTACTGGCGGGCATTCTTGCGCGGCAGGCCGAAGAGATCGCCGAGGTCTACCGACCCTGGATTGATCTCTCCGTATGGCGCGAACAGGACGGCTGGGTCTGCATGACCGGGCAGGTTCGCGGCTGAATGAATTCGACCCGCGCCACTCGGGGTGCGGATGTCGGCAACGGCGATAATCCCGGTTTCGTCTTTCGCGGCCCCTGTTCGCAATGAGCCTGGCAGCCACCTGCCCGCAGTGTCACACCCTGTTCCGCGTCGTCCCTGACCAGCTCAAGCTGCGTGGCGGCATGGTGCGCTGCGGTGCTTGCCAGCATGTGTTCAACGCGAATCTGTCGCTGTCATTTGTGGCAGAAGACGCGATCGCACTGCGCCGCCGGGCGCAGCGGCTGGACGCAGCGCGTACGCCTCGTCCCGCGCTGCCAAGCACCGAAACGCCGCAGCCTGCAACGACCGTGGCAGAGCCGCCACCCGCCGCCGCCGAGCGTGTAACTGATGCTGCGACCCCGGCGAACAGCCTGGAGCGCCCGTCAATCGCCGCGTTTGCCGAGCAGCGCGGTGCAGCGACACGGGTCGATCCGCAAGCCGATATGCAAGTGGCGGCGGTCGCTGCGCCTCAGCAGAGTGCGGAAGCGACAGCAGCCGATGCCCAGACCGGAAGCCGAGCCACCGAGGTCGATGCCGCGCGCCTCGCCCGGCGCGAGCAGCGCATGGCCCGTGCCAAGGCTCTGCGCGAAATGCAGCGGGCTGCCGATACTCCCGTCGAGGCCACCGAGATCAGTGTGGCTGCCAGTAGCGCTGCTGCCGTGCACCCGGACCCGGCTCCCGCCGCTGGCGGTGGGGTCGCACAGACTGCTGAACCCGCAGCACCCGTGCTGCTCAGCGCCATCGATACGCAGGATCTGGCCGCCGCATTTCTGGCACGCGAACAGGCCGCCGAGCGGCGCGCGCGGCGCTGGCGGCGCGCTGCAGCGGCCGGGAGCGCGCTCGCATTGGTCGCTCTGGGTGCGCAACTGGCCTACGCCATGCGCGACGAGATCGCCCAGCTGCAGCCGGCTGCGAAGCCCGCGCTGTCGGCTGCGTGCGAGTGGCTGGGTTGCAGCGTGACCTTGCCACGCCACGCTCGCGCCCTCTCACTGGAATCCATCCAGCTCGAAGCCCTCGACCGCAACGGCCACTACCGCGTCAGCACGGTGCTGCGCAATACAGGCAGCGTCACCACGGCAGCGCCCTATCTTGAGATCAGCTTTACCAACAAGAGCGACGGCCTGCTTGCTCGCAAGGTTCTGGCGCCCGAACAGTGGCTGCCGGCACCCGTTGTGCGCGATGGCTTGGCGCCCGGCGCCGAGGTTTCGGCTCGGTTTGGGCTGGAGTCCTCGCTGGAGCTGCTCGGCTACACCGCCGCGGTGTTCTACCCCTGAAGCACCGCTGCAGCACGAATCCATCCCTTCCACCTGTCAGAGACCCACTTGAAATGAGCGCATGCATCTGCGGTTCCGTCGCCTTCGACACGATCATGGAATTTGATGGTCGCTTTGGCGATCACATCCTGCCGGACAAGGTGCACATTCTGAACGTCTCCTTTCTGGTCCCGGCGATGAAGCGGGAGTTCGGCGGTTGTGCCGGCAACATCGCCTATGCGCTGAAGCAGCTGGGAGGTGATCCGCGGATCGTCGCGGCGGTCGGCAACGACAGTCCTGTGTATCTGGAACGGCTACGCGGTCTCGGCATCAGCACGGAGGCCATTCGTGTGGTGCCTGAGACCTACACCGCGCAGGCATTCATCACGACGGATGACGGCAACAACCAGATCACGGCCTTTCATCCAGGTGCCATGATGCAGTCGCATCTGGCGTCCGTCAGCGCGGCGGGTGCGGTAAAGATCGGCATCATTGCGCCGGATGGCAAGGACGGCATGCTGGTCCACGCGCGCCAGATGCGCGACGCCGGCATTCCGTTCATCTTCGATCCGGGCCAGGCGCTGCCCATCTTCTCCGGGCCAGAGTTGCTGGACCTCGTCAGCATGGCGGATTGGCTTGCAGTGAATGACTACGAGGGGCAGTTGGTCGCCGAGAAGACCGGCAAACCTTTGGCCGAGCTCTCCCTGAACCTGCGAGCCGTAATCGTCACGCGGGGCGAGCACGGTGTTGAACTGATCCAGAACGGCAAGGTCAGATCGGTACACGCGATGCGCGCATCGGACGTTGTGGATCCAACGGGCTGCGGCGACGCATTCCGCGGAGGCCTGCTCTTTGGGCTGATCCAAGGCATGAGCCTGGAGGAAAGCGTGCAGATCGGTGCCGTGATGGGCGCCCTGAAGATTGCGCATCCAGGTGGCCAGAACTATCGCACGAGCTGGGATGAAGTTCGTGCGCTGATTGCAACGCACTACCCCGTGACCTGAGCCGAGCATGCTCTGGTCCCTACGCCCGCTGAAGGAGGCGTCATGACTGTCCAATCGAATCTCGCGCGCGCGAAGCCGCGCATCAACCGCAAGCTCGTCGCTGTCAGTCTGCTGGCAGCGGCCCTCCTGGCGAGCGGCTGCGCCACGAGCTCCAACTCGGCATCGGTGTACTCGGCCAACCAGACTCAGCGCGAATACACAGTTCGCATGGCAGTGGTCGAAAGCGTCCGTGAGGTCAGCATCGAGCGGCAGCAGACGGGCTTGGGTACCGGTGCCGGCGCCATTGTCGGCGGCATCGCCGGTTCCTCGATCGGCGGTCGCCGCGAAAACATCGCAGGTGCCGTGCTGGGCGCGGTCGCCGGCGGCGTGATCGGTCAAGCGGTTGAAGGTGCAGGTAATCGGCGCAAGGGCGTGGAGATTCTTCTTCGCTATCCGAATGGCGACCTGCGCGCCATCGTGCAGGAGGACGACGGCCAAGGGCTGAAGGCCGGGGATACCGTACGCGTCATGCAATCAGGTGGCGTCACGCGCGTCGTGCGCGGATAGTTCTGCCTGCTGGAGGTCTGCGACGCATCAGAGGCGATTCCGCGCCGCGGGTCGCAGCCCCGGGTCGCGTTGTATCAGGCGCCAAGCACGTCAGCGCCAGCTCGCTCAGACACGCTCTGCAATGAAAAACCCCGAGGGTCTTGCGACACCTCGGGGTTGCCCTTCAGATTCCTAAGTAGGTCGAGAAGCTCGACTTACGGACGGGAACCCGTCGGGAAGGGCCATGCTGCCGCTGGGTTCAGCGGAGCCTTGGCACCAGGCGCGGCGGCAGTCACCGGCGCAGCAGCTGGAGCCGCGGCCGCGGGCTTCGACTCCACTTTCTTGGCTGCTGGCTTAGGCGCTTTTTTTGCTGCTGCGGGCTTCGCGGCAGGCTTCGCAGCGGGCTTGGCGGCCGGCTTCTTGGCAGCAGGCTTTGCAGCCTTCTTCGCAGGAGCCTTCTTGGCTGCGGGCTTCTTGGCGGCAGCCTTCTTGGCCGGTGCAGCCTTCTTCGCTGCAGGCTTCTTGGCGGCAGCCTTCTTGGCCGGAGCGGCCTTCTTTGCTGCAACCTTCTTCGCTGCGGGCTTCTTAGCAGCAGCCTTCTTGGCCGGAGCGGCCTTCTTGGCAGCCGGCTTCTTAGCAGCAGCCTTCTTGGCCGGAGCGGCCTTCTTGGCAGCCGGCTTCTTCGCCGGGGCGGCCTTCTTGGCCGCGGGTTTCTTGGCAGTTGCCATGGTGCTCTCCTTCACGTGAATGAGCATGCTTCAAAAAAGCACCCGATGCCGCAAACGCGTATTGGCATCGAGTGATTCATCGGCACAGGCGGACTGCTGCCTGTGGCTGATGAATCCCGCACCAGGCCCTTCGAGAAAGCGAGAGTCGTCGATCGCGACGTGGGACTTTCGCCTTACCGAAAGACCAAAAAAAATGCCGAGCCCATGCCCGGCATTTTCTGGATCAGAAAAAATTCAGAGGACACATCACCCGCCGAAGAATGGCTCTGCGTTTGGCTCTTGCGGGTGTTGCTGCGTTGGTTCAACGCTTGCTGTCCTCTTGACAATCAACTTACTCCCAGTTTAGCGCGCCACCGGTCTGATACTCAATAACTCTCGTCTCAAAAAAGTTACGCTGCTTCTTCAAGTCGATCACTTCACTCATCCAAGGAAACGGATTCGTGGCCTGCGGGAAGAGTGCCTCGAGACCGATCTGCACTGCACGACGATTGGCGACGAAGCGCAGATACTCCTTGAACATCGGCGCATTCAGACCCAGCACACCGCGAGGCATCGTGTCCTCTGCGTAGCGGTATTCAAGATCCACGGCCTTGATGAAGAGCTCCTTGATACGCTCGCGGAACTCCGGCGTCCAGAGGTGCGGGTTCTCGAGCTTGATCTGGTTGATGAGGTCGATGCCGAAATTGCAGTGCATTGACTCATCTCGCAGGATGTACATGTACTGCTCGGCCGCTCCGGTCATCTTGTTCTGACGACCCAGCGCGAGGATCTGTACGAAGCCGACATAGAAGAACAGACCTTCCATGAGGCAGGCAAAGACGATCAGGCTCTCCAGCAGCTTGCGGTCGTTTTCAGGCGTACCGGTGCGAAAGTTCGGGTCCATGATCTGGTCGATGAACGGAACCAGAAACTCATCCTTGTCACGGATCGAGGACACCTCGTGGTACGCGTTGAAGATCTCGGACTCGTCCAGTCCAAGACTCTCCACGATGTACTGGTACGCGTGCGTGTGGATTGCTTCCTCGAAGGCTTGACGCAGCAGGAACTGCCGACACTCGGGCGCCGTGATGTGGCGATAGGTACCCAGCGTGATGTTGTTGGCAGCCAGCGAGTCTGCCGTAACGAAGAAACCCAGGTTGCGCTTGATGATGCGGCGTTCGTCCTCCGTCAACCCGTTCGGGTTCTTCCAGAGTTCGATGTCGCGCTGCATGTTGATCTCTTGCGGCATCCAGTGGTTCGCGCAGCCGGCGAGATACTTTTCCCAAGCCCACTTGTACTTGAAGGGCACGAGCTGATTGACGTCCGTCTGGCCGTTGATGACACGCTTGTCCACGGCCTTCACGCGCGTCGTGCTCGTTGCGACGACGGAACTGGCAGCGGCAGGTACCGCCTGCGGTTGGCGCGGAGGCATGGCCGACTGATCTGCGGTCGCGAGCCTGGTCGGCGCAGATGGCATCGGAGTGGCGGGACGCACGGGCTGCAATGCCGGCGAGGGCGTACTGACTTCATCATCCCAGGAAAGCATTCTGGCTCCTGCTGAAACTTCAACTCAATTTAAGAAACATGAGCGCGCCGGGTGGATCAGGCACGCGCTTGCACCAAAACTCACTGACAGGCTTCGCACTCTTCGAAACCTGGATCGCCCGGACGCATTGTGCAGACCTGGCCGACGATCTCCGGCTCGGGTAACACCGGCGCCGCGCCCATTGCAGGTGCCGCATCGCTCTGCGAGGACACTGCATTGAGTTCTCCACCGCGCCCCGTGGACTTCTCGGCACTGGTCGCCGCGAGCGTGCGCAGGTAGTAGGTGGTCTTCAAACCGCGCAGCCACGCCAGCTTGTAGGTTTCATCAAGCTTCTTGCCCGAGGCGCCAGCCATGTAGATGTTCAGACTCTGCGCCTGATCGATCCATTTCTGGCGGCGTGCAGCCGCTTCGATGATCCACGAAGTATCCACTTCGAATGCGGTCGCATAGAGCTTGCGCACTTCAGGCGGTACCCGATCAATACGGGCCAATGAGCCATCGAAATACTTCAGGTCGGCGACCATGACCTCGTCCCACAGCCCGCGTTCCTTGAGATCACGGACCATGTACTCGTTCAGCTCGGTGAACTCGCCAGAGAGGTTCGACTGCACGTACAGGTTCTGATACGCGGGCTCGATGCAAGCCGACACACCAATGATGTTGGAGATGGTTGCAGTGGGCGCGATGGCCACGCAGTTCGAGTTGCGCATACCGTGCTGCTTGATGCGATTGCGCAGCGACTCCCAGTCCATCGTGCTGGACATGTCGATCTCGACATAGCCGCCGCGTTGCTCGGCCAGGAGCTTGAGGGTGTCCTGCGGAAGGATCCCACGATCCCAGAGCGAGCCCTTGAAGCTGGAGTAGCGGCCGCGCTCCTCGGCCAGCTCAGTCGAAGCCCAATAGGCGTAATAGCAGACCGCTTCCATGGACGTGTCAGCAAACTCCACAGCCGCCTGGGACGCGTAAGGCACGCGCATCATGTGCAGGCAGTCCTGGAAGCCCATGATGCCCATGCCGACGGGGCGATGCTTCAAGTTGGAATTGCGCGCCTTGGCCACCGAGTAATAGTTGATGTCGATGACGTTGTCGAGCATGCGCATGGCGGTACTGACCGTCTTGCGCACCTTGTCCTGATCCAGCACGAGACCGCCCTTGCCGTCCGGAACCATGTGGTTCACCAGGTTCACCGAACCCAGGTTGCACACGGCGATCTCGGAATCGCTCGTATTCAGGGTGATTTCCGTGCAGAGGTTGGAGCTGTGCACCACGCCGACATGCTGCTGCGGGCTGCGCAGGTTGCACGGGTCCTTGAACGTGATCCAAGGGTGGCCGGTTTCGAACAGCATGGCCAGCATCTTGCGCCACAGCTGTACAGCCGGAATCCGCTTGAAGAGCTTTAGGCGACCGGAATCGGCATCGGCTTCGTAGCGGGTATACGCGGCTTCAAAGTCGGAACCGAACTTGTCATGCAGGTCAGGGCAGTCGCTCGGGCTGAACAGGGTCCAGTCCTTGCCTTCCATGACGCGCTTCATGAACAGGTCGGGAATCCAGTTCGCCGTGTTCATGTCGTGCGTACGGCGACGGTCATCGCCCGTGTTCTTGCGCAGCTCGAGGAACTCCTCGATGTCCAGGTGCCAGCTTTCCAGATAGGTGCAGACCGCGCCCTTGCGCTTGCCGCCCTGGTTCACGGCCACGGCGGTGTCATTGACCACCTTCAGGAAAGGCACCACACCCTGGCTCTGGCCATTGGTGCCCTTGATCCAGGAGCCCATTGCGCGGACCGGCGTCCAGTCGTTGCCCAGGCCGCCGGCATACTTGGCAAGCAGCGCGTTTTCCTTGATGGCTTCGTAGATGCCGTCGAGGTCATCGGCCACTGTGGTGAGGTAGCAGGACGAGAGCTGGCTGCGCAGGGTACCGGAGTTGAACAGGGTCGGCGTCGAGCTCATGAAGTCGAAGCTGGAGAGCAGCTCGTAGAACTCGATGGCGCGGGCCTCACGGTCCACCTCCTGCAGCGCCAAACCCATGGCCACGCGCATGAAGAAGGCCTGCGGCAGTTCGATGCGGCGCTTCTTTACGTGCAGGAAATAGCGGTCATACAGCGTCTGAAGGCCCAGGTAGGTGAACTGCATGTCGCGCTCAGGCTTGATGGCTGCGCCCAGCCGCTTCAGGTCGAAGCGCAGCAGCTCTTCGTTGAGCAGCTCGTTGTCCACACCGATCTTGATGAAACGCGGGAAGTACTCTGCGTACTTCTCGCCCATCTGGGCCTGAATGGCTTCCTCGCCGAGCACTTCCTTGCGGATCGTGTGCAGCAGCAGGCGCGCGGTAACGCGGGTGTAGTCCGGATCCTTCTCGATCAGGGCACGCGCCGCAAGGATCGCGGCCTTGAACACCTCATCGATCGGCATGCCGTCGTACAGATCGCGGAAGGTCTGCTCAATGATCAGGTCGGCGCTCACCTGGTTACCGAGACCCTCACAGGCCGAGACCACAAGCGCACGCAGCGCGGCTTCGTCCAGCGGCACGGAGCGACCATCCACATTGACGTGCATGCGGGCACGCAACTCCTCGCGCTCGGCATCCTGCTGGGCCGCTCGGGCTCGCGAACGCTCCTCGCGATAGAGCACGTAGGCGCGAGCCACGTTGTGCTCGCCAGCACGCATCAGGGAAAGCTCCACCTGATCCTGCACATCTTCGATATGGAAGGTGCCGCCCGCGGGTTGGCGACGGATCAGCGCATTGACCACCATGTTGGTCAGCATTTCGACCTGTTCACGCACGCGGGCCGAGGCTGCGCCCTGACCACCGTTGACAGCCAAAAAGGCCTTGGTCATGGCCACGGCGATCTTCGCCGGCTCAAACGGCACGACTGCGCCGTTGCGACGGATGATCTTGTAGTCGGCAAACGCCTGACCGGGTGCGGCAGCGCCCATTTCACTGGCCGCCACGCCACCCAGCAGGGCGGGGTTTGCGCCCGAGCGGGCTTCGGTGGTCTGCAGACTCATTGCTTCTCCTCAGTCTTTTCTTGCGAATAGATGTCGGCCCCACAAAGCCCGGAGGGAAAAAATCACCCCGGGTCTTCACGAGACCCTGATGTTCAGATCTTGCTTCTTGGGAAGGATGATCCGGCTTACCGGCCCATCAGGCAGCGCGTGACATGATGCGGAACAATTGCATTCATGACCGCGACTGGCGCGGGATCAACTGGATGGTCGAGTTCGGAGGAGCGGTTGAGCCTGTTGCAGGTGTGCGGGCATTTCTTGCTGCATCCGCTGATTGCACTGCACATCGCGCAGCGCCAGATCGTCGGATTGCCGAATCACTACAACCATGGCTTCCACCCCTTCGAATCGGGCCTTGCTCCAACTCGACACAAACTGCATTGTACGACGTCGGGCATGGCCTCCGACAAGTTATAGAGCACTATCCGTAGTGGCACAAGCACTCCAGGCAACTAAGTGTAGTGTTTGAACGACCCGCTGAGAACGATCGAGATTTGGTGCGGCTTGCCGCGTGAAACCGGCGCGAAAGCCGCATCAACACTTGCTCTTCGCCCCGCAACGACCGATGCGGATAAGTGGATTTCAGCTGTCGACAGCTTGCGTTGACCGGGCATCCGAGGGTAAGCCCGAGCGGCGCAGGAAACGCGGCCAATCGAAGTGGGGGCCTGGGTCGGTCTTGCGCCCGGGCGCAATCTCCGAGTGCCCGCGCACATGCGCCAGAGGCAGGCGCCGCGCGAGCCAGCGCGACAGGCGTGCGCCGGCCGCATACTGGGCGCGCGTGAAGGCGCGGTCGTCCGTACCTTCGAACTCGATCCCCACCGAGAAGTCGTTACAGCGTTCCCGAACGTTTGTCGCCGTGATCAGCTGGGACACGCCTGCGTGCCAGGCGCGCCGATGGATGTCCACAAACTGAACGATGCGGCCGCTCCGTCGAACGAAAAAGTGCGCGGAGACGCGCAGTTCTGCAATCTGGCCGAAGAATGGGTGCGCCGAAGGGTCGAGCCGATTTGTAAACAGCGCTTGCACCGCGCCGCCGCCGAAGCGTCCGGGCGGCAGAGAGATGTTGTGGACCACGAGAAGATCCACTGGATAGGCGCCGCTGCGTTCATCCGCATTGGGAGAGAAACAGCGCCGCGCGCTCCGGTACCAGCCGTGTGCAGGGTCACGCCTGAGCGCACACCGACGCTTCACGCGGCAAGCCATGCTCACTTGATGCCCAGCCGCTGAAGACGGTACCGAAACTGGCGGAATGACAAGCCCAGCAACTCGGCCGCCTGCGTGCGGTTGTAGCGGGTCTTGAGCAGCGCCTGCTCGATGAGCTTGCGCTCGATCGAATCCAGATGGGCCTCGAGATCCAGAGGAAACTCGACCGCACCCTCCCCGGGGCCGATGGCACTCGCCGTCGCCGGCGCTACGTCGGACTGCGACGCGCCGAGAGGCGCCGCCTCCTCGTCTGTCGATGCAACTGGCGCCAGGCCACGCGCGGCCAATTGAATGGCGTCACGGTCAATCGATGCGCCGTCAGACAGAGCCACCGCGCGCTCGAGCACGTTTTCCAATTCGCGCACGTTGCCAGGAAACCGCAACGTGGCCAGCACCGTCTGCGCGCTCTCAGTGAGCTTGACACCAGACGTCCCGTGTCGTTCGGCAATCCGCGTGAGCAGATGCTTGGCGAGCAGCGGAATGTCTTCGGCACGCTCGGACAAGGCCGGCATCTTGAGTTCGATCACGTTGAGCCGGTAATACAAGTCCTGGCGGAAACCACCGCCAGCCACCAGCTTGGCCAGATCCTTGTGCGTGGCAGAGATCAGGCGCACATCGACAGGCTCCTCCAGGGTGGCGCCGACCTTGCGAACCTTGCGCTCCTGTATGGCGCGCAAGAGCTTGACCTGCATCGCCAGGGGCAGATCGGCCACTTCATCAAGGAGCAGTGTGCCGCCGTGGGCCGCCTGGAAAAAGCCGTCACGATCTTCGTTGGCGCCGGTGAAAGCCCCCTTGCGATAGCCGAAGAACTCAGCCTCCATGAGGTGCTCGGGGATGGCGCCGCAGTTCACGGCGATGAACGGGCCGGACGCGCGTCCGCCCTGCGCATGGATCGAGCGGGCTGCGAGTTCCTTGCCGCTGCCCGAGGGACCGGAGATGGCCACGGGTGCCATCGTGCGCGCCAGACGCGCAATGAGCTCACGCACCTGCACTACCGCACGCGACTCGCCCTGCAGGCTGGGTATGTCTGTACGCACGCCTTCGCGCGTGCCGGCGCGCTCCTCGCGGCGGGCAGCAGGCTTAAACACATTGCCGATCAATTGCTTAAGCGTGGCGAACTCGATCGGCTTCTCAACGTAGTCGAAGGCTCCTGCCTTGAGTGCGGCCACGGCGGTTTCAGCGCTGCCATAGGCTGTAATCATTGCCACAGGCAGCCCTGCGGCGGTAGCGAGCGCAACCACGTCCACACCGGTGCCGTCGGGCAGGTTCATGTCAGTGAGCACGAGCGCGAACCCGGGCTTGCCCAGCCAGGCTCGCGCTTCGGTCACGGAGCCGGCGGTCTCGCAGTCTAGCCCCATGCGAAGCAGGCTGAGTGAGAGCAGCTCACGCAGATCGGCTTCGTCATCCACCACCAGGACCTTGCCTGGCGACTCACGCTCTGTACTGCTACGTGTCATTCCTTGCTCCGTAGGCGGATCACGAACATCTTCTGCGGCATCTCGGCGCGCCCGCGCTCCTCGTACGTGATCTGGGCGCGATTAGCTACACAGTATTCACGCGCAAGATACAAGCCCAGGCCGGTGCCGCTGCGTTCGGTGGTGTGAAAGGGCTCGAAGAGGTGTGCGCGCACCTCAGGGGCGATCAGCGGGCCGTCGTCCATCACCTGGATCTCGCCCAGGCCCGTTCGCACCCTCACCAGGCGGACTGAAACCCCGGAACGTGCGTGACGCCTCGCATTGCGCAGCAGGTTGATGAGCGTCAGCCGCAAGTGCAGCGGATCAAACCACACGGTCAGGCGCCCATCCACAGGCACCCCACCGATCGAAGGCACCTCCTGCAAGACATCACGGATGAGCGCGCCCACATCCACATCGGCCGGCTGGACGCGATCCACGCGGGTGACGGCAAGCACGTCCTCGATGATGTGGTTGATGCGCTGGGCATTGGTCCGCACGATCTCGACCAATCTCGCATTGGCACGCGATTCACTCAGCGCCGGATCCTGCCCGAGCAGCTCTGCAGCCTGCGTGATGGAGGCAAGCGGATTGCGGATCTCGTGCGCGATCGAACCCGACATCCGCCCCATGGCGGCCAGCTTGCTGCGTTGCGCGCGCTCGGCGGCGGCCTCGGCCGGCTCGATGAAGGCCACGAGGTCGGACTCGTTGGACAGGCCTCGCGCCACTTCGGTCACCCGAACCAGCAGCACGGGTTCGCCGGGCACCTCATCAAACACGACGGCCTGCGCCTCCGCAGCGGTACTGCCCTGCACGCGGGACTGCTCCTCGATGCTGCGTTGCAGGGGCGCCAGGCTCCTTCGCGTATCGAGTCGGTCGCCCGGCTCGACCACGATGCCCATAGAAGTAAGGAGCTGCCGCGCACTCGGGCTGATAGCCCGCACCACCTGGCTCGGGTCCAGCACGATCACGCCGGGCGCAAGCTCCTGCATCACCTGCTGGGAGAGCAGGGTCTCCTTGAGCGCGAGTTCCTCGGCTTCGCGCGCCAGACGTTCGTTGGTCTCGGCGCGTTGCGTCAGACCGTGCATGAGCATCACAAGTCCGAAGGCCACAACACCGTGCAGTCCAGTCAATACCCAGGCCGGCTCCGCGGCGGTGTAGATCGACCGGTAGGCCGCATCGCCTAGCAGCAGCAGTGCAGCCGCCGCGGCGCACATGAGGCTGATGGCGCGGGGCAGCAGCAACCCCGCGGCCGCCAGCGGCATGAGCAGCAGTACTGCGAGTCCGCTGCGAATGCCATCCGCCTGGAACAGGATCTGCCCGATGAACAGCAGATCGAGAAAGAACTGGGCGAGCACCTGCGCATGGAAGCTGCGCCGGATTGTGAGCGCCAGCCACGCGAAGCCACCCGAGAACGCAAAGTACGTCAGCAGAAGGGCCAGCCACTGGCCTTCCGAAGGCAGGTTGGCACCGCCGAGCTGCGCGCCCAGGAGCACCTGCGCCAGTACCAGCGCAGCGAGCACGAAGCACCGCGCCAGTGCGAATATGGACAAGGACCGCCAGGCATTCACACCGGGCAGACTGGTCAGGGACAGGACACTCATGCGTGCAAGCGCACCGGCAGCGGACTCAGGCGTCCTGCGCCTTATTCGCGTGCGCCTCGGTGCAGTAGAAGCGCCCGCCGCGCACCACGCCGGCCGACATGGGCGTCATGGCGCCGCAATGCTGACACGCAAGCATCCGCTCTGAGGTGCCGCGTGCGACGGTCTTTGGCGGAACGTCGGCGTCATCGTCGCGGTTGCGCGCGCTCAGTGCGCGCCTGATGGCGTAGGCAATCACGAAGAACAGGATCAGTATCAGGACGATCTTGCCCAAGGGACTCTCCAGAAACAGGCCTTCAGCCCAGACGATGCAGGATGGCTTCAGCCACGAAACGGCTACCCACGTACGCGAGTGACAGCATGAGGAAGCCCCACAGCGTCCAACGCACCGCGGTGCGCCCGCGCCAGCCACCAAGCCAGCGGCCCAGCAGCAAACCCAGTAGCGTGGCCCAGGCCAGCACAGAAAAAACGGTCTTGTGATCGACCCGCAAACCGCCCATACCAGCGCCTTCTGCCACGACGACACCAAGCGCCAGCGCGATGCTGAGCACTACGAAGCCCACAAAGAGCATGCGAAACAGCAGGTGCTCAAGCGGTACCAGGGCGGGGGCGTTGCGCTGCAGCACTGCACGCAGCGGATTCACCGGGTGGGGGCGCTCGAGACTCTTGCGGTGAAGGCCACGATCCACCACCACCATCATCACGGCGTGGACGGCAGCGATGCCGACAATGGCGTAGGCCACCATGGCCAGCCAAAGGTGTGCCTTGAGCAGCGGATGGCCAACAGGCAGCACCACGCCGTTGAACCACAGCGGCAACGGAAGCGCCACGGCCGCGGCGCCAAATACCATGGGCCGCATGACGTGGATGCGGACATAGCGTTCCTCCAGCAGGAAGAACAGGACGCCCAGGGCAGTGAATAGCGTCAGTGCCTGCGCGAACCCGAAGCGCATGCCGCTGACGTTGTGGAAGTCCTGACCCAGCAGCGTCACGTGAGCCAGCAGCGCCACCCAGGGCAGGCGCAGCTCCAGGCCCGCGGGCCGGTAGAACTCCATCCCTTGCATGCGGCTGGCCGCACGCAGCGCCAGCGCGGCATAGCAGGCGCAGGCCAGCGCATACACTATCCAGATGATGTGACGGGGCTCCATCTCGCCGAGTGTAGCGGCGCGGTTCTGCGCCTTTGCCTGCGTGCCGCGCGCTGCGATTCGCACCGCGTCTTGCAGGTCGAATGACCCACCCGACGCCACCGCGGCCGCCCTGCCCCAACCCTGTTCCGGTTACCGCCATGCTCGAATCCCTCTCCACCCGCCTGGCCCGCGTCGTCAAGACGATGAAGGGCGAGGCCCGTCTGACCGAATCCAACACCGCCGACATGCTGCGCGAGATCCGCATGGCGCTGCTGGAGGCGGACGTCGCCCTGCCCGTGGTCCGCGAGTTCATCGCCAAGGTGAAGGAGCGCGCACTCGGTCAGGACGTGGTGGGCTCGCTCTCGCCCGGTCAAGCCCTCGTGGGCGTGGTGCACCGCGAGCTGGCCAATGTGATTGGTGCCGATCTGGGCAAGGAGGCCAGCCAGATCAATCTGGCCACCCAGCCGCCGGCCATCATCCTCATGGCCGGTCTGCAGGGCGCGGGCAAGACCACTACCGTGGCCAAGCTCGCCAAGCATCTAATAGATACACGCAAGAAAAAGGTGCTCACGGTCTCCGGCGACGTCTATCGCCCCGCCGCCATCGAGCAGCTCAAGACCGTGACCGGCCAGGCCGGCGCCGAGTGGTTCCCGTCCACGCCAGACCAGAAGCCGGTGGACATTGCCAGAGCAGCGCTGGATTACGCCCGCAACCACTACTTTGATGTGCTGATCGTCGACACCGCCGGTCGACTCGCGATCGACGACGCGATGATGAAGGAGATCGCCGAGCTGCACGCCGCGATCAAGCCGATCGAGACCCTGTTCGTCGTCGACGCCATGCAGGGCCAGGACGCGGTCAACGTGGCCAAGGCTTTCTCGGACGCGCTGCCGCTGACCGGCGTGGTACTGACCAAGACCGACGGCGACAGCCGCGGCGGTGCAGCGCTTTCGGTACGGCACATCACTGGCAAGCCGATCAAGTTCATCGGCGTGTCCGAGAAGATCGGCGGGCTGGAAGCCTTTGATGCCGACGGCTTTGCCAACCGCATCCTGGGCATGGGCGACATCGTCGCGCTGGTGCAGGAAGCCACCAAGGCCATCGATGTGGCCGAAGCGCAGAAGCTGGCCGAGAAGCTCAAGAAGGGCAACCGCTTCGACCTGGAAGACTTCAAGGCGCAAATCGGCCAGATGAAGAATATGGGCGGCATGCAGGGCATCCTGGACAAGCTGCCGGCGCAGTTCCAGCAGGCGGCCAGCCAGGTCAATCAGGACGAGGCCGCCAAGAAGGTGCGCCGCATGGAAGGCATCATCAACAGCATGACGCCCGGCGAGCGCGCCAAGCCCGAGCTCATCAAGGCCACCCGCAAGCGCCGCATTGCTGCCGGTGCGGGCGTGACCGTGCAGGAGGTCAACCGCCTGCTCAATGAGTTCGACCAGATCGCCGGCATGATGAAAAAGATGCAGGGCGGCGGCCTGGGCAAGATGATGCGCGCCATGGGTGGCATGAAACGCGGCTTTCCCGGCTTCGGGCCGAAATAAGGCGCCGCGCCCGGTCAGGCCGTGAGCATCCAGAGCGCCCGCATCGAGGCTGCGGAGTCCGGCACGCCCCTCGCAGCATGCTTTGGTGACGTCTACCACCCCACGGCCGGTGCGCGCGCGCAGGCCGAGCATGTCTTTCTGCGCGGCTGCGGCCTGCCGGAACGCTGGCGCGGCCGCCCCCAGTTCACGGTGCTCGAAACCGGCTTTGGCCTGGGCAACAACTTCCTGACCCTGCTGGCCGCCTGGCGCGACGATGCCCAGCGCTGCGACCGGCTGCACGTGGTGTCGATCGACGCGCACCCTCCCACGTGTGAAGACTTGGCGCACTGGCTGGGTGCAGGCGGCACCGAAGACGCAGATCGCAACGCCCTGATCGCCCAGTGGCCTCCAGCCATCGCCGGCCTGCACCGCCTGCAGTTTGCAGACGGCCGCGTCACGCTCACGCTCGCCTTGGGCGATGTGCAGGTACTGCTGCCCAAGCTCGCCGTGCGGGCGGATGCGATCTTCATGGACGGCTTTGCGCCGGCCAAGAACCCGACCATGTGGGACACCGCAGTGTGCAAGGCGCTGGCAGAGCGCGCCGCGCCCGGCGCCCTGCTCGCCACCTGGTGCGCCACAGGCCAGCTGCGCCGCAATCTGGCGGACTGCGGCTTTGTGGTCGAGAAGCAGCCCGGCTTTGGCCACAAGCGCGAGATGACCGTGGCGCGCTGGCCGGGTGCTGCCGCAGCCACGACGCCCGCACCCCGGCATGCAGCCACTGGCACAGACGTCATCGTTGTCGGCGCCGGTTTGGCTGGCGCCGCAGTGGCCGCCAGCCTTGCGCGCCGCGGCCTGCGTGTGGCCGTGCTGGAGCGCGATGACGAGCCGGCCGCGCGCACTTCGAGTCACCTGGCTGCCGCCTTCCGCCCGGCCATGGCGCGCGGCGCCACGCCGCTCTCACGCCTCACACTCGCCGGCTGCCTGCTGGCAGCGCAGCACTGGCCGCAGCATGCTTGGCAGGCCAGCGGCACGCTGCAGATGGAGCAGGACGGCGCCGAAGGCCGGGCGCTGCTGGACGCCCAAGCCTGGCCGGCGGACTTCGCGCGTTGGGTTAAACAGGACGAAGCCGCGAGCCTGCTCGGCCTGCGCCCTGCCGCCGGCGGCATCTGGTTTGCTCGCATGGGCTGGGCCAGGCCGAGTGAACTGGTGGCGCACTGGCTCGCGCAGCCGCGTGTGGCCCTGCATGTTCGCGCCTGTGTGGCACAAGTTGATCGCAGCGCAGCCGGCTGGTGCGTCGCCACCGCAGACGGACGCACGTTTGAAGCGGCCCAGCTCGTGCTGGCGCAAGGCCCGGCGGATCTGCCGGGCGGAGCAGCGCTGCAACCATCGCTGGGTCTGCACCAGCTGCCGCTTGCGCCGGTACGCGGCCAGTGCAGCCTGATCGAGGGCCTCGCACCGCAGCTCAAGGCCGTGCTGGCCGGTGCGGGCTACCTGCTGCCCGCGCAAGGCAGCACCACCGTCTTCGGTGCCAGCTACGAGCATGGCGAGGCCGGGGAGGACGAACGCGAGTCCAGCCACCAGCAGGCACAGGCCAAGGCGGCCGGGCTCTGGCCGGGCTTCGAGGCCGCTGCCCAAGGCAAACCGCGCCGCGCCTGGACCGGCGTGCGCGTGGTTACCCCCGACCGGTTGCCAGTCATCGGCGCCCTGCCCGATCTGCAAGCGGCACCAAACGCCCGCCCCGGCGCCCCCCAGCTGGCCGACATGCCCCGCCTGCGCGGCGCATGGATCGCCAATGCCTATGGCTCGCGCGGCCTCACTTATGCCCTGCTGGGTGGTGAGCTCATTGCGGCGCAGATGCTGGGCGAGCCGCTGCCCGTCGAACGCGATCTGGCCGACGCCGTGGACCCGGCGCGGTTTGCGTGGCGGGCGCTCAAGCGTGGTGAGGGCCGGCAACGTGGACTTCATTCAAGCCCATGACCAAACCCGCCCCGCCGAATCAAACTGACGCTACCGGCTCGGACGAGCCACGATTCGCTGATGGTTCGACTCTGCCCTCACTCGACAATCTTGAATCGCTGATCGCGCAAGCCCATCAGCGCGCGCACGATCTGGCCCAATCCGACCCAGCGGCCGCGTCAATGTGGTCACTTCGAGCGAACAGTCTCATGGCGATGCGAAAGCGACTGCGCTTGCTCAACGCAAGATCCGGGGCGCTGCTGCGCCGCGCCGCCCAAGAACGGGAGGCGGCTCACAAGCGTGACCGGATGATCGCAATCGGCCGCCTCATCGTGGTCGCCTTGCTTGTGGTCACTGCTTTTTTGATGGAGTACAGGGGCTAGGGTCGCCGCGACAGAGTGTGGCTCGCAACAAAGCGGGATCGCCAAAGCGCGCGTGATGCCGTTCAATCAGGCGAGTTTTTGCTTGCGAGAACCCGCACCATGGCCGCCCCCGTCCAACCTCCTGACCTCTATCTCGACACCGAACTGCGCGTGCGCAATCGTGGCATCCGCATTGAGCTGGATGTACCGCAGCGGCTGGAGTCTGCCGAGTTTCTGCTGCCCACGGCGCGCAGGCTCGCCAACCGGGTGATCCAGATTGCGGTGGAGGATGTAGCCGCCGCGGGTGAGCCGATCAGTTGCAAGGCGGGCTGCGGGGCCTGCTGCAAGCAGCTGGTGCCGATCCTGCCGAGCGAGGCGCGGCGAATTGCGAAGATCGTCGATGAGATGCCGCAGCCGCGCCAAGGTGTGATCCGCGAGCGGTTTGCGCAGGCCAGTCAGGCTATGCAGGCCGCCAAGATTGACGCGGCGCTGCGCAGCGCCGCCAACACGCTCACGCCCGATGAGGCTAACGCCCTGGGCATGAAGTACTTCGAGATGGGTGTGAGCTGCCCCTTCTTGGAAGAAGGCTCCTGCTCGATCTATGAGGAACGGCCGCTGATCTGCCGGGAGTATCTGGTGTCCTCGCCGGCCAGCGAGTGCGAGTGGCCCACGGCCGAGAAGATCAAGAAGGTGGCGATCCCGGCCAAGGTGGCGCAGGCCGCGATGCAGCTGGAGCAGGACGCGCAGGGCCGCCGCTGGGTGGCGCTGACGCACTCGCTGGACTACGCGCAGACCCACCCGGAGCCCACGGACCGCGTGAGCGCACCGGAGCTGGTGACGCGCTTCTTCAACGCGCTGGCGGATGCGAAGCTGCCCGCGGGGCCAGGCATGGGCAGATAAATAATCCTTTTTCAGCCATATTTTTGGTAGAAGACGCTATCTCGCATTTCCTGTTTCAGTGCGCGGAATCGGGCCACATGAAGATCGGAAACAAGCGAAATTAAATCACTTTCGGCCAAAAATATCGGGCCGTGCCTGTGTTGGCGGCGTGAGGCCAGCGGGCGGTGATTCGTGGCCGCTGCGGCACCGACCATGGCGTCCGCACGCCCTGGCGGATCTGCGCAAAACGCAGCAGACCGCTGCAGCGTGTCAGCGGCCCTCAGGCCTTGGCACGTGATGGGCGCGAGCGACTGGCGCCAGCCATCGGTGCAAGACAGCAGCGCAAGACAGCGGCATCAGCCGCCCGAGGCGACCTGCCCCGGCCGCTCGACGCGGCGCACCTCGAAGCCGGCCTTGCGCAGCAACGCGATCAGGCCACGCTCGCCGGGCAGGTGTAGGGCACCCACCGCCACCATCACACTGGGCTCCTTGCCCGCCAGGGCAACGATGCGCTCCACCATCTGCGGGTGGCGTGAAAGCAGCAGCTCCTCGTTGAGCCAGCGGTCCGAGGCGCGCGCGGTCGCCGGGTCGGTGTTGACCATGGCGGCCAGCGCCTTCAAGTCACCCTGCTCCCAGGCGCGCACAAGCTGCTGCAAGTCCGCCGGCATGCTGCTGCCCTGGGCGTACTGCAGCGCCTGCTCCACGTATTCGCGCAGCACATTGCCGGGCATGGCATCGAGCATGGCGAACTGCTGCTCGACGGATTCCAGTTCCACGATCGGCAGGCGGCGCTGCTTGGCCGCGCCCATCAGGAAGACCTCGCTGCCCGCCGTGGCCACGTAGCCGCCGCGGGCAAAGGCCGAGATCGAGAGCTGGTTGGCCAGGAACCAGGGTTTCATCACTCGCGCCTGCCCCGCTGACAGACCCGCCTGCCGTGCGCCGGCGCGCAGACGCTCGACCAAGTCCGCGGGCAAGCCAGCAGCGGCGGTCTGCGCGTCACTCGCCACGGCGTAGCGCTGCAGGGCCAGCTGAATCGGCAGGGCCTGCGAGACGTCCACTTCCACGGCCAGGGCCGACGCACGCGCCAGCGCCGCCTGCAGGGCGGCGTCCTGCGTCCAGTCCGGTCGGCCCACATGCAGGGTGCCGTACAGACTGTGGGTCTTGCCGTCCTTGCTGAAGGTGTAGAGCGGGCCGCGGGCGATCTGGGCCGGGGCCGCAGGCTGCGCCTGTGCAGCGCTGCCTGCGCCGTTGGCGGCCGGTCCGCCCGGGGTCGCAGGCGCACCGCCGGTGCTGGCGCAGCCGGCCAGCGCAAGCGCCAGCGTGGCGGCGGCGCCCAGCCGGGCCGGCAGGCTGCCGCGCAGTCGCTGCAGCACGCCCTTTGCAGCGATGAACAGGTGCTTGAGCGGCGGGGTTCGGATCATGGGGTGTCCTTGAACTTCCAGCGCTCCCAGGCGGCGAGCACGGCGTTGGGGTAGGGGTCCCGCCCGCGGCTGCCGTTGTAGCGGCCCAGGGCGAGGAAGAGATTGCCGTTCTCGCGGTCGATGTAATGGCGCAGGATGGTGCAGCCGTAGCGCAGATTGGTGTGCATGTGGAAGAGCTTTCGCACGTCGCCATCGCCAATCGTGCGTGTCCAGAAGGGCATCACCTGCATCAGCCCACGCGCGTCGGCGTCGCTGATGGCGTACTTGCGGAAGTTGCTCTCCACCTGGATCAGGCCGAGCACCATGCCGGGGTCCACACCGGCGCGCTTGGCTTCGTAATAGATGGTCTCCAGCAGCTCGATGCGGGTGCGCGCATCCATCTCGCGGCGCCGCTTGGCAAGGCGCTCGTCCATGGCGGAGAGCCAGCGCTGGTAGCGCGCGCGCTCCTCCGGCTTCTCATAGCGCCACACCGGCGGCGCCTTGTCCGCAATCGCCGCGGCCAGCGCGGTGCGCACGTTGTCAGCCAGCGTTTCTTCCTTCTGGGCGCCGGCGAATGCGGCGGGGGCTGCGATTGCCAGACACAGCAGCGCGACGCCCCGATACAGAACCGAAGAATGGCTCTGGATCAGGCTCTTCAGACCAAAATGGCTGAAGAACCTTGCCAGACAAGCGGAAAGGCTTTTGAAAAGCGCGTCCAGCAGCATCAACGAAGCGGCGATCACGCGGCCAGTGCCGCCTTCACATGCGCGGCAATGTCGCCCACGGCCACTGGCGTGGCTGCAGCGTCACGGCGAGCCTGGTACTCGACCTTGCCTTCCTTGAGCCCACGCTCACCGATGGTCACGCGGTGCGGCACACCGATCAGTTCCCAGTCGGCAAACATGACGCCCGGGCGCTCGCCGCGATCGTCCAGCAGCACGTCGATGCCGGCGGCTTGCAGCTCGGCATAGAGCCTGTCGGCCTCGGCTTTCACGGCCTCGATGCGGTCGTAGCCCACCGGGCAGATCACCACGGCAAAGGGTGCAATGGAGGCAGGCCAGATCATGCCCTTCTCATCATGGTTCTGCTCGATGGCCGCGCCCAGGATGCGCGTGACGCCGATGCCGTAGCAACCCATCTCCATGAGCGCAGGCTTGCCCGTCTCATCGAGGAAGGTGGCGTTCATGGCCTTGCTGTACTTGGTACCGAGGTAGAACACGTGGCCCACCTCGATGCCGCGCTGGATGGCCAGCACGCCCTTGCCGTCCGGCGAGGGATCGCCCTCGCGGATGTTGCGGATGTCGGCCACCAGATCGGGCTCGGGCAGATCGCGGCCCCAGTTCACGCCGGTGAAGTGGAAATCCACCTCGTTTGCGCCACAGACGAAGTCACTCATGTTCGCCACGGTGCGGTCCGCGATCACGCGAACGGGCTTGTTCATGCCGCTGGGTCCGAGGTACCCGGGCTTGCAGCCGAAGTGCTCGACGATCTCGGCCTCGGTGGCAAAGCGCCAGCCGTCCTTCATGCCCTCGATCTTGCCGGCCTTCACTTCATTGAGGTCATGGTCGCCGCGCACCAGCAGCAGGTGGATCACCGCGCCCTTGTCGGTATCGGTCGCGAGCACCAGGGACTTCACTGTGCGCTCCAGCGGAATACCCAGCAACGCAGCCACGTCTTCGCAAGTGCTCTTGCCGGGCGTGGGGGTCTTTTGCATCGCCTGGGCTGCAGCGGCACGCGCCGCCACCAGGGCCACGGCTTCGGCCAGCTCGATATTGGCGGCGTAGTCGCTCGTGGGGCAGTAGGCGATTGCGTCCTCGCCGGTGTCGGCAATCACCTGGAACTCGTGGCTCTTGTCGCCGCCGATTGCACCGGTGTCGGCCGCCACGGCGCGGTAGGTCAGACCCAGGCGATCAAAGATCTTGCAGTACGCGGCGTACATCGCCTCATAGCTCTTGCCGGCGTCCTCAACGGTGCGGTCGAAGGAATAGGCGTCCTTCATCGTGAACTCGCGCCCGCGCATCACGCCAAAGCGCGGCCGGCGCTCGTCGCGGAACTTGGTCTGGATGTGATAGAAGTTCTTGGGCAGCTGGCGGTAGCTCTTGATCTCCTGGCGCGCGATATCGGTCACCACCTCTTCGCTGGTGGGCTGGATGATGAAGTCGCGGCCATGGCGGTCCTTCACGCGCAGCAGCTCGGGGCCCATCTTGTCGAAGCGGCCCGTCTCCTGCCAAACCTCGGCGGGCTGCACCACGGGCATGAGCAGCTCGATGGCGCCGGCGCGGTTCATCTCCTCGCGGATGATGGTCTCCACCTTGCGGATGATGCGCAGGCCCATCGGCATGTAGTTGTAGATACCGCCGGCCAGCTTCTTGATCAGACCGCCGCGCAGCATGAGCTTCTGGCTCACGATGTCCGCGTCAGCAGGGGCCTCTTTGAGGGTGGAGATGTGGAATCGACTGGCGCGCATGAAGTTGTGAACCGATGCAGAAAGATGCGGGGGAATTCGCGGCGCGAAAGCAGGGTTTCACCCTGTCATCGACGCGAAGCTTGTGATTAGAATCGGCCCAGATTGTAAAGATTTGAGGTAGTCATCATGCTCGACAAGGAGGGCTTCCGCCCGAATGTCGGCATCATCCTGCTCAACCACAAGAACGAGGTCTTCTGGGGCAAACGGATTCGGGAACACTCATGGCAATTCCCTCAAGGGGGCATCAAGTACGGGGAATCTCCCGTGCAGGCGATGTTCCGCGAGCTGGAAGAGGAAATTGGCCTGAAGCCGGAGCACGTGAAGATTCTCGGCCGCACGCGCGGCTGGTTGCGCTATGAGGTGCCGGATCACTGGATCCGCAGAGAGTGGCGCGGGCATTACCGCGGCCAGAAGCAGATCTGGTTTCTGCTGCGTCTGCTTGGACGCGACAGCCAGATCGACCTGCGGGCCTCCACCCACCCGGAGTTCGACGCCTGGCGCTGGAGCAATTACTGGGTCGAGCTCGACGCAGTAATCGAGTTCAAGCGCGAGGTCTATCAACTCGCATTGACCGAGCTTGCGCAGTACATCCAGCGCCGCCAGGAGGGCAACCGCTACCTGCGCGGCCATGTGCACCTGACGCAGCAGGCCGAGGAAAGCCATCCGCCCGCTGCGGACCTGAACTCGGACACAGTGATCGGTCCCATCACGGGCATCCACTTCGAGGGCGAGCCGGAGGAGCCGCCTGCGGAGGCCGAGCCGAAGTCGGCGGCGGGCTGCTAGCGACGCACTGCGCTGCAGTTCAAGAGCAAAACGGCTGGGAGCACCCCAGCCGTTTTTCTTTGGTCCGCGAGAAGGTGGCGGCTTCAGCCCACCAGCACCATGTTGCTGCGGTGGATGATCTCCGGGTCCTCCACAAAGCCCAGGATCGCCTCGATCTGGCTGGAGGGCTTGCGCGCGATCAGGCGTGCCTCGGCGGCCGAGTAATTGGACAGACCGCGCGCCACTTCCACACCCGCATCGTCCACACAGGCCACCAGCGCACCGCGACCAAACTCGCCATCCACGCGCGCCACGCCGATGGGCAGCAGGCTCTTGCCGTCTTCACGCAGCGCGCGCACGGCCCCGGCGTCCAGCACGAGCTTGCCGGCGACCTGCAGGTGGTCGGCCATCCACTGCTTGAACGCGCTGCGCTTGGCGGTCTGCGCCACCAGCAGCGTGCCGATCGATTCACCCGCCGCCAGGCGCGTGAGCACATCGGCCTCACGGCCAGAGGCGATCACGGTGGAGGTACCGCTCATGGCCGCGCGCTTGGCCGCCAGGATCTTGGTGATCATGCCGCCCTTGCCGATGCTGGAGCCAGCGCCGCCCGCCATGGCTTCGAGCGTCGGATCGCCCGCGGTCGCTTCGCTGATGAAGCGAGCGCTGGCGTCCTTGCGCGGATCGGCCGAGTACAGGCCGCGCTGGTCGGTCAGGATGACCAGCAGATCGGCATCGATCAGATTGGCTACGACAGCACCCAGGGTGTCGTTGTCGCCGAACTTGATTTCGTCCGTGACGACGGTGTCGTTCTCGTTGATCACAGGCACCACCCGCAGGGCCAGCAGGGTCTGCAGGGCGCTGCGCGCATTCAGATAGCGCTCGCGGTCCGCGTGGTCGGCATGTGTGAGCAACACCTGCGCGGTCTGGATGCCGTGCTGCTTGAAGCTGGATTCATAGATCTGTGCGAGGCCCATCTGGCCCACTGCGGCGGCGGCCTGGAGTTCATGGATGGCCGTGGGCCGCTTGGGCCAGCCCAGTCGCTTGACGCCCTCGGCAATCGCGCCTGAGGACACCATCACTACCTCACGCCCTTCGGCCCAGAGCCCGGCGATCTGCGTCGCCCATTCGGCAATGCGTGCCGCGTCCAGCCCGCGGCCGTCGTTGGTGACGAGGCTGGAGCCGACCTTGACGACGATGCGACGCGCCTGGGTCAGTGCGGCGGTACCTGAAAGCATCACCGCCGCATTCTGGGCCGTGCCAGCGCTCATGCCTCGCCCTCGCCAGCCTGGCCGGGCGCTGCCGCGGCACTGCCCTCGGGTGCCGTGCGGTCGAAGCGCTCGTCAAAGGCACGCGGCTTGGCTTCGTCGCGGATCTGCACAAGCGCCTTGTACAGGTCGAGAACGAGCGGCTCGCAGCCCTCGCGCGTGAGCGCGGAGATGCTGTAGATCGGGCCCTTCCACTTGTAGCGCTTGACGAAGTCCTTCACGCGCGCGGCGCGCTCGTCCTCGGGGATCATGTCGAGCTTGTTGAGCACCAGCCAGCGCGGCTTGGCTGCAAGCTCTGGGTCGTACTTCTCGAGCTCCTTGACGATGGCACGGGCTTCCTTGACCGGGTCCACGGCGTCATCGAACGGCGCCAGATCCACCAGATGCAGCAGCACGCGCGTGCGCGCGAGGTGCTTGAGAAACTGGTGCCCCAGGCCGGCGCCCTCGGCCGCACCTTCGATCAGGCCGGGAATGTCGGCAATGACGAAGCTCTTCTCGTCGCTCACGCGCACCACACCCAGGTTGGGGTGCAGGGTCGTGAAGGGATAGTCGGCAATCTTCGGGCGCGCATTGCTCACCGCCGAGATGAAGGTGCTCTTGCCGGCGTTGGGCATGCCGAGCAGGCCGACGTCGGCCAGCACCTTCAGCTCGAGCCGCAGCACGCGGTGCTCGCCATCGCGGCCGGGCGTGAACTGGCGCGGGGCGCGGTTCACGCTGCTCTTGAAGTGGATGTTGCCCAGGCCGCCGTCGCCGCCCTTGGCCAGCAACACGCGCTGACCGTGGTGGGTAAGGTCGAACAAGGGCGTGTCGGTCTCGGCGTCGATGATCAACGTGCCCACAGGCATGCGCAGCTCGATGTCCTCGGCGGCAGCGCCGTACTGATCCTTGCCGCGACCATGTTCGCCATTGCGGGCGAGGTGCTTCTTGGCAAAGCGGTAGTCCACGAGGGTGTTGATGTTCTCATCGGCCACGCCCCAGATGCTGCCGCCCTTGCCGCCATCGCCTCCGTCCGGGCCGCCCTTGGGCACGAACTTCTCGCGGCGCATCGACGCCGAGCCGTTGCCGCCGCGGCCGGCGGTCACTTCGATGGTGGCTTCGTCGATGAATTTCATGGTGCGTGCTCTGGAGGATGGGATGCAGACGCGGAGCCGATGAAGTGCCCGACAGGCACGATCACGACAGACGTTCCGCTTGTCTGGTGCGGTTCTCCAGCCATTTTGGCCTGAAGAAGCGCATGAATACTTGGTCTAGCTGTTTACTTCCGGGTGCCACGGTATCCCGCAACACCGCCCGACAACATCACCGGTTCCGCATCGCAAGGCGCACAAGCCAAAGACCACGCGCTGCAAGGCACAAAAACAAAGGGCCTCGCACCGCGAGGCCCTTGTTGCTGCAGCCTGCGCTGCGGCCGATGACGCTGTACAGCTTTGCGTCAATCAGGCCTGGCTCACGTTCACGGTACGGCGCTTGAACGGGCCCTTGACTGCAAAGTTCACCTTGCCGTCGATCAGCGCATACAGGGTGTGGTCCTTGCCCATGCCGACGTTCACGCCGGGATGGAACTCGGTGCCACGCTGGCGCACGATGATGGAGCCGGCATTGATGTCCTGGCCGCCATACACCTTCACGCCCAGTCGCTTGCTTTCGCTGTCGCGACCGTTCCGCGTCGAGCCGCCGCCTTTTTTCTGTGCCATGGTCGCTTACTCCTTACTTGGCCTTGCCGCCGACGAGCTCGTCTTGCAGCGTCTTGAGTTCGTCCCACTTGCCGTCACGGGCCAGCGCGGCCTGCTGGGGCCAGCTGTCCGGCTTGTGGCTTGCGAAGCGCGAGCCACCGGCCTTCAGGATCTCGGCGATCGCGTCCACCTTGGCATCTGCCAGGGCAGCGAAGGTGGTGATGCCGGCTGCGCGCAGCAGCTCGGCGATCTTCGGGCCGATGCCTTCGACGATCGTCAGGTCTTCGGCCTTGGACACCGCCGGCGCATCTGCCTTGGCCGACTGGCCGGCACCGCTGATCTCGCTGATGAACAGCTCGGTGAACCACTGACGATGACCCTGCCGCTTCTGGTAGTGCTTGCGGCGGCGCATCTTGAAGATCTTGACCTTGTCGGCTCGACCATGGGCAAGCACCGTCGCCTTGACTGCCGCACCAGCCACCAGGGGGGTGCCCACCGCAACGGTGTCACCGGCGCCCACGGCCAGAACGGAATCAATCGTGATGACTTGGCCAGGTTCCGCAGCGATCTGTTCTACCTTGAGTTTTTCGCCGGCTGACACGCGATACTGCTTGCCACCGGTTTTTATGACTGCGTACATGTTGACCTCTTGAAATTGATCTCCACCGCTTTTCGCGCGCGGAGCCCGAAAGTATCTCACGAATCAAGGACTTAAGGCAAGTTTGGTCGCTGCGGCAACTGGGCGGCTGGCTCTAGGTGAGCCCCGATTTCTATAATTTGCTGATTCTTGCGTTTTGCGCCGCAATTCCTGCGTTGGCGCGAGCGCCGTGACTCCCTGCGACTCTCACTGCCAGCGGCACCGACTTGACCCCCTTCCTGGAACCCCTCGCGCCGGACATGGCGCGGCTTGACGCGCTGATCCGTCAGCGGCTGGACTCCAATGTCGCATTGATCCGGTCGATCGCGGAGTACATCATCGGCGCCGGCGGCAAGCGGCTGCGCCCGGCCCTGCTATTGCTGCTGGCTCGCGCACTGCGTGTGGAAAGCTCGGCCAAGTACGAACTGGCAGCGGTCATCGAGTTCATCCACACAGCCACCCTGCTGCATGACGACGTGGTTGATGAGTCGTCAATGCGCCGCGGCCGGAAAACGGCCAATGCAGTCTTCGGCAACGCCGCCAGCGTCCTGGTGGGTGACTTCCTGTACTCCCGCGCCTTCCAGATGATGGTCAGCGTGGACTCCATGAAGGTCATGGCGGTGATGGCAGATGCCACCAACACCATCGCCGAGGGCGAGGTGTTGCAGTTGCTGAACATGCATGATCCGGATGTCACGCTGGATCGCTACATGCAAGTGATCGAGTTCAAGACCGCCAAACTCTTCGAGGCCGCCACGCGCGTGCCCGCCATTCTTGCGGGTTTGCCACCGGACCAGGAAGATGCAATGGCCGGGTTCGGTCGGAAGATCGGCAGCGCCTTCCAGCTGATTGATGATGCGCTTGACTATGAAGGTGACCCGGCGCTGACCGGCAAGAACCTGGGCGACGACTTGCGAGAGGGCAAGCTCACCTACCCGCTGATCCATGTCCTGCACAATGGGAACGCAGACCAGAAGCAGACGGTACGTGCGGCGATCGAAGCCGGGGACGTCGATGCGTTTGACGCCATCCTCAAAGCGGTGCACGCGACCGGTGCAATCGCAGCAACCCGCAGGCAAGCCACCGAGCAGGCCAGCAGTGCGCGGGATTTGCTCGCCTGCCTGCCGGAATCGGGGGACAAGGAGCTTTTGCTACAATTGTGCGCTTCGGTGGTTGAACGTCAGTCCTGACGTTGTGGTCGGCACCGATGCCAATTCGGGGTGTAGCTTAGCCTGGTAGAGCGCTACGTTCGGGACGTAGAGGCCGGAGGTTCGAATCCTCTCACCCCGACCAGTTTGCCTTCCCTTGATGCATTTCTGACCGTGTGCGGGCCTACGGCTTGAAGCATTTCGTCACGTTGCCGGTGTCGCATCCATGCGCGAGCCACGCGTGCTTTTCTTTGCAACACGGGTCCTTGGCGCGTACAGTTAAAGTGTTTTCTCAACATTCGACGACCGCGTGTGCGGTGCGAATTCACGATTCACTGAAATGCGCAGACTGATCGCGCGGAGTGCTCATGGCCGTTAACGCAGCAGCTGCTGGCACGACCCAGCTGACCGGGTTGGCGCGCGCGCTCGTCCAGTTCAACGCGCTGAACGTGCCTGACGCCGACCGCGTCAGCAAGCGCGCCACAGAGAACAAGACGGAGTTCATCGACGAACTGCTGGCCGCCAAGCTGCCGAACATGAATGCAGCCACATTAGCGCGCGTCATCAGCGAGTCCTTCGGCCATCCGATGGTGGACGTATCGACGCTGGACATCGACCAGCTGCCGATCGATCTGATCGACAAGAAGCTCGCTCAGAGCAACTACGTGCTGGCGCTCAAGAAGCGCGGCAACCGCCTGTACGTCGCGGTCTCGGACCCGACCAACCAGCAGGCGCTCTCGCAGATCCAGTTTCAGACGCAGTTGCAGCTCGACATCGTGGTGGCCGAGCATGACCGGCTGCGCGAAATCGTCGACAAAAACGCGAAGTCCGCGACCACAGCCATCAGCGAGCTCGCCGACGACTCCGACGTCAACCTGGAAGTGGTCGATACAGACGCTCAGTCTGTAGACGACGGCGCCGACGCGGACGAAGCGCCGATCGTCAAGTTTTTGCAGAAGATCATGATCGACGCCATCGATGCCGGCGCCTCGGACATGCACTTCGAGCCCTACGAGAAGTTCTACCGGATCCGTTTCCGAGTCGATGGCATGCTCAAGGAGGTGGCTCAGCCACCGCTGCAGCTCAGAGAGCGGATCGCCGCGCGCCTGAAGGTGATCTCCAAGCTCGACATCTCGGAGAAGCGCGTGCCGCAGGATGGGCGCGTGAAGATCGCAGTCAGCCCGACCAAGGTGATTGACCTTCGCGTCTCGACACTGCCGACCATGTATGGCGAGAAGATCGTGATGCGTATTCTCGACCCGTCGTCGGCTCGGCTCGGGATCGATGCGCTGGGCTACGACCCGATCGAGAAAGAACGCCTCATGGAGGCGATCAAGCGACCCTACGGGATGGTGCTGGTGACTGGGCCGACCGGTTCTGGCAAGACTGTGTCGCTCTACACCTGCCTGAATCTCTTGAACGAGCCTGGCGTGAACATCGCTACAGCGGAAGATCCTGCTGAAATTTCGCTACCCGGGATCAACCAGGTCAACGTGAATGAAAAGGCAGGGCTGACCTTTGCTGCGGCACTGAAGTCCTTCCTGCGCCAGGACCCTGACATCATCATGGTCGGCGAAATCCGCGATCTCGAGACCGCCGACATCGCCATCAAGGCCGCTCAGACCGGCCACATGGTGTTCTCCACCCTGCACACCAATGACGCGCCAACAACCTTGACGCGCCTGATGAACATGGGCGTGGCTCCGTTCAACATTGCATCATCGGTGATTCTCATCACGGCCCAGCGACTGGCGCGGCGCCTGTGTGCACAGTGCAAGCAGCCCTACGAGCTGCCCTATGACGCGCTCGTTGAGGCTGGATATACCGACGACGATCTTGACGGCAGCTGGAAGCCCTACAAGCCAGTCGGCTGCGATCGCTGCAATGGCTCGGGCTACAAGGGCCGGGTCGGCATCTACCAGGTGATGCCGATCTCAGAGGAGATCCAGCGCATCATCCTGTCCAACGGCAACGCAATGCAGATCGCCGAGCAGGCCAAGATTGAAGGCGTGCGCTCGTTGCGCGAGTCCGGGCTGGCGAAGGTCCGACAAGGCGTGACATCACTCGAGGAAGTGTTCGCAGTCACCAACGAGTGACGCGACACTGTGACACCAGAACGACGGTAATCGGACAGAACCCATGGCCACAGCAACCCGCAAGGCAGCCGCTCCGGACGCACTCTATCTCTGGGAGGGCAAGGACAAGGTCGGACGGATCCTGAAAGGCGAGATGCGCGCAGGCGGCGAGGCCGTCGTCCAGTCGGCGCTGCGCCGCAAAGGCATTCTGCCCACCAAGGTCAAGAAGCAGCGCGTCTCAGGCGGTCGAAAGGTCACCGACAAGGAGATCTCGATCTTTACGCGCCAGCTGGCAACGATGCTCAAGGCCGGCGTGCCTATGCTTCAGTGCTTTGACATTGTCAGCCGCGGATCGACCAATCCGGCCTTCTCGCGCATGATGAATGACATCAGAGCTGACGTGGAGACTGGGTCCAGCCTCGCGACTGCGTTTCGGAAGTTTCCTCAGTACTTCGACGCGCTGTTCTGCAATCTGATCGCTGCGGGCGAGCAAGCCGGTATCTTGGACACGCTCTTGGAACGTCTGGCGGTCTACAAGGAGAAGACGCTCGCCCTGAAGGGAAAGATCAAGTCGGCGATGTTCTACCCGGTGTCCATCATCGTCGTAGCGTTTGTGGTCACCGCAGTGATCATGATCTTTGTGATTCCTTCCTTCAAGGAGATCTTCACCAGCTTTGGTGCAGAGCTCCCCGCGCCCACGGTCATTGTGATCGCAATGTCCGATTTCTTCGTTACCTATTGGTATCTGATATTCGGCGTCACCTTCGGGTCGCTCTATTTCTTTTTCCAAGCGTGGAAGCGAAGCCCAAAGGTACAGATGTTCATGGATCGAGTGCTCTTGAAGGCGCCGGTAGTTGGTGATCTGTTGATGAAGGGTTCCGTGGCGAGATGGAGCCGTACGCTTTCGACGATGTTCGCGGCAGGCGTGCCCCTCGTGGAAGCGCTCGATTCAGTGGGCGGCGCAGCAGGCAACGCGGTCTACACCCAGGCAACCCGCGGCATCCAGAATGAGGTCAGTATCGGCACCTCGCTGGGTGTTGCCATGCAGAACTCCAACGTGTTCCCAAATATGGCCATTCAGATGACCTCGATCGGCGAGGAGTCGGGTGCGCTGGATGACATGCTCGCCAAGGTTGCGGACTTCTATGAGCGCGAAGTCGACGAAGCCGTTGATGCGCTCTCGTCGTTGATGGAACCGCTGATCATGGTCGTCCTTGGCACGTTGATCGGCGGCATCGTGATCGCGATGTACCTGCCGATCTTCAAGCTCGGTTCGGTGGTCTGATCGCCGGGCCGGATGAGCGAACTGCTCGATCTTCTAGCGCGCGAACCTGGGCTGGCGACCGCCTGCCTGGGCGTGCTGGGCCTCCTTATCGGCAGCTTTCTGAACGTGGTCATCCACCGGATGCCCAAGATCATGGAAGCCATGCACGTGGCGGACTGCGCGTCCACAGCCGACGAATGGGTTGTGCCGCAGCGCACCTGGCGCTATTTGGTCACGCCGCGCTCAGCATGCCCGAAGTGCGGTCATGTGCTGCGCTGGTACGAGAACATCCCGGTCATCAGCTGGATTTTCCTCAAGGCACAGTGCAGCAACTGCAAGACGCCGATCGCTCTGCGCTACCCGCTGGTTGAAGTGCTGGGCGGGCTCTCGGGTGTGTTTGCCGTACTGGCGTTCGGTCCGACCGCCAAGGCTTTGGCCGCGTTCGTGTTCCTGCTGATACTGATCACGCTGGCTTTCATCGACGCCGACACGCAATTGCTGCCGGACGATCTGACGCTGCCGCTGCTCTGGCTGGGGCTGATCGTGAATATCGGCGGAATGTTCGCGCCGCTGTCCGATGCCGTGATCGGCGCGATCGCGGGCTACCTGGTGCTCTGGACGGTCTATTGGCTCTTCAAGCTGCTGACCGGCAAGGAAGGCATGGGCTACGGCGACTTCAAGCTGCTTGCTGCACTGGGCGCGTGGTTCGGCTGGCAGGCATTGCCGGCCGTCATCCTCGCCAGTTCGGTGGTCGGTGCGGTGCTCGGGGGGCTCATGATGCTGCTGGCTCGCCTGGGCCGCGGGCAGCAGTTCCCATTCGGGCCGTATCTTGCCGGCGCAGGCGCGGTGGTGCTGTTCTACGGGCCTGCCATCAACGCCTGGTACCTCGGCCTGCTCGCGCGCTGAGCGCTCTACCGCATGCTCATCGGCCTGACTGGCGGCATCGGCAGCGGCAAGTCCGCCGCAGCCGACACGCTTGGCGCACTCGGCGCAGATTTGGTCGACGCAGACGCGATCTCCCACGCACTCACCGCTTCGGGCGGCAAGGCCCTGCCGGCGATTCGCGATGCGCTGGGCGATCAAGCGATTGGCAGCGATGGTGCCCTGGACCGCAGCTGGGTGCGTGCGCGTGTGTTTGCAGACGACGAGGCGCGACAGCAGCTCAACGCGATCCTGCACCCGATGATCCGGGCCGAGTGCGAGGCGCGCATCGCAGCCCGGCAAGGGCTGTATCGGGTTCTGGTCGTGCCCTTGATGGTGGAGAGCGGACACTGGCTCCAGGCGCTGGATCGGCTGCTGGTGATCGACTGCCCCGAGGCGACGCAGATCGCGCGGGTCCAGGCGCGCTCCGCCCTGAGCGCCGAGATGGTGCACGCCATCATGGCGCAGCAGGCGACGCGGGCGCAGCGACGCGCTGCCGCCGACGATGTAATCCTCAATGACGGCAGCCTGGAGCAGTTGAAGGCGCACGCCAGCGCATTGCACGAGCGCTACACCCGCATGGCTACCGGTGCAGCGCGTTGAACGCGGGCGTGCCATTTTTGTCAATTGCACTGAAACCGAGCACAATCCCGCTCGAACTTTCCGGGCCGGCGTCTTGATCCTCTACGAATACCCTCTCAACGAACGCGTTCGGGCCTTTCTGCGCCTTGAAGACCTGTTCGACCGCATGGGGTTTTTCGTGGAGCGCGACACCAGCCACGACCACCATGCCGCCCTGCTCGCGCTGTTTGAAGTGCTCGAGGTCTGCAGCCGTGGCGAACTGAAGTCCGACATCCTGCAGGAACTGGAGCGCCAGAAGCAGGTGCTCTCCGGCTACCGCGAAGTACCCGGCGTGAACCTCGAAGTGCTCAACGAGGTCATCCACGAGGTCGAGCGTGCCTTTCAGGCGCTGATGGATTCGCCCGGCAAGACCGGTCAGCATCTGCGCGACAACGAATGGCTCTCGGCCATCCGTTCCCGCGCCATCATCCCCGGTGGCACCTGCGAGTTCGATCTGCCCTCCTATCACGCCTGGCTGAATCGACCGGTCGCGCAGCGGCGCAACGATCTGCTGGGCTGGCTCACGCCGCTGAAGCCCATGGCCGATGCCCTGCATCTCGTGCTCAAGCTGCTGCGTGAAGGTGGCCGTGCCGCGGACATGGTCGCAGCCCAGGGCGTCTATCAGCAGGACGCCAAGGGCAAGACCTGGCAGTTGCTGCGCCTGTGGGTGGACGAGACCCGCAATGCCGTGCCGGAGATCAGCGCGAACAAGTACGTGCTGCACATCCGCTTCACGCAGGCGGGCATCGTGGCGCGGCCCAGCGTGATCGATGCCGACGTGCCCTTTCGCATCGCGCTCTGCAACTTCTGATCCGCCCGCAAGCCATGCCCGCGCAAGTCAAATGCCCAAGCTGCGGCACCAAGGTGCTGTGGAACGAGAAGGCGCAGTGGCGTCCCTTCTGCTCCGAGCGCTGCAAGCTGGTCGATCTCGGCGCCTGGGCGAGCGACAAGTACCGCATCGCAGGCGCCGATCCGCGTGACAGCACCGATCTTGACGAGCCCGATGCCGCAGGTCAGGACGCGGCACGCAGCCAGCCACACTAAGCGGGCGGCTGCATTCTCAACGACACCCGCCGCACGCAGGCTGGGGCTCGCGGCGCACTACCACCCGCCGCGCAGCAAGGCCACACCCTGCCCGCCCGCCGCGCGGGCATGATCCAGGTCCGCCGACGCAAGCCCGCCGAGTGCGTAGACCGGCAGTGGTGCATGAGCGGCGAGCTGCGCGAACGCCGTCCAGCCCATGCCGGGCTCGCCTGGATGCGACGCGGTCGCACTCACGGCACCCAGCATCACGAAGTCCAGACCCAGCCGGGCCGCATGCTCGATGCCTGCGCGGCCATGCACACTGGCGCCGACCCACTGATGCGGCGCGGGCCGTGCTGATGCCGCGAGCAGATCGCGCTCAGTCAGGACCACGCCGTCAAACTCGCCAACCCAGTCTGCATGCACATGCCGGCTGGACACCAGCACTGTGCTGCCGGTCGCGCGCCGCCAGGCACTGACGGCTGTGGCCACGCGTTTCAATTCGGGCTTGCTCAGGTCGGGTTCACGCAGCACCAGCATGGCGCGGGGCGTAGCGCCCAGACGCGCCAGCCAGGCCTCCACACCGAGCACGCCTGCTGCAGACAGACGCAGCAGCTCCGGCAGAGACAGCCACGGCAGCATGCGGATCGCCGCGGGCAGGATGGGGTCAACCACCGGGCGCTGCGGATCGGCCCAGAGATAGGCCTGCCCCTCGCGGCCGTGCGGTGTGCCATCGAAGCCGCGCACCTTGCAGAACTGCAGCCGCACGGTGGCGTGGGGGTAGACATGCTGCAGGGTGATCCAGGGCTGGCAGTCGCAGATGCGGATGCCCAGCTCCTCCTCGAGCTCGCGGTACAGCGCCTGCTGCACCGTCTCGCCGGCTTCGATCTTGCCGCCAGGAAACTCCCACCAGCCCGCATAGGGCTTGCCGGCCGGGCGCTGTGCGAACAGCACCTGCCCGCGGTCATCGAGGATCACGCCGACGGCGACCTCGGTGAGCTTCACCGCGACATTCATCGCATCGGCTTGGCGGATTTTGAAATGGCTTTCCGCTTGTCTGGCAAGGGTTTCGAGCCATTTTGGCCTGAAGAGCCCCGCCCAGAGCCATTCTTGCTTTTGGCTCCCGGGCGTACTGCCTGGCGGCCGGCCCAGTCGCGCGCAAACTGCAGGGCCACGCGGCCGGAGCGTGCGCCACGCTCGCGCGCCCATTGCAGCGCAGCGGTTTGCGCAGCCTCTTCAAAGCGCTGGCCGAGCTGCTCGACCCAGCGCGCACAGATGGCGAGGTACTCGTCCTGCGAGAAGCCGTAGAAGTTCACCCACAGGCCGAAGCGCTCGGAGAGCGAGATCTTCTCCTCGGTGGTCTCGGCCGGGTGCAGCTCGCCGTCTTCGTCATGCGTGGCGGCGAGGTTCTCGCGCATGTGCTCGGGCATGAGGTGGCGGCGGTTGCTGGTGGCGTAGATCAGCACGTTGTCGCTGGCCGCAGCGATCGAGCCATCCAGCGCGCTCTTCAGTGCCTTGTAGCTGCTCTCGCCCTCCTCGAAGCTCAGATCGTCACTGAAGATGATGAAGCGCTCGGGGTGGCCCTGCACCAGCTCGATGATGTCTCCGAGGTTGTGCAGGTCGCTCTTGTCGACCTCGATCAGACGCAGCCCTTGGCGCGCATACGCATGCAGACAGGCTCGCACCAGCGAGCTTTTGCCCGTGCCGCGCGCGCCAGTGAGCAGCACGTTGTTGGCGGGTCGGCCAGCCACGAACTGGCGCGTGTTGGCCACGACCAGATCGCGCGCCTGATCGATGTTCAGCAGGTCTGCGAGATCGATCTCGGCGAGATGCTGCACTGGCTCGAGCTGCCCGACGCCGGCGCGCACGCGCCAGCGGAAGGCGATCGACGCGCTCCAGTCCGGCGCCTTGGGGCGCGGCGCGAGTGCATCGGCAATGCGCTCCAGCGCGGCGGCGATGCGCTCGGTGGCATCACCGTCAGCAGCCACCGCGTTCAAGGCCGCTGCGGCGCGCTTAGGTGCGGTATTCCGCATTGATCTTGACGTAGTCGTAGCTGTAGTCGCAGGTCCAGACCGTGGTGCGGGCGTTGCCGCGCGAGAGCATCACCTTCACGGAGATTTCCTCGGGCTTCATCACCGCCGCGCCCTGGTCTTCGGTGTAGCTCGCCGCGCGCCCGCCGCGGTCCACCACCAGCACGTCACCCAGCCAGATGCTGACGCCCGCAGTGTTCAGTTCAGGCACGGCATTGCCCACGGCCATGATCAGGCGGCCGAGGTTGGGGTCACTGGCGAAGAACGCGGTCTTGACCAGCGGCGAATGCGCGATGAACTTGCCCACGCGGTGCGCCTCGTCGGCGTCCTTGGCGCCCTCGACCTCGATGGTGATGAGCTTGGTGGCGCCCTCGCCGTCGCGGGCGATCTTGATGGCGAGCTCCTGCGCCACGGCAATCAGCGCGGCTCGCAGGCGGTCATGGCCGGGGCTGGACTCGTCGCGGATCTCGGCGTGCGCGCCCTTGCCCGTGGCCAGCAGCACGAAGCTGTCGTTGGTGGACGTGTCGCCGTCGATGGTGACGCGGTTGAACGAGGCGTCAGCCACCTCCTTCACCCAGCGGTCCAGCACCGGCTGGGCGATCTTTGCGTCGGTGGCCAGATACGCGAGCATGGTGGCCATGTTGGGCTGGAGCATGCCCACGCCCTTGGCGATGCCCGTCACCGTCACAGTCACGCCGTCGATCTCCACACGCTCGCTCACGGCCTTGGCCACGGTGTCGGTGGTCATGATGGCGGCCGCGGCGGTGGCCCAGGCGTTCTCCTTGAGCTCGCCCACGGCCGCCGGCAGCGCGCCGCGGATCTTGTCCACGGGCAGATGCTCGAGGATCACGCCGGTTGAAAACGGCAGCACCTGCTCGGGTGCGCACTGAAGCAGTTCACCCACGGCGCGGCAGGTGTCGCGCGCCGCGGCCAAGCCCTGTTCGCCGGTGCCGCAGTTGGCGTTGCCGGCGTTGACCACCAGCGCACGGATGCCGTCGCCGCGCTTCAAGTGCTCGCGGCAGACCTGCACGGGCGCCGCGGCAAAGGCGTTCTGCGTGAACACGCCGGCCACGCGCGTGCCCGGCGCCAGACGCATGAGCATCACGTCGTGCCGGTCCCACTTCTTGATGCGGGCCTTGGCAAAGCCGAGTTCGATGCCTGCAACAGGAAAAACGGCGGCGGGGTCGGGCGGCAGCAGATTGACGGCCATTCAGGCGGCTCCTTGGTGCGCAACGGGTGCGGGGTTCAGGCGGGGTTGCGGCCGATTCTATTGCCCGTGGGCCGTCGATCTGCAGCGCGAGCCGCCGAACACCGGATGAATCCAAAAGTGGCCGAAAGCAACGGATTTCACAACGGTCAATTGGGCGCTTTCCGCATGTAGAGAGCGGGTTTTGGCCGATTCTCGCTCGAATGAAAATCGGGCCGAAAATGATGTATTCACACCATCTCCGACCCGATCGGGCTGAGCACTGAAGGCCTGCGCCTTCGCGCTCCTCGGCGCGTCTTGGGCGCCTTAGGCCAGCTTGCCGTGGCAGTTCTTGTACTTCTTGCCCGAGCCGCAGGGGCAGGGGTCGTTGCGGCCGACCTTGTCGCCAAAGCGCACGATGGGCTGCTGGCGCACTTCCACGGGCGGCTCGTCGGTGCCGGGGTCGCCGGCGGCGACTTCGGCCAGATCGTCATAGGCCGCGTGCTGGTACTGCATCTTGCTGACGGCCGTGCTCTCTTCCAGCGCCTCTTCGGCCTGCTCAAGCTGCTCGGCCGACTGCACGCGCACGTTCATGACCACACGGGTCACTTCGTTCTTGATGATGGTCAGCAGGGTGCCGAACATCTCGAAGGCTTCGCGCTTGTATTCCTGCTTGGGGTTCTTCTGCGCATAGCCGCGCAGATGGATGCCCTGACGCAGATGGTCCAGTGCGGAGATGTGCTCACGCCAGTGCAGATCGATGCTCTGCAGCAGCAGGCTGCGCTCGAAGTTGGCGAAGGGCTCGCGGCCCACCTGCTCGACCTTGGCGTCGTAGGCTTCGTCAGCAGCCTTGATGATGCGCGAGAGCAGTTCGGCGTCGTCGGCCTCTTCCTTATCGGCCCAGTCGCGCAGCGGCAGATTGAGCTGGTACTCGCTGGCCAGCTCCTGCTGCAGCTTGTCCAGGTCCCACTGCTCCTCGACGCTTTCCTCGGGCACGTGGCTGCGGAACAGCTCCGTCATCACGCCATGGCGCAGGTCGCGCACCATGTCGCCCACATCCTTGCTTTCAAGAATGGTGTTGCGCAGGGCGTAGATTTCTTTGCGCTGGTCGTTGGCGACGTCGTCGTACTCGAGCAGTTGCTTGCGGATATCGAAGTTGCGGGCTTCGACCTTGCGCTGCGCAGATTCGATCGAGCGCGTGACCATGCCGGCCTCGATCGGCTCGCCCTCGGGCAGGCGCAGACGGTCCATGATGGACTTCAGGCGCTCACCGGCAAAGATGCGCAGCAGCGAGTCGTCCATGCTCATGTAGAAGCGCGAGACGCCGGGGTCGCCCTGGCGGCCGGAGCGGCCGCGCAGCTGGTTGTCGATACGGCGGCTCTCATGCCGCTCGGTGCCGATGATCTTCAGACCACCCGATGCGATGACCTGGTCGTGCAGGCTCTGCCACTCATCCTTGAGCTTCTGCGCACGGGTGGCTTTCTCGGCCTCGGGAATGGCGGCGTCGGCGTTGATGAACTGGATCTGCTTTTCGACATTACCGCCCAGCACGATGTCGGTGCCGCGGCCGGCCATATTGGTGGCCACCATGATCGCACCGGGCTTGCCGGCCTGGGCCACGATCTCGGCTTCGCGTGCATGCTGCTTGGCATTGAGCACCTGGTGCGGCAGCTTGGCCTTGGTCAGCAGGCCGGAGATCAGCTCGGAGTTCTCCACGCTGGTCGTGCCGACGAGCACGGGCTGGCCGCGGCCATGGCACTCGACGATGTCCTTGAGGATCGCGTCGTACTTTTCCTTGGACGTGCGGAAGACCTGGTCATTGAGATCCTTGCGGATCATCGGGCGGTGCGTCGGGATGACCACGGTTTCCAGCGTGTAGATCTGCTGGAACTCGTAGGCCTCGGTATCGGCAGTGCCGGTCATGCCGGCCAGCTTGCCGTACATGCGGAAGTAGTTCTGGAAGGTGATCGAGGCCAGGGTCTGGTTCTCGGCCTGGATGGGCACGCCTTCCTTGGCTTCGACCGCCTGGTGCAGACCATCGCTCCAGCGGCGGCCGGACATCAGCCGGCCGGTGAACTCGTCCACAATCACGACTTCGTTGTTCTGCACCACATAGTGCTGATCCTTGTGGAACAGCGCATGGGCGCGGATGGCCACGGTGACGTGATGCAGCAGGGTGATGTGCTGCGGGTCGTAGAGCGAGGCGCCTTCGGGCAGCAGGCCCATGCGCGTGAGGATCTGCTCAGCCTTCTCGTAGCCGCGCTCGCCGATATGGATCTGCTGGCCCTTTTCATCGACCCAGTAGTCACCCTCAGGCTCGGGCTCGGTGGGCTTGGGCTCGGTCTTCATGCGGTTGAGCAGGGGTGGGACCTGGTTCACGCGCATGTAGGTTTCGGTGTGATCTTCGGCCTGGCCGGAGATGATCAGCGGTGTGCGGGCCTCGTCGATCAGGATCGAGTCCACTTCGTCGACGATTGCGTAGGACAGCGGGCGCTGCACGCGATCGGCCACGTCCTGCACGAGGTTGTCGCGCAAATAGTCGAAGCCGAATTCGTTGTTGGTGCCGTAAGTGACGTCGGCGGCGTAGGCTTGCTGCTTGGCCTCGCGCTCCATGTTCGCGACGTTGAAGCCCACCGTCAGCCCAAGCCACTTGTACAGGCGGCCGTTCCATTCGGCGTCACGCTGAACGAGGTAGTCGTTCACGGTCACCACATGCACGCCCTTGCCCTGCAGGGCATTGAGGTACACGGCGGTGGTGGCGGTGAGGGTCTTGCCTTCGCCGGTGCGCATTTCGGCGATCTTGCCCTGATGCAGCGCAATGCCGCCGATCAGCTGGACGTCAAAGTGGCGCATGCCCATCACGCGCACGCTGGCCTCGCGCACCACGGCAAAGGCTTCGACCAGCAGGCTGTCCAGTGTGGCGCCCTGCGCAAGCCGCTCCTTGAACTCCGCCGTCTTGGCTTGCAGCTGCTCGTCGGTCAGGGCCTTCATGGCTGGCTCGAGCGCGTTGATCTTGGCAACCACGCCGCGGTACTGCTTGAGGAGGCGCTCGTTACGGCTGCCGAAAATGGACGTCAGAAACTTTTGGAGCATGACTTTCTGGGGGCCTGATTCTTGTGGGCCGACGGGGCAAGAAAAAAGGCTCCGGTCAGCATGCGCTCACATCAGCGCGGACCGAAGCCTTCCCGTCAGGCAAATGGCTGAAGGCAGTTTACACGGGGGGTGCCGCCAACTTGCCGAGGTGGCACCCGGAGATCGCTCTCAGATGGCGCCGGCCGCAACAAGTTCAAGCGTGCTCCGGGGGCGTGGGTGTCAACGCGGCCGGACACCCAGCGCTGCATTGGCCGCCGCCTGGGCCGCGCTCATGTCGGTGCCGGCACGAAGAAACTTCATGGGATCTTGCGGCACGCCGGCCACATGCACCTCGAAGTGCAGGTGCGGGCCAGTGGAGCGGCCCGTGGAGCCGATCTCGGCGATCTTGTCGCCCAGCTTCACGATCTGGCCGGGCTTCACGAACATGCGCGAGGCATGCGCGTAGCGTGTCAGCAGGTTGTTGCCGTGGTCGATATCGACCATGTTGCCGAACATCGGGTGGTATTCCGCGGCGATCACGACGCCGCCGGCTGCAGCCAGAATCGGCGTGCCCGTGGGCGCCTGGAAGTCGATGCCCAGATGCTGGGTCTGCCGACCGGTGATCGGGTCGATCCGCCAGCCGAACCCGGAGCCGTTGTAGCCCAGCACGGGCTGCCGGGTCGGTATCTTCTGGGTCACCACACGCTTGCCCATCAGCTCGCTCTCCACCAGGTTGAGGAAGTCCGCTTGGCCATCCAGCTTGCCGGAAAGCTCGTCAATCTGACGGGTCAGCTCCTCGATGCTCAGATCGCGGCTGATGGTGGGCAGCGCGCCGCCGCGGCCGGGGGGCGTCTTGAAATTGATCTCGCCGGGCTTCACGCCTGCGAGACCTGACACACGCTCACCCAGGGCGTCCAGCCGCGTCATCTGCGCCTGCATCTCGCCCAGCCGAACCGCCAGGGTGTTGATGTTTTCGCGTAAATAAGCGTCTTTTTCCTGCACTTGATCGTGAGATAAAGACAGATAGAAGTCTTTGAGGATTGGAATGTTGCCGATGATCGAGCGCGATGCCGCCACGTAGCTCAGCGCGCTGGCCAAAGCCACCACAAGCACTGTCAGCGCAACCGCGGCCAACACCACATGCCGCGCCGACAGGGTCAGCGTCCGCGCGGCCTTCAGTCCACTGTGAACAAGAATGATCTGCATGAGTGTGTCTTGGATTGCTGCGCAGTCATCCCGCGCAGGACTGAAGTTTCTGGCAGACTGCCTTCATGGTTCGACCTGCAAGCCCGAGCACCCCACGCCGCCCACGGCGTCTGGCCGACTGCATTGGCGTGTCCGATGCAGACTGGCTCAAGCGCGCCCTGACCCTGGCTGAACTGCAGTCTTCGGTGGACTCGGCGCTGCACGCACTTTCTCTGGCTGCGCTCCGCGTGCAAGCGCTCCGCCTGGAGAACGGCGAGTTGGTGCTTGCCTGCGCCAGCTCGGCCCAAAAGGCGCGCCTGAACCATGTCCGCCCGGAACTGACGGCCGAACTGGCGCGCCGGGGGTGGGACTGTAGGTCAATCCGGGTGGGGCATCAATTGCCGTCCGATCTACGGCCGATCAACCCGACACGCCGCGAACGCCGCCAGCAGATCGATACCGAGTCTCGCGCGGTACTCGCCAGCACCGCGCGAGAGATTGAGAATCCGGCGCTGGCTCAGGCGCTGTTGCGCCTCGCACAAGGCTCGCTGCAAAAGTGAGCGGCCACTAAGCCGCGGCCAGCCAGGACGAGAGCAGCACCCCGAGGCCGAGCATCACCGCCACCGCGACGAAGCTAATCCCCAGGCGCATTGCCCAGCGCTTGTAACGCGGATTACCGGTGATTACCGCGAGACCGACCAGCACGATGATGGCGATCGCAACCGCCAAGGCCAGAGACCGCAGCAAGAGCATGGGTCGGACCGATGGGTGCGGTGCTAGAACGCGGCCGCGACCTGCGCCGCAGCAAAGCGCGGCGCCTTTTCGGCAGCGTCGAAGCTGACCAGCTCCCAGGCTGTCTCGTCAGCCAACAGGGCGCGTAGCAGCTTGTTGTTCAGGCCGTGACCCGACTTGAAGGCCTCGTAGTGCGCAAGAAGCGGATGTCCCGCTAGATAGAGATCGCCCACGGCGTCTAGCAACTTGTGCTTGGCGAATTCGTCGCCGAAGCGCAGACCGCCGTCATTGAGCACGCGGTATTCGTCCAGCACGATGGCGTTGTCCATGCTGCCGCCGCGGATCAGGCCCTTGGCGTACAAGGCTTCGACCTCTGCGGTGAAGCCGAATGTGCGTGCTCGGCCGACCTCCCGCGCAAAGGACGCTTCGCCGAAGTCGAACGTGGCTTCCTGGCCCGTCGCGTTGACTGCCGGGTGATTGAAGGCGATCTTGAAGTCCAGCCGGTAACCGAAGTACGGCGACAAACGCGCAAACTTGTCTGCCTCACGCACTTCGACGGGCTTGAGCACCCGGATGTACTGCTTGGGCGTCTGCTGAACATCGATGCCGGCGGATTCCAGCAGGTAGATGAATGTGGCAGCGCTACCATCCATGATCGGCACTTCTTCAGCGGTGAGATCGACGTAGAGGTTGTCGATGCCCAGCCCAGCGCACGCTGCCATCAGATGCTCGACCGTCGACACCTTCACCGGCGAGCCATCGGCACCCGCCGCAGTCAGGGTCGATGCGAGCATGGTGTCGCCCACACCGGTGGCGCGAGCGGGAATGTCCACCGGCGCGTCAAGGTCAATCCGCCGGAAGACGATGCCTGTGCCTGGCGCAGCCGGGCGCAGGGTCATCTGCACCTTGCGGCCAGAGTGCAGGCCGACGCCAGTGGCGCGAACCGCTTCCTTGATGGTGCGTTGCAAGTACATGACAGTAGTTTACCCGCCGGTCAGTTATTTTCCTGCGCGACTCTGGCAAAACATTTCTATCAGCGCGATGCTTTTGTCACATTGCGTTTTCGTGACTCGTGAACCATGCTGAAAGCGTCGGGGAGGCACTCATTCGATCCGCCGCCGACACCCACGCGGGACTTGCTTGGCCCCGCAAGGCCGCACCTTCTAGTGGTGCGGCCTTTTCGTTTGCGCTGCTTGCGCTTCAGTCTGCTTGCTTGCGCAAAAACGCCGGGATGTCGAAGCGATCCATGCCGCTTTCCTGCATGGCATTCACCTTGGCTTGGGCTTCGCTGCGACCGTTGCGCCACACAGCAGGCGTGTCGTAATTACCGAAGTCAGGCACAGTGACCGGCGCAGATGCAGCTTGGGCAGCGACCGGCGCAGCGGTCATCGGCGCTTGGGGCGTCTGGATCTGCGCGGTGCTCGGCGGCGAAGTCAGATTCATCGCCGGGGCGACGTCGTAGGTGCCGGTGCGCAGTGCCGGCTGCTGCACCGGCGGCACAAGCTGCATCTTCTTGCGGCCCAGCCCGGTCACCACCACGGTCACACGCAGGTCTTCGCCCATACCCTCTTCGTAGGCCACGCCATGCACAACCAGCGCGTCCGGCGCGCAGAAGTTGCGCACGGTGTTCAGGATTTCCTTGACCTCTGCGCCCTTGAGCGTGTCTTCGTGCGCAGTGATGTTGACCAGCACGCCGCGCGCACCGGACAGGTCGATCCCTTCAAGCAGCGGGCTGGCCACGGCTGCCTCGGCGGCATCCTTGGCGCGGGTGGTGCCGCGGGCCGTGGCCGTGCCCATCATGGCCTTGCCGCGGTTGTCGCTCATGATCGTGCGGACGTCGTTGAAGTCGACGTTCTGGTGACCCGGCACATTGATGATCTCGGCAATCCCGGCCACGGCCTTGTTGAGCACCTCGTCTGCGAATCCGTACCACTGCTTCATGGTCGCGTCCGGATAGACCTCTTCGAGCTTCTCGTTGAGGATCACGATCAGCGAGTCCACGTGCTGTGCCAGATCGTCCGCACCGTTGACGGCCACGTCCATCTTGTTGGGGCCTTCATAGCTGAAGGGCTTGGTGACAACACCCACGGTCAACGCACCCAGCTCCTTGGCCACTTGAGCGATGATGGGCGCAGCCCCGGTGCCGGTGCCCTTGCCCATGCCGGCCGTGATGAAGACCATGTGTGCGCCGTCCAGCGCATCGCGGATCTGATCGCGGGCCTCGTCTGCAAAGTTCCGGGCAACATCGGGCTTGTTGCCGGCGCCCAGACCGGTGGAGCCGAGTTGGATCTTGGTGTCGGCCGCGTTTGCGCTCAGTGCCTGCGCGTCCGTGTTGGCGACGATGAATTCCACGCCACGCACACCCGTACGGATCATGTGGTTGATGGCATTGCCACCCGCACCACCGACCCCCACCACCTTGATGATGGTGCCGCGCTGTTCAGTTTCGATCACTTCGATGGCCATGGCCGTCTCTCCTAGGTGTGCAGGTTGGCTTCGGAAGGCTTCAATCCGACTGCGCAATGGAACCCTTCCGACGCTCCCCTGCGGTTGCAGAAACTTGTATTCACTCAAAACGCCTTGAGAAGCCACTCGCGCATGCGCGATAGCGTCTTCTTCCAGGAGCCCGTCTGGGCGCTGATACGCCGACCGGCGACAGCGTTCTCGCGCGCCTGGTCCAGAAGACCCATCACGGTGGCATAACGCGGCGTACGCACGACATCGGCAAGGTTGCCGTCATAGATCGGCATACCCACGCGCACCGGCTTCATGAAGACATCCTCACCCAGCTCGACCATCCCGGGCATCAGGCTTTGGCCTCCCGTGAGCACGTAGCCGGAACTGACCAGGTTCTCGTAGTTGGAGTCGCGTACCACTTGATGCACCAGCGAGAACAGTTCCTCGATGCGCGGCTCGATCACGGCTGCGAGCGCCTGATGGCTCAGCATGCGCGGGTCACGGTCACCCAGACCGGGCACCTCGATGCGATCTTCGGGTGAGGCCATGGCCTGCTTGGCCACACCATGGCGCAGCTTGATGTCCTCAGCATCCGGCGACGGTGTACGCAAGGCCATGGCAATGTCATTGGTGACCTGATCGCCCGCAATCGGAATCACTGCCGTATGGCGAATGGCGCCTCCCGCGAAGATGGCGATATCGGTCGTACCGCCGCCGATGTCGACCAGCACGACACCAAGCTCCTTCTCATCGCGCGTCAGGACCGAGCGTGCGGACGCCAGCGGCTGCAGCACGATGTCCTGTACTTCGAGACCGCAACGGCGCACGCACTTCACGATGTTCTGCACCGCACTGACGCTTCCCGTGACGATATGCACACGCACTTCCAGGCGGACACCCGCCATGCCAAGCGGCGCGCGCACATCGTCCTGACCATCGACGATGAACTCCTGCGGAATGACGTGCAGGATCTGCAGATCATTGGTGATCGGCACCGCTTTCGCGGTCTCGATCACACGGGTGATGTCCGCATCGGTGACTTCCTTGTCCTTCACCGCCACCATGCCATGCGAGTTCACACTTCGAATGTGACTGCCGGCAATCCCGGTGTAGACCTGCGTGATCTTGCAGCCGGCCATCAACTCGGCCTCCGACAGCGCACGCTGGATCGACTGCACGGTGGCTTCGATATTCACCACCACGCCCTTGCGCAGCCCATTGCTGGGGTGCTGGCCGATACCGACCACCTGCATGCGGCCATCGCTGCCAAGCTCAGACACCATCGCCACGATCTTCGATGTGCCGATGTCCAGCGCGACCAACAGGTTCTTTTCACCGTTCATGCCGTGATTCCGTTCTCTCTGATTCGGTGAGTCGTCATTGCGTGCGCACTGCGCTGGGTTGCGGCCCGGCCTTTACGCGCAAGCCGGGTGAGTAGAAGGCAAAGCCGTCCCGGTAGCGCAGATCCACACGCTGCGGCACGCCGAGCTTGCGGATGGACGCATCCCAGTACTGGGCAAATCGAATGAGCCTCTCCTCGACGGGCTGTGCGCCGATGTCTCGCCCCAGCTCCAGCACCGTGCCCTGTTGCAGACCCACGGTCCACGACAGTCGATCGGACAGCAGCACGCGCACTGGCTGCAGGCCCAGCGGTTCGAGATGGTGTCTGAGCACGCGATACCGTTCGCTCATCTGTGCGCTCGTTCCCTCGGGTCCCACAAACTCCGGCAGCTTGGCCAGCATTTCCACTTCGCCCAGATTCACGGTGAAGGCTTCGCCCAGGGTGTTGACCAGTTGGGCCTCGTTCAAGCGCGCCAGCGGCTGGTGTGCTTCCAGTCGGATCACGATGGCATTGGGCCAGTGCCTGCTCACTTGCGCGCGCCGCACCCAGGGCAAACCCTCGGCCGAGCGCTTGATCTCGGCAAGATTCGTCGTGAAGAAGGTTCCGCGCATCCGCTTCACGAGCGAGGTCCGCAACGTGATCTCGTTGACACGCGCTGTGTCGCCGACGATGCGGACCGTCTTGATCGCAAACCACGGATGGCGCGCCAGCCACTGGACACCCGCCCATGCAAGGGCGAGCGTGGCCACGGTAATCAGTACCGCCGCGAGCTTGTTCAGTGCGTTGGCGTTGTTCCACATGCGTTCTCAATGACTCGCCGTTTTCAGGCGTGCCTCAGACACGAGAAGGACACACAGGTCCTCGTAACTCATTCCCGCGGTGCGGGCTGCCATGGGTACCAGCGAATGCCCTGTCATACCTGGTGATGTATTGACCTCAAGCAGGAAGGGCTCGTCGTCTGATGCACGCAGCATCACATCCACTCGCGCCCAACCTTCACATCCGATGGCGTTGAACGCACGCACAGCAATGTTCTGGATGCGGCCGGCCAGCGCTGCATCGATGGGTGCGGGACACAGATACTTCGTATCGTCGCTGTAGTACTTGTGCTCGAAGTCGTAGTTGCCGTCCGGCGCGCGGATCTCCACGATGGGCAGCGCCCGAGCCTGCTGGCCACGCCCGAGCACGGCAACAGTCAGCTCGCGACCACTGACGAACTCCTCGGCGAGGATCTCCTCGTCATACTTGCGGCAGGCGGCGAAGCCCTGCGTCATGTCCGAGTAGCCCACGACCTTGGTGATGCCGATCGTCGAGCCCTCGTGCGGCGCCTTGAGCATGAGCGGCAGACCAATCCGATCGGGCACCGTACGCAGCTCGCTGCCGTCGGTGAGGACTTCGAAGCGCGGCGTTGGCAGGCCATGGTTGGCCCAGATCCGCTTGGTCATGATCTTGTCCATGGCGATCGCGCTGGCCATCACACCGCTGCCCGTGTACGGAATGCCAAGCAACTCCAACGCGCCTTGCAGCGATCCATCCTCGCCAAAACGCCCGTGCAAGGCAATGAACACGCGATCGAATCCGGCAGCCGCCAGCTCGGCGAGGCTACGTTCTCCCGTGTCAAACAGGTGGGCGTCCACGCCCTTGGCGAGCAGCGCCTTGTGCACGCCGGTACCCGACATGATCGAGACTTCGCGCTCATGGGAGCGGCCGCCATACAGCACACCGACGCGACCGAGGTTCATTTGGTCAACTCCATCAACTTGGCCGGCACGTTGCCAATCGATCCTGCACCCATCGCAAGGACCACATCGCCGTCTTGCACCGTGTCCAGGATGCGCTGCGGCATGCTCGAGATCTCTTCCACAAACACCGGCTCGATCTGACCGGCCACCCGCAGCGCGCGGGCAAGCGCACGGCCATCAGCGGCCACGATCGGCGTCTCGCCGGCTGCATAGACCTCGGCAAGCAGCAGCGCGTCGGCCTGCCCCATCACCTTCACAAAGTCCTCGAAACAGTCGCGCGTGCGGCTGTAGCGGTGCGGCTGAAACGCCAGAACAAGGCGTCGACCGGGGTATGCCCCGCGCGCAGCTGCGAGCGTGGCGGCCATCTCGACCGGGTGATGACCATAGTCGTCCACCAGCGCGAACTGCGCGCCGGACGGCGCCTTGAGCTCTCCATAACGCGTGAAGCGCCGACCCACACCACGGAAGCCAGACAACCCGCGCTGAATCGCGCTGTCATCCACACCCAGTTCCGAGGCCACCGCAATCACCGAGAGCGAATTGAGTACGTTGTGCATTCCCGGCTGGTTGAGTTCAACCATCAATGGCGGCATGCCCGGGCGCAGCGCCGTGAAGTGCATCTGCGTGCCTACCGCTCGTGCATCCACTGCACGCACTTCGGCCTCTTCGGAAAACCCGTAGGTCGTGATCGGCTTGCTGACCAGCGGCATGATGGATCGCACGTGCGGATCGTCCGCACAGAGCACCGCGGTCCCGTAGAACGGCAGACGATGCGTGAAGTCCACAAAGGCCTGCTTCAAGCGCGCAAAATCATGGCCGTAGGTGTCCATGTGGTCCGCATCGATGTTGGTGATCACCGCGATCATGGGCAGCAGATTGAGAAAGCTCGCGTCGCTCTCGTCGGCCTCAACCACGATGTAGTCGCCGCTGCCCAGCTTCGCATTGGCACCGGCGCTGTTGAGTCGCCCGCCGATCACAAAGGTCGGATCCAGTCCGCCTTCGGCCAGCACACTCGCCATCAGTGACGTGGTTGTGGTCTTTCCATGCGTGCCCGCGATGGCAATACCGCGCTTCAGACGCATCAATTCGGCAAGCATCACGGCGCGCGGTACCACCGGCACCTTGGCAGCACGGGCCGCCTGCACTTCCGGGTTGCTGTTGCCCACAGCGGTCGAAACGACCACGGCATCAGCATCCTTGACGTTTGATGCGTCATGACCGATGTCAATTCGGATGCCGAGTTCGGCGAGTCGCCGAGTGGTTGAACTGTCACTCAGGTCGGAGCCCGACACGGCGTAGCCAAGGTTGCGAAGCACTTCGGCGATGCCACTCATGCCGGACCCGCCTACCCCCACGAAGTGAATGTGCTTGATCGCGTGCTTCATCGCACCAGCCCTTCAATCTCATCAGCCACCCGCGCTGCAGCATTTGGCTGTGCCAGCTTGCGGGCCTGCTCGGCAATCGCAAGCAGCTTTGCACGGTCCAGACTACCAACCAGCCGAGCAAGCGACTCCGCATTCAGGTCTGACTGCGGCAAGTGAATGGCCGCGCCGTGCCTGGCCATCCACTCTGCGTTGTTCTTTTGATGGCTGGTCGTGCTGACCACCAGAGGCACAAGCACGCTCGCAACGCCTGCGGCGCAGAGCTCCGAGATGGTGACCGCACCAGCGCGGCAGACCACCAGATCGCAGCGCGCCAGCTCGGCCGCCATGTCGTCGATGAAGGCGCGAACCTCCGCTCGCACCCCGGCAGCCTCGTAGTCCGCGCGCACACTACCCTCGTGGCTCGTCCCAGTCTGGTGGGTGACGATGGGTCGTTCAGACTCAGGGATCAGCTTGAGTGCCTGCACCAGGGTTTCGTTGAGCATCTTGGCGCCCAGACTGCCGCCTACAACCAGCAGGCGCAGCGGGCCGTTGCGAGTCGCAAAGCGCTCGGCAGGTTCGCGAAGCTCGGCAATCTCTCTCCGAACCGGGTTGCCTGTCACGACTGCGCCCTTTGTCGAGTCGGCTGGGCCGCCTGAAAACCCGAAGGTGACACGGTCCGCCACGGGGAGCAGCGCCTTGTTCGACAGCAGCAATGCCGCATCGGCGTTCATCAGGACCAGCGGCTTGCCAAGTAGCGCGGCCATCATGCCGCCGGGAAAGCAGACGTAGCCGCCCATGCCCAGCACGGCCTGCGGTTTGCGCTTGAGCATGATGCGCAAGCAGGACCAGAACGCCCCGAGCAACCGCACGCCGCCTGTGAGCGTGTGAAGCACACCCTTGCCCCGCAGGCCGGAGAACGTGATCGTGTCCATGGCCAGGCCGCTAGGTGGCACAAGACGGTTCTCCATGCCGTGAGTCGTACCCAGCCAGCTCACGGTCCAGCCGCGCTGCTGCATCTCGCGCGCCACGGCCAGGCCGGGCATGATGTGCCCGCCCGTTCCTGCGGCCATGACGATGAGGTGCTTGTTCGCCGGCATGATCACAGCGTCTTCCCCCGCATCATCTGGCGGCTTTCGTAATCCACGCGGGCCAGCACAGCCATCGCCACGCAGCTCATCAGCATGGCGCTTCCGCCGTAGCTGATGAAGGGCAGGGTCAGGCCCTTGGTAGGCAGCAGACCGCTGGCGACGCCGATGTTGATGAAGGCCTGAATGCCGATCCAGATGCCGATGCCCTGCGCCACCAGCCCGGCAAACACACGATCCAGCTTGATAGCCTGGCGGCCGATCTCGAAAGCCTTGCGCACGATGATGTAGAAGCAGGCGACGACGAAGAACACGCCGATGAATCCGAGCTCCTCGCCGATGATGGCCATGATGAAGTCGGTGTGCGCCTCCGGCAGGTAGTGCAGCTTCTCCACGCTGGCGCCCAGGCCCACGCCGAAGATTTCGCCGCGCCCGAAGGCAATCAGCGAATGGGTGAGCTGATAGGCACGGTTCAGTGCGTTCTGCTCGTCCCAGGGGTTGAGGTAGGCAAAGATCCGGTCACGCCGCCAAGGCGACAGCATGATCACCGCAACGAACACCGTGGTCAGCGCCGCGACCGAGCCGAGGAAAATCCGCAGGCTCATGCCGCCCAGGAACAGGATGCCGACCGCAATTCCGGAGATCACGATCAGGGCACCCAGGTCAGGCTGCAGCAGCAGCAAGCCGCCGACCACGCCCAGCACCACGACGATGGGCAGCAGCCCCTGCTTGAACTGCTGCAGCACGGCCTGCTTGCGCACCGCATAGTCCGCGCCGTAGAGGATGACAAAGAGCTTCATCAGTTCGGAAGGCTGCAGGTTGATCACGTACAGCGGAATCCAGCGGTGCGCGCCGTTCACCCCCTTGCCGATGCCTGGCACCAATACGAGCACCATCAGCGCTAGCCCGCCCAGGAACAGGATGGGCGCCCAGCGCTGCCAGAACTTCATGGGCAACTGAAAGATCACCATGGCTGCGCACAGCGCAATGGTGATGAACACCACATGGCGGAACAGAAAATGCGTGGGCGAGTAGTTCGAGAACCGCGGCGCATCGGGCAGCGCCACTGAGGCGGAATAGACCATCACCGCACCCAGGGCCAGCAGCAGGCCGATGGTCGTGAGGAGCACACGGTCCACGCTGGCCATTTCAGTGCGCGTGGGCAGTGAGGGCAGCAGCGCGTCCTGCCGGCCGAAGCCGGAGAAGCTGGGTAGGCGCACGCCGAGCTTCATGCCTGCCCCCGCTCGGCTTGCAGCGCGGTTACGGCCTGCACGAAGATTTCGGAACGATGCGCATAGCCCTTGAACATGTCGAAGCTTGCGCAGGCAGGAGACAGCAGCACGATGTCGCCGGCCACGGCACGTCGCGCCGCTGCGTTGACCGCGGCTGGCAGGTCGACGCAGTCCACCAGCTCGGCCGAGCCGCCTGCAAGCGCTGCGCGGATCACCGGCGCGTCCTGCCCGATCAGCAGCACGGTCTTGGCGTAGCGTGTGACGGGTTCAGCCAGCGGACTGAAGTCCTGCCCCTTGCCCAGACCGCCCGCAATGAGGTGAATCCGGCGGCGTCCTTCAGCCAGTCCAGCGATGGCGGCCTGCGTTGCGCCGACGTTGGTGCCCTTGCTGTCGTCGATGTAGTCCACTTCGTCAACGCTGGCGACGAACTGGCAGCGATGTGGCTCGCCGGCATAGTCGCGCAGGCCCTTGAGCAAGCCTGCGAGCGACAGGTCGATGGCGCGTAGCAGCGCCAGTGCGGCCAGCGCATTGGCGTGGTTATGGCTACCGCGAATGCGCAGCGCATCGGCCGGCATCATGCGGTTCTGCATGACTTCGATGGGCGAGGTGTCCTTTTTCTTGCGTGGCGTGTCGTCGGCCGGCTGGGCCTTCACAAGCCACTTCAGGCCGGCGTCCTGGGTGCCGAAGTCGCCGGGCAGCGTCGGCTCCCCAAGGCCGAACGTGACCACATGCTCGGGCGCAGCACCAGAGCCCATGGGCGCCACCAGCGGATCATCGCGATTGATCACGCGCACCCGCGTACCGATGAAGATGCGCGCCTTGGCGGCGGCGTAGTCCGCCATGTCAGCGTGCCAGTCCAGATGGTCCTGAGACAGGTTGAGCACGGTGGCGGCATCAGCCTTCAGGAGGCTGGTGTAGTGCAGTTGGAAGCTGGAGAGTTCAAGCACCCAGACCTGCGGCAGACTCTCGGCATCGAGTGCGGCCTGCAGCGCATCCAGCGCGGCGGGGCTGATGTTGCCGCAGGCCACGGCGTCCTGACCGGCAGCCTGCGCGAGGTGGCTTGTCAGTGCCGTGACTGTCGTCTTGCCGTTGGTGCCGGTGATGGCTACCACCTTTGGTGCATAGCCACGCTCAGCCTGCAGTTGTGCGAGCGCCAGCGCAAACCAATCGATCTCGCTGTGTACCGTGACGCCGCGCTCGGCTGCGGTCGCCAGCAGCGGCGTGATTTCCGGTCGCGTGGGGGCCAGCCCCGGGCTCATGGCCATGATCTGCACGTCATTGAGCAACGCGGCATCGAATGCGCCCAGACGCACCGTCACTGCCGGATACTCGGTACGCAGCTGCTCCAGGCCGGGTGGCCGCTCGCGCGTATCGGCCACAGTGACATGGGCGCCGTGGCGAGCTGCAAACCGCGCGCACGCCAGCCCGGATTCACCGAGCCCGAGCACCAGCACCGACTTGTCTTTCAGAAAATCCATCAGAAGGACGTCAACGCAACTTGAGGGTGGACAGACCGATCAGCACCAGCATCATGGTGATGATCCAGAAGCGCACGACCACCTGGGTCTCTTTCCAGCCGGAGACCTCGAAGTGGTGGTGCAGGGGCGCCATCTTGAGAATCCGCCGCCCCTCGCCATACTTGCGCTTGGTGTATTTGAAGTAGGAGACCTGCAGCATCACCGAGAGCGTTTCGGCCACGAACACGCCGCCCATGATGAAGAGCACGATCTCCTGGCGCGTGATCACGGCGATGGTGCCCAGCGCCCCGCCGAGCGCGAGCGCACCCACATCGCCCATGAAGACCTGCGCCGGATGGGCGTTGAACCACAGGAAAGCCAGGCCCGCGCCGCCCATGGCCGCGCAGAACACCATCAGCTCGCCGGCCCCGGGGATGTGCGGGAAGAACAGATACTTCGCAAAATCCACCCGGCCGATCACGTAGGCAAAGATGCCCAGCGCGCTGCCCACCAGCACCGTGGGCATGATGGCCAGACCGTCCAGACCATCGGTGAGGTTCACGGCATTGCTCGTGCCCACGATCACGAAGTAGGACAGGATGATGAAGCCGAATACACCCAGCGGATAGCTCACCGACTTGAAGAAGGGCACAAGCAGGTCGGCCCGCTCGGGCAGTGGCATCGTCATGCCGGACGCCAGCCAGTTCAGCAGCAGGTCAAAGCTCTTCTCCACATTCGGTGTGGACACGGCAAAGGCCAGGTAGATGGACGCTGCGAGGCCAATGAGCGTCTGCCAGAAGTACTTCTCCTTCGCGCTCATGCCCTTGGGGTTCTTGTGCACCACCTTGCGGTAGTCGTCGACCCAGCCGATCCAGCCGAAGCCGAAAGTCACGATCAATACGACCCACACGAAGCGGTTGGTCAGGTCCATCCAGAGCAGGGTGGACACGGCAATCGACAGCAGGATCAGTGCGCCGCCCATGGTGGGCGTGCCGCTCTTGACCAGATGGGTCTGCGGCCCGTCGGTTCGCACGGCCTGTCCGACCTTGAGTTCACGCAGTTTGCGGATGACCCAGGGACCAAGCACCAGCCCCATGACGATGGCCGTGATGCAGGCCATGACCGCACGGAAAGTGATGTACCTGAACACGTTGAACGCGCCGATTTCCGGTGCGAGTTGCGCCAACCACATCAGCATCAGGCGCCTCCCCTCTTCTTGATTTCTTCGACCACGCGCTCCATGGCCATGAAGCGCGAGCCCTTGACCAGCACCGTGTCACCGGCGCCGGGTTGTTCCTGCATGAGTGCGTCCACGGCTGCGGCCAGTGACTCCACATGGACGGCTCGGCCACCCGCAGAGACGCAGGCCCTCACGGCCTCTCGGCAGGCTTCGCCCATCGCCACCAGCAGATCAATACGGTGCTCAGCGGCGTACGCACCCACTTCTGCGTGAAATGCCGGGCCCTGGTCGCCAACTTCCCCCATGTCGCCGAGCACCAGCAGGCGCTTGCCCGCAAGCGGTGCAAGCACATGGATGGCGGCGCGCACAGAGTCAGGGTTGGCGTTGTAGCTATCGTCGATCAGCGCAAACGGCAGGCCACCGACGCGCTGCATGCGGCCCTTGGCCGGCCGGAAGCTTTCCAGTCCGCGCACGATGGCGTCGTCGCCCAGGCCGCAGGCCACCGCCACGGCCGCCGCCGCCAGCGCGTTGTGGTGGTTATGCGCGCCGTCGATGTTCAGGCTGACACCCGCACTCGAAACCGTAGATCCGCGCTGGATGCGGATCTTCAGACCATTTTGGCTGGAGAAGCCCGCCAGACAAGCGGAATCGGCTTCCGGATGCGTGCTGAATGTGAGGCACTCGTACCCGCCCGCCGCCTGGCGCCAGAAGTCCGTGTAGGTGTCGTCCGCCGGGAACACCGCGGTGCCCTGCGGTGCAAGCGCGCGCAGCGCATCCGCATGCTCCTGCGCGACGGCCTCCACGGTCGCCATGAACTCCTGATGCTCGCGCTGCGCGTTGTTCACCAGAGCCACGGTGGGCGCCGCGATACGCGCCAGCAGCGCCGTCTCGCCCGGGTGGTTCATGCCCAGCTCGATGACCGCCAGACGATGCTTTGCGCGCAGGCGCAACAGCGTGAGCGGCAGGCCGATGTCATTGTTGAAATTGCCTGCTGTCGCCAGCACCGCGTCGTCACCCACCGCCGCACGGAAGATGCTGGCGATCATTTCCTTGGTCGTTGTCTTGCCATTGCTGCCAGTGACCACGGCCAGGGGAATGGCAAAGCGCATGCGCCAGGCATGGGCAAGTGCGGCCAAGGCCTGCTTGGTGTCTGCAACGATCAGCGCCGGATAGCCCTCAGGCAGCGGCGCATCGGGATGCACAAGCGCAGCCACTGCGCCTGCCGCAGCCGCCTGCGCGACGAAGGTGTTGCCGTCAAAGCGCTCACCCTTCAGGGCCACGAACAGGTCGCCGGCCTGCAGGCTGCGGGTGTCACTGTGCACGCGTGCAAAGAGCGTGTCCGCGTCACCGCGCACGGTGGCATGGCAATCGGACGGCAGCAGCATCGCGGCCTGGCGCAGGCTGAGCATGCTCATCGCGCGCCTCCCCGCACGGCCAGCGCCGCCTTCACATGCGCCGCGTCCTCGAACGGGTGCTTCACGCCGCGCACTTCCTGGTAGGTCTCATGGCCCTTGCCTGCCACGACGATCACGTCCAGCGCGTTGGCCTGCGCAATGCTTCCAGCGATCGCCTGCGCACGATCCGACTGGAGAATGACCGGGATGCCTGCACTGGCCGCCGAGCCGCCGGGCAGGCCAGCTTCGATCTGCGCCATGATGGTCAGCGGATCTTCGCTACGCGGGTTGTCGCTGGTGATCACCAGGCGATCGGACAGGCGCGCGGCAATCGCGCCCATGATCGGCCGCTTGCTCGCGTCCCGATCTCCGCCGCAGCCGAACACGCAGACGAGCTTGCCGCCGCGTGCGCGAGCCACGGGCTGCATGGCCTGCAGCACCTTGTCCAGCGCATCCGGCTTATGGGCGTAGTCCACAATCACCAGCGGTTGGCCCGAGCCGCCGAAGGACATCAGTCGGCCGTCTACCAGCGGCACATCGGCCAGCAGCTCGGCGGCGTTGGCCAGGGGGATGCCGAGTGAAAGCATCGCACCAGTCACCGCCAGCGCATTGCTGACGTTGAACACGCCGAATGCAGGCAGACGCGCAGGGATCTCGGTTTCGCCATCAGTCATGGCGAGTTCGGCTCCGGCAGCGGTCCAGGCAAGCTCGCGAACAAACAGCTCGATGTCGCACACGAAGCCGTCATGCCGCTGCAGGCCGTAGCCCACCAGATGCGGCACGTTGGCCTGCGAAGCGATCAGCTTGGCCACGCGCTGTCCAGCCGCATCATCCAGGTTGGTTACTGCAGCCTTCAGGCCCGGCCAGGTGAAGAGCACGCGCTTGGCGGCCTCGTAGGCCTCCATGGTGCCGTGGTAGTCCAGATGATCCTGCGTCAGGTTGGTAAACACGGCGGTGTGAAAGCGCGTGCCCGCGAGGCGATGCTCCACCAGACCGATCGAGGACGCTTCGATTGCCACGGCCTGCGCACCCTCACGCACGAGCTGCGCAAAGGTGCGCTGCAAGTCCACCGACTGCGGTGTGGTGAGGCCGAAGTCCTGCAGGCGACCCACAAAACCCGCGCCGAGTGTGCCGATGACCCCACACTTCAGCCCGGCGCGGGTGAGCGTGTGGGCGATCCACTGCGTGGTCGTCGTCTTGCCGCTGGTGCCCGTCACACCGATCACGGCGAGCTTGTGGGTAGGGTGGCCGTAGTAGGCGCTGGCAATCTCACCGGCGCTGCGTTTGAGCTGCGAAACCTGCAGCACCGGTACGTCGAAGTGGCGGCCAGCAGCGTCGAAGCCGTCGGCCTCGACGATCAGCGCAGCCGCACCGGCGGCAAGCGCCTGATCGATATAGGCACGGCCGTCATGGGTCTGGCCCGGGTAAGCGACGAACACATCGCCCTTGCGCACGCGGCGGCTGTCCGACACGAGATCGGCGCCGGAGGTCGCATGGTCAAGCAGCCATTGAGAGACGACGCTCACAGGCTCTCCCCCACCGGTTCCTGTACACCACGGTCCTGCACGATGAGCGTCTTGTAGGGCGCGTCCGGCGTCACGTTCAGTGCGCGCAGACCGGCAGACACCACGCCGGCGAACACGGGTGCGGCCACCTCGCCGCCGTAGAACTTGCCGGCCGAGGGCTCGTCGATCATCACTGCGACGATCACGCGCGGGTTGCTCGCCGGCGCAAAGCCCACAAACGAGCCGATGTACTTGCCGGGCATGTAGCCGCCTGGGCCCTGCTTGCGCGCGGTACCGGTCTTGCCCGCCACGCGGTAGCCGATCACCTGGCTCTTGGGTGCCGTGCCGCCGGGACCGGCTGCCATCTCGAGCATCTTGCGCATGGCCTTCGCGTTCTGCTCGGTGAGCACCCGGGCACCCGGCTGCGCTTGCGGCAGCTTGGTGAAGGACAGGGGCATGAGCTCGCCGTCATTGGCAAACACGGTGTAGCTGCGCGCCAGCTGGATCAGGGACACCGACAGGCCGTAGCCATAGCTCATGGTGGCCTGCTCGATGGGGCGCCAGCTCTCGGCGGGGCGAAGCCGCCCTGCTGCCGCACCGGGAAAGCCGATGCGCGGCGCCTGACCGAAGCCCACCTGCGCAAACTGGCCCCACATCTTGCTCGCCGGAATCTGCATGGCGATCTTGGTGGTGCCGATGTTGCTGGACTTCTGCAGCACTTCTTCCACAGTGAGCGTGCCGTGGCCGGAGGTATCGCTGATCGTGTGGCCGGCGAATTCCATCTTGCCCGCGCCGGTCTGGATGGTGGACAGCGGCGAGACCTTGCCGCTCTCCAGGCCGAGCGCGATGGTGAAGGGCTTCATCGTCGAGCCCGGCTCGAAGGTGTCCGTGATCGCCCGGTTGCGCAGCTGCTGGCCAGTCAGACCGCGGCGCTGGTTGGGGTTGAAGGTCGGGTAGTTGGCCATGGCGAGCACCTCGCCGGTATGGGCATCCAGCACAACGATCGCGCCAGCCTTGGCCTGATGCTCGGCGACGGCGTTCTTCAGCTCGGAAAAGGCAAGGAACTGCAGCTTGCTGTCGATGGACAGGGTGACGTCGCGCCCCGGCAGCGCGGGCCGCACGTGCTCGACGTCTTCGATCACACGGCCCAATCGGTCCTTGATCACGCGGCGGCTGCCGGTCTGGCCAGCCAGGGTCTTGTTCATGGCCAGCTCGATGCCTTCCTGGCCGTTGTCCTCGATGTCAGTGAAGCCAAGCACGTGGGCGAGCGCCTCGCCCTCCGGATAGAAGCGGCGGTATTCCTCGCGGAAGTGGATACCGGGGATCTTCAGCGCGGCGATCTTGTCGGCCACGGCGGGGTCAAGCTGGCGGCGCAGGTAGACAAACTTGCGGTCTTCATCTGCAAGGCGGCGGCCGAGCTCGTGCTCGTTCATCTCCAGCAGCGCGGCGAGTTTGCGCGACTGCTCGGCGCTCATCTCCACGTCTTCAGGAATCGCCCAGACGGTACGTGCCGGAATGCTGGAGGCCACCACGACGCCGTTGCGGTCCATGATCTTGCCGCGCACGGCCGGGATCTCCAGCGTGCGGGCATAGCGCTGCTCGCCCTTTTCCTGCAGAAAGTCCGAGAACGGACCCTGCAGCCAGAGCGCACGGCCCACCAGTGCAATGAAGGCGAGCGTCAGCACTGCCATGGCCACGCGGCTGCGCACCTCGGACAGCTGCGTCTTGCGGTGCGCGCTCATTGCGCAGCTCCTGCAGGCTTCGCGCCAGCGGCGGCGCGTGCGTCCTGCGCATTGAGGTACAGCGTATGGGCGGGCGTGACGCGCTCCATCTGCAGATCACGCCGCGCGGAGCTGTCGATCAGGCCCGGCTTGGCCAGCGCGGTCTGCTCCACCTGCAACTGGCGGAACTCGGTGTCCAGGCGCTTGGCCTGGGTGTCGGCGCGCTCGATGGCCACGAAGAGCTTGCGCGATGCATGACTGCTCGTGACGATGGAGAACATCGAGGCCAGCACGGCCGCACCGAGGATGAGCTGCAGCGGCTTCATTGCGCCTCCGGTGCAGCGGCTTCGGTGCGCGTGGCCACACGCAGCACGGCCGAGCGCGAGCGCGGATTGGCGCTCACCTCGGCCTCGCCCGGCTTGATCCGCGCCAGATCCGCCCAGCGTGCAGCACCGGCCACCTCACCGCGCACGGGCAGGTGGCGCAGGCTGGCGTCTGCGCGCGGAGGCGCAAGGAACTGCTTGACGATCCGGTCTTCCAGCGAATGGAAGCTGATCACGGCAAGACGGCCCTGCGGACGGATCATGCGTTGTGCCTGCATCAGAACTTGTTCGAGCTCCTCAAGCTCCCGATTGATGAAAATCCGTAGAGCCTGAAAGGTGCGTGTGGCCGGGTCCTGCCCCTTCTCCCGGGTCTTGACGGCCCCTGCCACGATCTGGGCAAGTTCCCCCGTGCGGGTGATGGGCTGGACCGCGCGGCGAGCAGCAATCGCCGCTGCAATTCGCGCAGCAAACCGTTCTTCACCGTAGGCATGGATGATCTCCCTGATGTCTTCCTGCGCGGCCGTGTTCAGCCAGTCTGCGGCGGTCATGCCGCGGGTGGTATCCATGCGCATGTCCAGCGGCGCATCGAACCGAAAGGAAAAGCCCCGCTCGGGCGTGTCGATCTGCGGGCTCGACACGCCCAGATCCAGCAGCACACCCGTCACTTGCGCCAGGCCGCGCGCCGCCAGCTCGCGCTCCATGCTCGAGAAGGGCTCGTGGATTGGCGTGAAGCGCGCGTCCTCGGCGGCCAGCTGGCGGGCAGACTCGATCGCCTGCGGGTCCCGGTCGAAGCCAAACACCCGTGCCTGCGGATCGAGACGCGACAGCAGCAGACGCGTGTGGCCGCCGCGGCCAAAGGTGCCGTCCACATAGGTGCCGGCCGGGTCGGTGATCAGGGCATCGACCGATTCGCGCAGCAGCACCGTGATGTGGGCTGGGGCTTGCAAAGTTGCAGGGGGCACCGTGCGGTGCTCTTTTGGAGGCGCCGCGGAGGTCATGAATCACGGGGCCCGCTCAGAATGAGAGCTGCTTGACGGCGTCGGGCATGCCCTGCGCGATCGCGGCACTTTCGTGCTGCGCCAGCGTGGCGGCATCCCAGATCTCGAAGTGGCTGCCCATGCCCATGAGCATGATGTCGCGCGTGAGGCCGGCTGCGCTGCGCAGCTCCGGAGCCACCAGCACGCGGCCTGAGCCGTCGAGTTCGGCGTCCTGCGCGCTACCCAGGAAGATGCGCTTCCAGGCGGCGGCTTCCATGGGCAGGGCAGCGATGCGCTCGCGATGGATCTCCCAGGTCGAGCGGGGAAACATCATGAGGCAGCCGTGGGGGTGCTTGGTCAGTGTGAGGCGACCCTCGCAGGCCGCCATCAGGGCGTCACGATGCCGGGCCGGCACCGCCATGCGTCCCTTCGCGTCCAACGTGATGAGGTTCGACCCTTGATACATCCCTGAGCAGATCCAAAAGTGCGCCCGTTGTGGGTTCGGTTCGCCACTTTTTGCCCTTACTTCCCACAATTCGCCACTCTACGTGAAGCAAAACACCCCCGCAAGCGAAAAACCCAATGAAATGAAGCACTTAGCGCGATCCTGACGAGAGGTTTTCGCAGTCAAAATGGGTTTGAAAAGAAGATCTTGGACTGCGCATCTCATGTAGTTTCTTAAGAAACCACTGGATAAAAAAGTAGTAATGCGCATGTGGGACGAGGTAGCCCAACAGCGAAAGACCTCCGCTCTGCTGTCGACGCGCGGCCGCAGCACCGTGCAAGCGGTTCAGCACGGTCGCACAGTGCATACGCGCCGTGCCTGCAGGCCATCTGCCTCGTGCAACACGGCCACTCGCGCAAGCAGCCGCCCATTCAAGGCCACACAGGTGTGAACAGATGCATCCTTGGGCCGGGATTCCGGGCATGCGCCGCGAGACCCTGCCGCGCGCATGGGGAATTTCCACAATGACGGCGCCGCAACGACCGGCCGATACTGCGCGCCTTCCCTAACCACAATGGTCCTCCGCCCATCATGAATCTGCTTGCACGCAGTCTTGCTGTATCGCTGATTTCGTTCGCCTCGCTGTCCTTCACGGCACAGGCTCAGACCGCCCAGCAGGGCAACCCGAACTTCAAGCCCCAGGTGGGCCAGGCCGGCAAGGACGTGATCTGGGTGCCGACGCCGGATTCGCTGGTCAACCGCATGCTGCGCATGGCGCAGACCACAGAGAAGGACTTCGTGGTGGACCTGGGCTCGGGCGACGGCAAGATCAACATCGCCGCGGCCCGCGACTTCAAGGCCCGCGGCCTGGGCATTGAATACAACCCGGACATGGTGGCGGTGTCGCGCCGCATGGCGCGCGAAGCCGGCGTGGACAAGATGGTGGAGTTCCGCCAGGGCGACATCTTCAAGACCGAGTTCTTCGATGCCACCGTCGTCACCATGTATCTGCTGCCGCAACTGAACCTGCGTCTGCGCCCGATCCTGCTGGACCGCATGAAGCCCGGCACGCGTCTGGTGGCCCACGCCTTCACCATGGGCGATTGGGAGCCGGATGAAACCAGCGTGGTGGAGAACCGCTACGGCTACCTCTGGATTGTGCCGGCCAACGCCAGCGGCAACTGGCGTGTGAACGTGGCCGAGCGCGCCGTGGGCAACTTCACCATGGACCTGAACCAGACCTATCAGCGCGTGAGCGGCAACGCCCGCCTGAACGCCGACATCGAAGCCAACCTGATCGACCCCGAGCTGCGCGGCGACCAGTTCAAATTCGCCCTGCGCGCCGTGGACGGCCGGGTGCTGACCTACACGGGGACCGTGGCCGGCAACCGCATCACCGGCACCGTGACGGGCAACGGCCTGAACAGCACCTTCACGGCAGAGCGCTCGGGCGCCCCGCGTCAGATCCACTCCGGCACGGACGCCAACAGCCGTGCGATGAACAACTGAAAGCCACCCGTCTGGTTTGACGACTGAACCGAACGACCACCCCGCAGCCGCGGGGTGTTTCGTTTTCGGCTTCGGACCTTCAAGCCAGCCTGCCGACCGTCGGCCCTGCTCCTCGCCTCGAGGCTGCACCGCAGCCACGGCATCCGCCAGCACCAGAACACCCGAGATATCCTGCCCATGAACTCCACGCCCCAACCCACGCTCGGCCTCAAGGAGGCGGTGGCGATCATCGTCGGCATCGTCATCGGCGCCGGCATCTTCAAGGCACCGTCGCTGGTGGCCATGTTTGCCGGCAGCGAGTTCTGGATGTACGCGGCCTGGATTGCGGGCGGCGTGATCTCGCTGATCGGTGCGCTCTGCTATGCGGAACTGGCCACGGCCTATCCGAACGCGGGCGGGGACTATCACTTCCTGCACCGCGCCTACGGCCGCGCGGTGAGTTTTCTGTTTGCCTGGGCGCGCTTCTCGGTGATCACCACGGGCTCAATCGCCCTGCTCGCCTTCGTGTTTGGCGACTACATGACCGAGATTGCGCCGCTGCACGGCAACTCCACGCTGTCGGCCGCGCTCTATGGCGCAGCGGCCGTGATGATCCTCACCTGGATCAACGTGCGCGGCATCCGTGCAGGCGCGCTCACGCAGAGCTGGCTCACCGTGGCTGAGGTCGGCGGTCTGGTCGTGATCATCGGCGCTGCCGTGTGGCTGGCGGCCAGCGGCGCGCCCGTGCCGGCAAGCGCTGCGCCCGCACCGGCCGCCGCTGCGGCCATACCGCCGTTGTCCATGCTCGGCCTGGCCATGGTCTTTGTGCTGCTGACGTATGGCGGCTGGAACGAAGCGGCCTACATCAGCGCCGAGGTGCGTGACCCGCACCGCAACATGCTGCGCGCCATGGTGATCTCCATCGTGCTCATCACCGCGCTGTATCTGCTGGTGAACTGGGCCTATGTGAGCGTGCTGGGCATTGGCGCCATGGGCAAGAGCAAGGCCGTGGCGGCAGATCTGCTGCAGGTAGCCTTTGGCAGCACGGGGCAGATCGTCATTTCCATCATGGTCGCCATTGCCGCGCTCACCAGCATCAACGCCACGATGATCGTCGGCGCGCGTACCAACTACGCGCTGGGGCGTGACTGGCCGGTGCTGTCCTTCATGGGTACCTGGAACGCGGAACGCAATGCCCCGGTGACGGCCATGTGGGTGCAGGGCGCCATGGCGCTGGTGCTGGTGCTGCTGGCGCTGCTCACCAGCGGCCAGGGCGGCGGCGGCTTCAAGGCGATGGTGGAGTTCACCAGCCCCGTGTTCTGGCTGTTCTTCCTGCTCTCGGGCTGCGCCCTGATCGTGCTGCGCGTCCGCGAACCGAATACGCCGCGCCCCTTCAAGGTGCCGCTGTATCCCGTGCTGCCGGTGCTGTTCATCGCCACCTGCGGCTACATGCTCTGGTCCAGCCTGTCCTACGTCTACAGCAAGCAGTTGGGTGGGCTGAACGCCGCCTGGATCGGCGTGGGTGTGCTGGCGGTGGGCGTGGTGCTGCTGGTGCTGGTGTGGCGCCAGGGCGGCGCGCCGGGGGCGGGGCCCCAGACGCGGGCAGCGGAGTAAGGAATTCCGGCCGATATTGACTTATTCTTGATTCGTCAATCCAGCTCTTTCCGCTTGAAATGCGCGGATCTCGGCCATTTATTTCTACTCAATTTCTTTGTCTTAAATTAAGCGAATCAAGCACTGGCGCGCTTTTTCAGGCATCGCTCGCTCTGGATCCAGCCGCGGACCCGGCCCGGTGAGGCCGCGCTTCAGCGCGTGAGCGCGCGCCGCAGGCTCCAGGAGAGCGCGTCCACCGCCACCACCAGAAGAAGGGTCACGCCCAGCAGGGTGGCCGTCTTGCTCATCTGGAACAGGCCCATGTGGAAATGCAGCATCTGCCCCAGCCCGCCGGCACCCACCACACCCAGCACCGCGGCGGCGCGGATGTTGTTCTCCCAGCGGTAGAGCGTGTAGCTCAGCAGTTGCGGCAGCGCCTGGGGCAGGGTGGCATAGAACAGGATGCGGCCCTCGCCCACGCCGTGGTTGCGCAGGGCCTGCGCCGGGCCGGGCGGCACGTTTTCCAGGGCCTCGGCAAACAGGCGGCCGAGCACGCCGGCGGTGTGCAAGGCCAGCGCCAGCGTGCCGGCAAAGGGGCCGAGACCCGCCGCGATCAGCAGCAGCCCCGCCCAGACCAGTTCCGGAATCGAGCGCAGCGCATTGAGCACCAGACGCGTGGGGGAGCGAGCCCACGAGGCATCCTGCGCATGCAGGCGCGCCGCGGGCACAGCCAGCGCCAGGCCGAGCGCAGCCGCCAGCAGCGTGCCAAAGGCTGACATGGCAAAGGTCTCCCAGGTGGCCACGGCCACGCGCTGCAGGAAGGCGGGGCTCGTGTCCGGCGGGAAGAACTCGCCGACAAAGCGCCCCATGCTGGCCACCGCGTCCATCGAGAACAACTGGCGCCACTGCAGGTCCAGAGTCCAGAAGCTCGCCAGCACCAGCACGAATACGCCGGCCACCCACCAGCAGCCACGGCAGCGTGCGGAGAACAGCGGCGGCGGCATCCGATAGGGGGTGTTGGCCGCGCTGCGAACGTCGCTCATCACCGGCCGATTCACGCCAACGCCTTTCGCAGGCTGCTGCTGGCGCGATCCGCCAGCGCCACGAGGGCAATGAACACCAAGAGGATGCTTAGCACCTCGCCGCCGGCAAACATCTTCATGGAGGTATTGAGCTGCTGGCCCAGGCCGCCCGCACCCACAAAGCCCAGCACGACCGAGCTGCGAATGGCGCACTCCCAGCGGTACACCGTGTAGCTGGTCAGCTCGCCGGCGTTCTGCGGCAAGGCAGCGTAGAAGAAGGCCTGCAGACGACCCGCGCCATTGCGCAGCAGGCTGTGCGTGGCATGCGGCTCGCCGCTCTCGATGATCTCGGCGTACACCTTGCCCAGCATGCCGGCGTAGGTCAGCGCAATCGCCAGCACGCCGGCCGTCGGCCCCAGTCCGACCACTCGCACAAAGATCAGCGCCCAGATCAGCTCTGGCACGCTGCGCAGCAGGATCATCAGACCCCGCACCGTCTGCCGCAGCCAGAAGGGCAGCCGCGCCATGCGCCCGGAGAGTGCGGAGACCGACAGCAGACTCACCGAAGCCAGCGCCATGGGCACGGCCAGCAGCAGCGCGAGGGTCATGCCCGCCGTAGCAATGGCCACTGTGCGCCAGGCCTCCACGGCCAGCATCTTCAGGAAGTCCGGTGAATGGGCCGGCGGCAGAAAGCTAGCCAGAAAGTTGCCTGTGACCTTCAGGTTCTCCGGCGTGAACAGCACCCAGGGCTTGAACTCGGAGGCCACTGCCAAGGGCCAGACTAAGACGACCGCAGCGCTGATCCAGAACACACGCGCCAGCCACGCCGGGTCGCGCTGCGGCGGCGTTCGCGCGGCTTGCACCACGGCGCCGTTCATCGGCAGTGCATCACCACCGGCGCAGCGGCGGCCGGCTGGTCCGGCATGGGCGCGGTGCCGCTCAACTCATGCTCGTGCGATTCATACAGCCGCGCCAGCAAGGCCGGCGTGACCTCCGCCGCAGGCAGATCGAAGACCAGCGCGCCGTCACGCAGGCCGATGATGCGCGGAAAGTGGGCGAGCGCCCGATCCACCTGATGTAGCGTGGCCACCAGCGTCACCCCGCGCGCGCGGGCTTCGTCCACCAGCGTACTGATGGCCATCTCCGCGCGCCGCGGATCCAGGGCGGAGAGCGGCTCATCGACCAGCCACAGCCGAGTGTCTGAGAGGAGCGTCCGCGCCAGACCGACCCGCTGACGTTCTCCACCCGAAAGCCGATCCACCCGCTCGAAGATCTTCTCGGCTAGATCGAAGCGCTCCAGCGCGGCCCAGGCTGCCGGGATGTCACTCGGGTAGAAGAGCGAACGCAGGCTCGCAGCCAGGCTCATCTGCGGCAGACGCCCGGCCAGCACCGCCGTCACCACGCGCTGGCGCGGCGGAAGGGGCGGCACCTGGGGCGCAAGAAACAGCTGCGCGCGCAGCGCCTGGCGTTCTCGCTGCGCCATGACCCAAGGTGCGCGGCCATCCAGCGTGAAGCCCGCGGCGTGCTCTGGCTGCAGCGCGCAGGCCAGCAGGTTCAGCAGCGTGGTCTTGCCGGCACCTGAGGGACCGATGACCGCAAGCTGCTCCCCGGGCTCGATGTTCAGGCTCAGTGCGCGCAGCGCCGCCGGTGAGCCCGGCCGGGCGCTGGGGTGCTGCGCGCTGACGCTGCCAAGCGCAAGATGCATCCCTTGGCCCGTCACGGGCGGGTGAGCTTCAGCCACGCGCGCCTGCCGCCGTGCTCAGAGCAGATTGGCTGCACGCGCGGCAGCCTCGATGCCCTTGTAGTTGTCCGGCGTCGTGGTCAGGTAGCGCGTGGCACGGTTGAGCTTGAGGATCTCGGTGCCCGGCTCCTTGGCGGGGTCCAGCGCCAGCAGGGCACGCTGCACGCGGTTGCGCAGGTCGACAGGCGTATCGGCATGCATCGACCAGTTGTAGTTGAAGAAGGTGCCGGTGGTGTGGAACACGTCCACGGCCTTGGTGTCCACCTTGCCCTCACTCACAAACTTGCGCCACACGGTGATGTCCAGCGCGGCGGCATCCACGCGGCCGCTGACCACGGAAGCGATGGTGGCGTCATGCGCGCCACTGAAGGCCACGCGCTTGAAGTCCTTCTCCGGCGTCAGGCCAGCCTGCGCCAGGAAGTGGCGCGGCATGAGGTGTCCGGAAGTAGAGGACGGCGAACCGAAGCTGACTTCCTTGCCCTTCAGATCGGCCAGGGTCTTGGTGCCGGAATTGGTACGGGCAATGAAGACCGACTGGAACTTGGTGTCTTCCTCGCGCTGGGCGATCGGCACGATCTTGCCGCCGGAACGGATCTGCGCCTGCACGTAGGTGAAACCGCCGAACCAGACCAGATCCACCTTCTTGTTCACCAGCGCCTCCACCGCCGCCGGGTAGTCAGTGACCGGCGTGAACTCCACCTTCATGCCCAACTGCTGGCTCAGGTAGTTGGCGATCGGCGTGAACTTGCGCACCTGTTCGGTGGCGGCTTCTTCGGGGATGGTGGTCACGCGCAGCACCTGCTGGGCGTGGCTGGCGGCACCCATGGCGAGCACGGTACAGGCCAGCAGGGTCTTGAGCAGGCGGGTCGCGGAGGAGCGGAACATCGCGGATCCTTTCAGGGATGAAACTCGGCTGCGAGAAACAAGACGAGGACATACGCGCAAGCCATCCCGCAAGGATAAGCTCAGCGCCCATGCTTCGCCGGCCGACCTTCCTCCAGATTGACCCGCCCTCGCGCAGTGCATTGGCCGAAGAAGCGGACGCCGGCCTGCGCGCACCGCAGGCCTGGCTGTCGCCCAAGCTGTTCTACGACCCGCTGGGCTCGCGACTGTTTGACGCAATCACCGAGCTGCCGGAGTACTACCCGACGCGCACCGAAGCGGCGCTCATGGCCCGGCACGGCGCAGACATGGCCGCAGCGGTGCGCAGCGCACTGCCTGAGCCGCTGACCCTGGTCGATCTCGGGGCCGGCAACTGCACCAAGGCCGCGGCCCTGTTCGATCTGCTTGAGCCTGCGCACTATGTGGCAGTGGACATCTCCGCAGACTACCTGCGCAACACATTGACCTGCCTGCAGCGTGAGTACCCGGATCTGCGCATGAGCGGCGTGGGCATGGACTTCTCCGCCAGGCTCGCACTGCCCGCCGAGGTGTTGGCCGATGAGCGCACCGGCGCAGCGCCGCAAGGTGCCCTGTTGTTCTACCCCGGGTCGAGCATCGGCAATTTCGACCCGCCCGAGGCCTTGCGACTGCTGCGCGAGGCCCGCGCGCTGGCCGGCGGCGCCGCGCTGCTGATCGGCGTCGATCTGATCAAGCCGCTGGATGTGCTGCTACCCGCCTACGACGACACCCTGGGCGTAACGGCTGCCTTCAATCTGAATGTGCTGCGCCGCTTGAACGCGCTGCTGGGTGCGGACTTTCACCTGGCCGACTGGCAGCATGAGGCACGTTTCAACACTGCGGCCTCACGCATCGAGATGCACCTGCGAGCACGCACTGAGCTGACCGTGCGCTGGCAGGGTGGGGAACGGCGCTTCGCCCCTGCCGAGACGATCCATACCGAGAACTCGTACAAGTGGACGACTGAATCTTTCTCGGCGCTGTTGACTGAAGCAGGCTTTGCGCAGCAGAAGCACTGGACCGACGAGCGCGGCTGGTTCGCGGTGTTCATGGCCACCGGCTGACGCCAGGCTCCATCAGCCCTGCAACGCGCAGGTCCGAAAGCCCGCCGCAATGTCGTTGCGCTCGGCCCTGAAGAAGTTGCGATAGCGCTTGTGGCGCATGCGCGGCTGGGTCATGAAGCTGGCGCCCTTGAGCACGGGCCGGCCGTCGAACCAGGGCGCGGAGTAGTCCCGGTAGGGGTGCGCCACAAAGCCCTCAAAGGGCGCGAAGGGACTGGCCGTCCATTCCCAGACAGCACCCCAATGCAACGCATTCGGCGCAGCCTCGGCAGCACAGACCCACTCGGCTTCCGTTGGCAGGCGCCGCCCGGCCCAGCGGCACCAGGCGCGCGCTTCATGCGCTGTGAGGTGACAGGCCGGTTGTGCCACATCCAGCGGGACCCAGGCGCCGTGCCGAAACTGCTGCCAGCCTTCGCTCACGGATTCGCGCTTCAGGTAGCGCGGCGCGAGAGCACGCGTGGCTGCTCGCCATGCCAGGCCTTCAGCATCCCAGCAGTCTGCCCGCGAGTAGCCGCCCTCTTCCACGAAAGGCAGAAACTCCGCCCAGCGCAGCACCTGCGCATCGATCTGGAAGGGGTGCAGGTGCAGATCGCAGCGGCCGACCTCGTTGTCGAAGGCAAAGCGATCATCCGGCGCGCGCCCGAGCGCGATCGCCCCGCCCGGCAGTTCGATCGGCGGTGGCGGCTCGGGCAAGCGGGGCGGCTGCCAGCGCGCGTCGGGCACCGGCACACCCAGCGCCTGCGCCATATAGAGTGCCGCCTCGTGATGCATGTCCTCGTGCAGCAGCGAGAGGCGAAAAAAATAGGAGTCTTCGCCGCTATACCGCGCCAGCAGATCAAGTGTTTCGTCGAGCTGCGCCTGCAGGTGCGCAAGCGTAGCGTCCAGATCGGGCAACGGCAGACCCCAACGCAAGCCGTGGGGGACGTGGCTGGAGTCGTAGAGATCATCGGCGTCGGCTGGCCGGGCTGGCGTGCGCCGCGCTTGCGGGTCCGCCGCCACACCGAGTGCGCGCTGCGGGTTCCGACCAATCCAGCGCTGCGCAAACCAGCCGATGTGCCCCAGCTCCCAGACCGGCGGGTTGAGCTCCGCATGCTGTGGCACCTGCAGACCGGGCCGCGCAGCCTGCCAGCAGCCCAGGGTGGCCAGCGTATCCTTCCTGCTGTCGATCAGCAGGTCGGCCAGCGCGGTACCGCGGGCGCTGCGGGCCGCGTCGGCAGCGGTCTCGGCGCGACTAATCATGTGATCGCTCTTGTTCACGCTCTCGTTCACGGAATGGTGCCTTGAACCTCGTACCGCTTGTGCTGGTGACACCGGCGCTGGCCGACGCCAACAACGGCAACTGGCAGACCGCGCAGCGCTGGGCGCGCATGTTGCGCCGAGCTTATCGCGTGCGTCTGCAGGCGCACTGGTCGGCGGCTGGTGGCCGCCATGACGACGCGCTGATGATCGCGCTGCATGCGCGCCGCTCGGCGGACTCTGTCACAGCCTTCAAGGCGGCGCACCCGGATCGGCCGCTCATTCTCGCGCTCACTGGCACAGACCTGTATCGCGACAACGCCAGCGACTCACGCGCACAGCGCTCGCTGGCGCTGGCTGATCGACTGATCGTGCTCAATGACTTGGGCGCGCAGGCCCTGCCCCCGCAGTTGCGCCACAAGGCGCGCGTGGTGCTGCAGTCCTGCGGCGTGCGTGCGCCACGGCTGCGGCCCAAGCAGCACACGCGCATGCTCATGGTCGGCCATCTGCGCGCCGAGAAGGACCCGGCCACCTACCAGCGCGCCGCCGTGCAGTTGGCACACCATGGCGACCTCTTCTTCGATCACATCGGCAATGCGCTGGACCCGGCGTGGGCGCACGCCGCAGAGTTATGCATGGCGCAGCAGCCGCGCTACCGCTGGCTGGGCGGCCTGCCGCACGGCGCCACACGCGACCGGATGACGCGTGCGAGCGTCCTGGTTCATGCGAGCCGACTGGAAGGCGGTGCGCATGTGGTCATCGAGGCACTGCGCAGCGGCCTGCCAGTGCTCGCCTCACGCATCGACGGCAATGTGGGGCTGCTGGGCGCAGACTATGCCGGCTACTTTCCGGTCGGCGATGCCGAAGCGCTGGCCGCGTTGATCGAACGCTTCGCTGATGACCGAGCCTTTGCCACCCAACTTGCCGCGCAGTGCGCCGCGCGTGCGGACCGGTTTACCCCAGAGGCCGAAGCGGCGGCGCTTGGGACTATCGTGTCCGAATTGCTGGGCTGAACGCGTACCGACGCCCGCTGATCCTTCGTTTTCTGCCGAGCCTGACCATGAACGCACCGACCACACCCGCCGCCACCGAACCCAAGCTCACCAGCCTGTCGCACGGCGGTGGCTGCGGCTGCAAGATTGCGCCGGGCGTGCTGTCCGAGATCCTCAAGGGCACGGCGGCCATGCCGATCCCGCCGGAGCTTCTGGTGGGCATCGAGACCGCGGACGACGCCGCCGTCTACAAACTCAATGATGAGCAGGCGCTGATCGCCACGACCGACTTCTTCATGCCGATCGTCGATGACCCCTTCGACTTCGGCCGCATCGCCGCCACCAACGCCATCAGCGACGTGTATGCCATGGGCGGCAAGCCGATTCTCGCGCTCGCGCTGGTCGGCATGCCGATCAACGTGCTGTCCACCGCCACCATCGGCCGCGTGCTGGAGGGTGGCGCGTCGGTCTGCCGCGCGGCCGGCATTCCGGTGGCGGGCGGCCACACCATCGACTCGGTCGAGGCAATCTACGGCCTGGTCGCGCTCGGTCTGGTTCATCCCAGCCGAGTCAAGCGCAACGCGGACGCGCAGCCGGGCGATGTGCTCGTGCTGGGCAAGCCGCTGGGCGTGGGTGTGATGAGCGCCGCGCTCAAGAAGGGCCAGCTCGATGCCGAGGGCTATGCCCGCATGATCGACAGCACCACCAAACTCAATACGCCCGGGCCGGATCTGGCGGCGATTGAGGGCGTGCACGCCCTCACGGACGTGACCGGCTTCGGTCTGGCCGGCCATGCGCTCGAACTGGCGCGCGGTGCCGGCTGCGATGTGCAGCTCGACTGGCCCGCCGTGCCGCTGCACGAGGGCGTGCGCTTGCTGGCCGCACAGGGCTACGTGACCGGCGCCAGCGGCCGCAACTGGAGCGGCTACGGCAAGGATGTCCAGCTGCCCGCCGACTTTGCCGCGCCCGACCAGGCCCTGCTGACCGATCCTCAGACTTCAGGCGGCCTGCTCGTGAGTTGCGCCCCCGCCGCGCTGGATGCAGTGCTGGCGGTGTTTCGGCAGCACGGGTTTGGCGCCGCGGCGGTCGTCGGGCAGGTCGGACGCCGGTCGGCAACGCCACAGCTATCCGTTCAGAGCTGAATCTGGCTGAAATCGACTGTTTTCTAACTCATTTTCCCGACAAAGCACCCTGAGATCCGCACAATACTTGCGGATACTGGTAATAGACCATTTTTTTATTTTTGCGTCCGAAAACACGCTAATTTTCATCCACCCCGGCCCGCCCACCTGTTCAGGTGATCTCCCGGATTTCGGTGATGCGCGAACTTCTTCGCGCTCCTAGGCTGCGTGCACTGATGACGCCAGACCCTGGGATTGGGACCCTGGGGTAGCGACCTCCCCGCGACTCTGCATCGTTCTCAGACCCGGCCTCGCGCCGTGGCCGCGCCTGCATCTGCAGGCCGCAGCCCAGGCGCCAGGCTGTCGTCCGACCCCCACGCCCGCCGGGCGTGGGTTATGCAATCGCGAGGAGTTTCACCATGGATATGCCCGTTCAACGCGGCTCTGCCCGCCTGCTGGCCGCTTTCAAGTCCCGTTCATTCTCCGAGGAGGCGCTGCGCGAGCTGGCGACCCACCTCGACAAGTCACCCGCCGCCGTTGAAGGCGCCGTGGTCAAGGGCGGCAGCGCCGCCACCGGCGTGAGCCTGACGCTGGCCTATGCCGGTGACGACGTGCCCTGGTGCGGCAACGACATGGCCTTCTGGCTGCAGTGGCTGCGCAAGCACGGCGGGGGCGGCACCCGCCCGCGTCGCCCCCGCATCATCATCAACGGCACACCCTTCCCGGATTGGGTGCGTGTGGAGCTGTCAGCCGGCGACATCATCAACCCCGCCGTGCAACCGGCGCTGGACGCCGGCCTGAACCAGTTCGAGATCCAGGACCTGATGTCCGCCACCGCTGGCCTGCGCGGCTGAGGCACCATGGCTGCGCACAGCGAATCCAAGGCCCTGTCGGCCGCAAGGTCGACGTCATCCGCTGCTGCGCAGCCCCCGGCGCTGCGGGAGCACACGCAGGCTCCGGCCGTTGAGCGTCCGGCAAGCATCGCTGACAGGGCGGACGTCTGCCTCGCAGAGCCCAACCTGCTGAACAGCGTGCCGGTGCTACAGGTGCACCCCACGCGGCGCTGCAATCTGGCCTGTGCGCACTGCTACACGGAAAGCGGGCCGGGCGAATCCGAAACCCTGCCCGTGCATCTGCTGGCCGGCGCCGTGCAGGACGCAGCCGCGCTGGGCTACGGCCAACTGGCCGTCAGCGGTGGCGAACCCCTGCTGTATCGCGATCTGCCTGTGCTGCTGGCCGCCGCCAAGGCCATGGGCATGATCACGACCATCACCAGCAACGCGATGCTCGCCACGCCAAAGCGGCTCGACGAGCTGGTGCCGGTGCTGGATGGCATGGCGGTCTCCATCGATGGCCGCCCCGATGAGCACGACCGCATCCGCGGCCAGGCCGGCGCCTTCGACAAGGCGGTGGCCAACCTGACGCATCTGCGCGAGCGCGGCCTGCCCTTTGCCTTCATCTTCACGCTCACGCAGCGCAACGCCGACAGCCTGGAGTTCGTGATCGAGCTCGCTGCGCAAACCGGCGCACGTGCCGTGCAGGTGCACCCGCTCACGGCCGACGGCCGCGCCGCCCGTACCCTGAGCGGCGCCGTACCCGACCAGCTCGAACTGCTCGCCGGCCTGATGGCGGCTGAAGTGATAGGCACAGAAAAGGGCGTCGCCATCCAGGTGGACGTGCTGCTGCGCGAACAGATTGAGCGCGCCTGCCGGCCACTCGTACCTCAGACTCCGGTGCGCCAGCTCAAGGACGCCGCGCCCGTGCTGATCGTCGGCGCCAACGGCCAGGTGCTGCCCTACACCCACGCGGTGCACCCCGCGCTGGCGCTGGGCAATCTGCATCAGGGGCGCCTGAACGAACTCGCGGCGCAGTGGCTTCGCAGCGGTCGCGCCGATCGGCTTGCGCAGGCCTGCGGCGCCGCGCGCGATGCCTTGCTCGCACAGGACGATCTGCTCGCAGCCTACTGGTACGACACCGTGGCTGAGCAGACCCACCGCCAGGAAGCCGTGCCGCTGGTGTTCAAGCCGGCGGAGCCGGCCTGGGCGCTGCTGCGCGATCTGGACGTGACGCCGACGATGCGGGCCGCGGCCATGGTGTGAGCTGTGGCGGGCTAGCCGGCCTGCAGCATCGCCGCCATGCGCTGCTGCACCGCCTGCAGGGCCTTGGCCGGGCGCAGCATGACCTTGAAGTCAGTAATGCGGCTGGCCTCGTTCCAGCGGATCAGATCCACGCCATTGACCATCACGCCATCCAGCTCGGTCTCGAACTCCAGCACGGCATCGTGCTCGCCGACGATCTCGCGCACGTAGCGAAAGTTCGGGCTGAAGAAGACCTTGAACGCCGCGCTCAGATACATCACCACCAGCGTACGCCCGGCCTGCGGCGTATGCACCACCGGCGAGTGAAACACCGCCGCCTCGTCAATGAGCGCGGCGAGCCCGGTGGGGTCACGGGCCTCGACCATGCGGTGCCAGGTGGTGATGGGATGTTCGCTGGCCGTCATGGATTACGCCTCAAGAAGTCAGTTGATCTCTTCGTCACTCAGCGCAGTCTCGTACACCCGCAGGTCAGGCTCGGAGAAACAGCAGAAGATCACCTCGCCGATGGTGGAGCGCTTCGCGAGCTTGCGAACCGTCGTGACGGCGATCATTGCGGCGTCCCGAATCGGGAATCCATAGATGCCCGTGCTGATCGCGGGGAAAGCCAAGCTGCGCGCGCCAATGTCCTGCGCCAGTTCGATCGACCGTACGTAGCAGCTCTCCAACAGCTCACGCTCTCCGTGCGTTCCGCCGCGCCACACCGGCCCCACCGTATGGATGATGTACTGCGCTTTCAATCGGAAACCTGCGGTCATTTTGGCGTCGCCCGTCTTGCATCCTCCGAGCAGTCGACAGGCGTGGACGAGATCCGGGCCTGCAGCACGGTGAATCGCACCATCCACTCCGCCGCCGCCAAGCAGCGAACTGTTGGCGGCGTTCACGATGACATCAACGTCAAGCGTCGTGATGTCGGCGCGGACGGCACGCAAGACCATCATTGAATGCTCGGCTCAGAACCGATACCCCCCGCTGACCGCAAACACCACCGGCCGGAAATCGATCGTGGTGGTGCGGATCAGCCCGGCGCTGTTGCTGGTGAGGTCGCTCTTTACTTGCGCAGTGGCGATCTTGGCGCTGGCAAACCAGCGCTCGTCGATGCGCCAGTTCAGGCCGACCTGGGCGGCCAGGCCGAAGCTGTCGGTGAGGGTGATGGAGGTGGGGCCGCCGCTGGCGTTGCTGCCGGCCGGGGTGCTCTTGCCGCCGTAGAAGTTCGTGTAGTTCACACCCACGCCCACGAAGGGCTGCAGCGTGGCCTTGGGGCCGGCAAAGCTGTAGTTCACGAACATCGTGGGCGAGAACTGCTTCACCTCGGCGATCTTGCCCACACTCGCGAGCGTGCCCTTGCCTTGCACGTCATGCGTGGGCGGAAGGCCCAGGGCGAGCTCAAGGTTGAAGCGGTCATCCACGCGGCGGGTGTAGGAGAACACCAGGGTCGTGGCGTCGTCCACTTTCAGGTTGGCGCCGGCCGGGGTGAAGGGGCCGCGCAGATCGCTGGCCTTGGAGTTGATGCTGACCTGGGCAATGCCGAGGCTGAAGGACTGCTCCTGCGCCTGGGCGCCTGCGCTGAAAGCCAGCGAGGCGGCGGCCAGCAGGGAAATGCGTGTGTTCATGCGGTCTCCTGATTCTTCTTGAGCGCTGCGCCCGGCCGTACTGAACGGGCGCAGTGCCGATGCGGTGGCTCAGAACTGGCTGAAGAAGCCGCGTGCTGCGGCAGCGCAGAAGGGCGCGGCGGCGCCGTGGTACTGCTGGATCCAGCCGCTCTGCCCGCCCGCGGCAATGCCGGCCGCCTTGACCTGCGCAAAGCCGAGCTTGGCCGCGGCAAAGGGATCCGTGGGGCCGGTGGGTGCGGAGTCCACATCCAGTACGGTCACGATGCCGGCGGGCGGCGCCAGCGGCGAAGGCGCCGTCCAGAGGCCCTGCATGATCTGCGTGTTGGTGAAGAAGACCGTGGGGTCGCCATTGCCGCCGCACAGCAGCGTGGGGCGCGCGGGCGTCCAGTTGCGCAGGTCATTGGTCTTGAAGGCGCGACGCAGGGGGTTCTGCGGGTTGGCGGCCTGCGCGCCGGTGGTGAGCGTGGGCACGGCGCCGTCTGGGTTGGCGATGGCATCCAGCAGATAGGCCAGGCGCGCGTTGTTGTTGATCAGCGGCGTCGTGCCGAAGCCCAGGGCAAACAGCGGCGCGAGGGCCGGTGGCTGGGTGGGCGGGGTGATGGCATTAAGCGTGGCCTGCAGCTGCGCCGGAGAACCCGCGGGCGCCGTGGGCGGCGTGCTGGAGAACAGCTGTGTGGCCGGCAGCAGGCCCTGCTGGAAGATCTGCGTGACGGACGTGGTGCTCGGCAGCAGGGTCTCGATGCCGCTGGCGTACTGCGCGGTGTAGAGGTCAGTGGGCTGGGCGTAGATATTGCCGTAGGCCTTCTGGTAGCTCGTCGCCAGGAGTGGCGTGAAGATGGTGCTGCCCAGGTTCACGTTGCCGTAGAAGACGGCGTCGCCGAAGGCCAGCATGGCGTAGGGGCCGGCACTCGGGGCGGTGGCTGTCACGGTCTGACCCGCGGCCTGCAGCGCGCGGTGCGTGGCCATGGCCACGTGGCCGCCCTGGGAGTAGCCGAAGATGTAGAGCTTGCCGTTGTCGCTCACGCGCGTGGCACCGGTGTTGGTGGTGGCCAGGCGCGCATCACCCAGCGCGGCGCGGGCGGCAGTGAGCGCGTCGATCATGTCCTTGCTGGACTGATCCGCATTCAGGTAGGGGTGGTAGGGCAGGCGCGAGGCGTCGTAGCCGGCGTAGTTGGGCGCCACCACGATGTAACCCTGCGCGGCAAACAGCGCCGCGGCCAGGGCAGATTCGCCGTTGTTCTGGATGTCGGCCATGTTGTAGCCGCGGTCGGTGGTGGTGCCGTGCGCCCAGAGCACGACCGGGCGTGCGCCCGAGCACTGCGCCGCGCTGCCGCTGGGCACCATGATGGCGCCGGTGGCATTGGTGGGCTCGTTCGCTCCGCCCACCGTGCCGTAGTTCATGTAATAGAGATCCACGCCGCAGACCGGGTTGCCGGCGATCTGCAGTACGCCCTGGCCGCTGGTGCTGGCCTGCAGTGTGGCCTGCAGCTGCGCGGCGCTGATGGGCGCCAGCCGCGGCGGGGGCGACTGGATCAGCGAACCGCGCGCTAGCGAGGTGTTGACCGTGCCGCTGTCTGTGGCGCCGCCGCCACCGCAGGCGGTGAGCAGCGCAGCGAGCGCGGCCGGAATCAGTGAATGGGGCCAGCTGAGGGGGCGGGCAGCCTGCACGAGCGTCTCCTGTGAACGTCCGGCTCATCGTCGGCCGGTCGGGCGATGCTATGGCTGCGGTGCAGGCGGCTCAAGCCTTGCGGGTCGAGGAGACCGCGCGCCGTCAGTCACAAGCCACAGGGGGTGCAGCAAAACCGAGGTGCGTGTTTGATTTGGCCGATTATTGTCTTTTTTGCAAAAACAAAAGGCGACTTTCCGCTTACTGGATGAAGGTTTCAGGACTATCTTCAGATCCTGAAAACCTGTCCGAAAATAAACGAATCAAGCACCCGTCAGCGCCCCGGCAAACTCCTCGGCCGAGAAGGGCTGCAGATCCTGCAGTTGCTCGCCCACGCCGATGAAGAGCACCGGCACCGGGCAGGTCGAGGCGATCGCCGCCAGCACGCCGCCCTTGGCCGTGCCGTCCAGCTTGGTGACGATCAGGCCGGTGAGCTGCAACGCCTCGTTGAAGGCCTTGACCTGCGCCACGGCGTTCTGGCCGGTGTTGCCGTCGATCACCAGCCAGCGTTCGTGCGGCGCGCCGTCCAGCGCCTTGCCGCAGACGCGGGCGATCTTCTTCAGTTCTTCCATCAGGTGCAGCTGGGTGGGCAGGCGGCCGGCGGTGTCGGCAATCACCACGTCAATGCCCTTGGCGCGCGCGCTCTGCACCGCGTCAAACACCACCGCGCCAGGGTCTGCGCCCTCCTGACTCACCACGCTGACCTGGTTGCGGTTGCCCCACACGGCCAGTTGCTCGCGCGCCGCAGCGCGAAAGGTGTCGGCCGCGGCCAGCAGCACGCTGTGCCCACCCTCGCTCAAGTGGTGCGTGATCTTGCCAATGCTGGTGGTCTTGCCCGCGCCATTCACACCCGCAATCATGACCACCCAGGGTTTCTCGTCGGCCGCCGCAGGCACCTGCGGGGTCCGCTCCAGCGCCCGCAGGTGATCTGCCAGCACCTTCGCCAACGCAGTGCGCACGGCGGCGGCATCCTCGATGCGCTCGCTCTTCACGCGGGCGCGCAAGCCCGCCAGGATTTTCTGGGTGGCCGTCACGCCGCAGTCGGCCATGAGCAGCGCGTCTTCAAGCTGCTCGAACAGCGCCTCGTCCACCTTCACGTAACCGAACACGCCGGCAATGCTGCTGCCGGTGCGCGACAAACCCTGCTTCAGACGCGCGAGCCAGCTTTTCTTCTCGGCGGCTTCGGTGGCGGGTGCTTCCGCCGGCGCGGCGTTCGCTGCAGGCGCGGGCGCGGCCACAGCGGCGGGTGCGCTCACCGGCTCGGTGGCCGGCGCTTCGGCGGTCTGAGGCGCAATGGCCTGGGACTCGACGACTTGCGGCTGAACGGCAGGCGGCGGGGATTTCTTGCGGAAGAAGCTGAACATATGGGGCGCCGAGGTCTGCCGAACGCGTCCGGCAGCGAGGTCTAGGGGCAAGGTCTGAGGGCAAGCGCTGCCGCAATCGGCTGTGGGCCGGGCAGTCAGAACGGCCGTCAGTTTAGGCGGGCGGCTGTGGTTGCCGGCTGTCCTCGTCGGACGCAGCGCGCCCGCTGCCGCCCGCACGGGTGCGCACCTAAACTGCGCGTCCCATGGTTCGCGCACCCACCCGTCCGCCCAAAGCCCCCGCCGGCGGGGCGCCAAAATCTGCCAGCACCCGCCACGCCCCGCACGCGGTGCGCATCATCGGCGGGCAATGGAAGCGCACGCCGCTGGCCGTAGTGGATCTGCCGGGCCTGCGGCCCACGCCGGACCGCGTGCGCGAGACCGTCTTCAACTGGATCAAGCACCTGCGCGGCAGCCTGGACGGCGCGCGAGTGCTGGATCTGTTCGCCGGCACCGGAGCACTTGGCCTGGAAGCGGCCAGCCGCGGCGCTGCAAAGGTCACGCTGATCGAGCAGCAGCGCGCTGCCGTCACGGCGCTCTCCGCCAGCATCACCAAGCTCAAGGCGCAGGACCAGGTGCAGCTGCTGCAAGCCGATGCCCTGGCGCTGCTGCGCGGCCTGCCGGCGGTGAGCATCGACCTGGCCTTCATCGACCCCCCCTACGACGCCGGCCTGCTGCCCGCGGTGCTGGCCGCCCTGCCCCGCGTGCTGGCCGAGGATGCATTGGTCTATGTGGAAGACCGCGTCCCCATCGAGCCTGCGCCGGACACCGGCTGGACAGTGCTGCGTACCGACAGGGCCGGGCAAGTGCACTTTGCCCTGCTCAGACTGGAGCCGAAGCCCGCACAAGATGCAGGTGTTGCACCTGTCAAAATGCCGCAATAATTGTGGCAGCGCACCATAAGAGCTGCGCACCGGTTGTTGGCGGCGCTTGCGCGCCGCTCCCGATTCAACCCGCATCGCTCACCCGCAGGGGCCGCCATCCATGATTGCCATCTATCCCGGCACGTTCGACCCGCTGACTCGCGGCCACGAGGATCTCGTGCGCCGAGCGGCGAACATGTTTCCGCAGTTGATCGTGGGCGTGGCGGACAGCCGCTCCAAGCGGCCGCTGTTCTCCCAGGGCGAGCGCATCGAGCTGGCCCGCGAGGTGCTCGGGCACTACCCGAATGTGACGGTGAAGGGCTTCTCCGGCCTGCTCAAGGACTTCGTGCGCGCCGAGGGCGGCCGCGTGATCGTGCGCGGCCTGCGCGCGGTGGGCGACTTCGAGTTCGAGTTCCAGATGGCCGGCATGAACCGCGCGCTGATGCCCGGTGTGGAAACCATCTTTCTGACGCCGTCCGAGCAATACCAGTTCATCAGCGGCACCATGGTGCGCGAAATTGCGCTCATGGGCGGCGACGTGGGCCAGTTCGTCTTCCCCGAGGTCGAGCGCTGGCTCAAAACCAAGGTGCAGCAGATGGGCGCCAGCCCGCCGGAGGCTTGAGGCTGTGGCGCTGCTGATTACCGACCAGTGTATTAATTGCGACGTTTGTGAGCCGGAGTGCCCGAACGAAGCGATCTACATGGGCACGGAGATCTACGAGATCGAGCCGGGCAAATGCACGGAGTGCGTTGGCCACTTCAGCACGCCGCAGTGCGTGGAGGTGTGCCCGGTCGAGTGCATTCTGGTGAATCCGGAGTGGCAGGAGAGCAAGGACGATCTCATGGCCAAGTACCGGCAGCTCACGGGCAAGTTCGACGCGGCCATCGCGGCAGCATCTGCCACCGCTGAATCGGATCAGTCGAACGCGAAGGCCGCCTCGCCCGCCTGACCGACGCGCAGCACACCGCCTGCGCCTTCACTGACGATCGCATTCATCCCGACGCAGACCTCGCCTTGCTGGCTGGCCAGCGCGCGGAAGGTCGCGAGCGTGCGCATCGGTTCGATCATCGACTCACCGGTGGTCTGTTCCACATTCGGCACTTCGCAGCGCGAGCAGGGCGCGACCAGCTTGAGCTCCACGCCGCCAAACTGCAGCGTGTCCACATGGTCTTCTTCCCAGGCCTCCAGTCCGCCGATGACGACATTCGGCCGGAAGCGGTTCATCGGCACCGGCGGCAAGCCGCGCGCGGCAATGCGCTGATTCAAGTCATCCAGGCTCGCTTGCCCGACCACGAGCAGCGGGTAGCCGTCGGCAAAGAGGTAGGCCACTGGGTCACGGCCTTCAATCACGCGCAGACGACGCGCCTCGGGCGAAAACTTCACCAGACGCAGCGGCTGTGAAGCGCGACCCAGTGCAGATGTGACCCATGCGGCCGCCTCATCGCCGCAGTCGAGTGCATCCAAGGTGTCGCGCCAGACCGTCACGCGACGCGTCTGCACTGCCAGGCTGGCGTCCAGATCCAGATCCGACTGACCGGTGCGCGACAAGCGCAGACCCTGCGCGGTGACGGTTGGGCGAATCAGCGCCATGGCTGGCAAGGTGCGCTGCGTGATGAAGCGTCCACTTGCGGCATCCACCACCATATAGCCGCGGTCATGCTCGAGCCCTGCCTGCCCGGCCACGGCATCCGTCAGCGATGTCCCTGCGCAGCCCTTGACGGGATACACGTGGAGCGCAGTGACTGTGACTGCTGTCATCGATGCCTCCAGGCGCCGGGCGAGCGGATTCGGCGGTTCAGCGCGTTGCCGGCGGCTGGGTTGCGGGCGCGGTCGGGGCCTGTGAAGGCTGCGGCACGGCCTGGGGCGCTGGCTGAGGCGCGGCGGGTTGCGCGGGAGCCGGCACGGCAGGCACAGGCAGCTGCGGCACCACCACGCCGGGCGCAAGATTGAACTCGTCCACCGCCGTCACCTTGGTCACGTAGTAGCGCGTCTCACCGAAGCAGGAGCCGGGCAGGCCGACCTTCTGCTCGTAATGCAGGTTCACGCGCTTGCCCATGAGGCGATTGATGTCCTGCGCAACGGCGTCGTCCCAGACCGTGAAGTTGAACTTCTCAGGTACGGCGCCCGGCATGGTGACCAGCGCCAGCTCGCCTTCCCAGGTCTTGCACACCCAGCCCTTGCGGCTGAACTTCTGCACCCAGCCGGCACGCTCGCCGTCCGAATAGTTCCAGTTCAGCACCACGGCAAAGTAGGCCGCGCCCAGCAGAACCAGCACCAGCAGGAAGATGATGAAGCCCTTGAGAAAGCCGGAACCGCGCTTTTCTTGGCCGACAGGAGGATTTGCGCTCATGGGACGGTGAGAGATATCAGACGTTGAACAGGAAGTTGAGCACGTCGCCGTCCTTGACGATGTACTCCTTGCCTTCGGCGCGCATCTTGCCCGCTTCCTTGGCGCCCGTCTCACCCTTGTAGGTGATGTAGTCCTCGAAGGCGATGGTCTGGGCGCGGATGAAGCCGCGCTCGAAGTCGGTGTGGATCACCCCGGCGGCCTGCGGTGCGGTGGCACCCACGGGCACCGTCCAGGCGCGCACCTCCTTCACCCCGGCGGTGAAGTAGGTCTGCAGGCCCAGCAGCTTGAAACCGGCGCGGATCACGCGGTTCAGGCCGGGCTCGTCCATGCCGAGGTCCTTGAGGAAGTCGGCCTTGTCGGCGTCGTCCAGATCGGCAATTTCGCTTTCGATCTTGGCGCAGACAGCGACCACCGGTGCGCCTTCCTTGGCCGCGTATTCGCGCAGCCGGTCCAGGTGCGGGTTGTTCTCGAAGCCGTCTTCGAGCACGTTGCCCACATACATGGCCGGCTTGGCGGTGATCAGGCACAGGGGCTTGAGGACGTCCTTTTCTTCCGGATACAGGTCCACGCTGCGCACCGGTCGGGCTTCGTTCAGTGCGGGGAGGATCTTCTCGAGCGCATCGACCAGGCGCTTGGCCTCCTTGTCACCGCCCGACTTGGCCAGCTTCTGGTTCTTGGCCAGCTGCTTTTCCACCGTGGCCAAATCGGCCAGCGCGAGTTCGGTCTGGATGACTTCGATATCGGCAATCGGGTCCACCTTGCCCGCCACGTGAATGACGTTCGGGTCATCAAAGCAGCGCACCACGTTCACGATCGCATCGGTCTCGCGGATGTGGCTCAGGAACTGGTTGCCCAGGCCTTCGCCCTTGCTGGCACCGGCTACCAGGCCCGCAATGTCCACAAACTCCGTCACCGCCGGCACGATCTTCTGCGGCTTGACGATCTCGGCCAGCTGCGCGAGGCGCGGGTCCGGCACCTCGACCATGCCCACGTTGGGTTCGATGGTGCAGAACGGGAAGTTCTCGGCCGGGATACCGGCCTTGGTCAGGGCGTTAAAGAGGGTGGACTTGCCGACGTTGGGCAGGCCGACGATGCCGCACTTGAGGCTCATTGGGATCAGGCTTTCGGGAGAGCGTGCCGCGCAGCGCAGGCTGCGGGCCGACGAGACCGCGCCACCGTCAGACGAAACGGCGTGCGCTGGAAAGGCCGCGATTGTACTTTTCAGCCATGAGCCAACCTGTCACCCCCGCCGAAGTGCTGTACGCCACCAGCAACTACGCCACCGACACGGTCAGCGTCGACACGCAGGCGGTGTTCCAGACCAGCCACCTGCTCGTGCGCCCCGCCCGGCGGCGCGACGCCGACGCCATCTGGGCCTTTGCCCAGGCCAACCCCGAGTATGAGCGGATGGTGGGCGGCGGCCTGCCGGACCGCGACACCTACCTCGCCGAGTTCTTCGATCACCACCCGCCCGCCGAGATGAGCTTCAGCCAGCACCACAACCTGCTCGCCTTTACCAAGACGGCTGACGCGCGCGAGCATGAACTCGTGGGTCTGATCGACTGCGTGATCGACCTCATGGCCCGCGGTGTGGGCCATATCGGCTTCTTCCAGATTGCGACCCGCCTGCAAGGCAGCGGCATGGCGCAGCAGCTCTACACCGCACTGGAAGACTGGCTCGTCAGCCAGGGCAGCACCGCGCTGCGCCTAGGTGTGGTGGAGCGGAACGCGCGCGGCAAGGCCTTTTGGGCACGCAACGGCTACCTGCGCATCAAGACCCGGCATGACATCGAATTCGGCCGCCAGAAGAACACTGTGCACACGATGGTCAAACTGGTCGGACCACTCACGATGGGTGCTTATCTGGCAATGGTTGCGCGCGATCGGGCGGAGACGCCGTGAGTTTCACGTCGCCTTGGAACGCATAAGCGCCCTCCCACTCACGCCGGCCACATGCCATTTACGCCGCACCGCCGCCGATCCGTCGCAACCCCGCTGCGCACCCCGGTCGACTCGCCCACACTGCCCTCCATCAGCACACCGCTGGCACCAAGGAGCGCAGAACATGAAACACGTCATCCCCGGCTACAAGACCCTCAAGGCCCTCAAGTTTCTGGTCACCGGGCCGCTGATCGTTCTGATGCTGTTCGTGATCAACCAGATGACCTTGGGCCATCATGGCCAGCAGTGGTGGCACTGGGCGGCGCTGGGCATCGGCATTGCCTGGGTGTTCAGCCTGCTGCGCGTGATCAGCACCGTGGTAATGGTCGGTGGCGTCTCGGCCCTGGCCTACTGGTGGTTGAAGCGAAGGGGCGGCGCGCCGCTCTGAGCGCCGCCCGCTGATCCCGCCGTACCGCCGCGGCCGCCTGCAGGGGGATGACCCCACAGGCGGCCACTTGCTTGCGCTCGTACACTCCCCGCTCCCTCTTCAACCTCCCGTGGAGCCAGAACAATGACGATTTCCGTTGGCCAAGCCCTGCCTGCCGGCACCCTGTACGAATTCTTCGAGGTCGAGAAGGACGGCTGCTCCATCGGCCCCAACCCGATCAAGGTGGAAGAGGCGGTCAAGGGCAAGAAGATCGTGATCTTCGGCCTGCCCGGCGCCTACACCCCGACCTGCTCGGCCAAGCATGTGCCGGGCTACGTCGCCCACTATGACGCGCTGCGCGCCAAGGGCGTCGATGAAGTCTGGTGTCTGAGCGTGAACGATGCCTTCGTGATGCACGCCTGGGGCAAGGACCAGCAGGTGGGCGAAAAGGTGCGCATGATGGGTGACGGCAGCGCCACCTACAGCCAGGCCCTGGGCCTGACCCTGGACCTGACCGCGCGCGGCATGGGCCTGCGCAGCGACCGCTACGCCATGATCGTGGACAACGGCACGGTGACCTGGCTGGGCCGCGAAGCCCCGGGCAAGTTCGAGGTGTCGTCCGCCGAAAGCGTGCTGACCCAGCTGTAAACAAGCCGCCCGTTCAAAGCGGTGCCCAGGCAGACCTGGCACCGCTTTGTTGCCTCTGCGGGATACAACTGCAGAGGCTTTCCGCTTGTCTGGCAAGGCTTCCCGGGCAGTTTGGGCTGGAAAAGCGCATGAATGCTCGATGTCTGCATTTGAAACAGCATCAGATCCAGCATCCATGCGCCTTTCCAAGGCAAATCGCCTCAAGAATGAGGCAGGACAAGCGGAAAGCACTTTGAAACCCACCCCGATTCGGACTCACACATGACCAAAGTCGCACTCGTTACCGCCGCCGGCTCCGGCATGGGCGCGGCCTGCGCCAAGGAACTCGCCGCCCAGGGCTGGCAGGTGGCCGTGATGTCGTCTTCCGGCAAGGGTGAGGCGCTAGGCGAAAAGCTGGGTGGCATCGGCATCACGGGCAGCGTGTTGGATGAAGACGACCTGCAGCGCGCTGTGGATGCCACGCTGGGCGCGTTCGGGCGCATTGATGCGGTGGTGAGCTCCGCCCCCCACCCACCCAAGGGAGAGCTGCTAGAGATTTCCAGCGAAGACTGGCACAAGGGCCTGGACACGATCCTGATCCCCGTCATCCGGCTGGCGCGCAAGGTAGTGCCGCTGATGCAGATGAAGGGCGGCGGCGCATTCGTGAACATCTCCACGGCCTGGGCCTTCGAGCCGGAAGCCACCTTCCCCGTGTCTGCGCCCATGCGTGCCGCACTCGCCAGCTTCACCAAGATCTTTGCGGACCGCTATGCCGCGGACAACATCCGCATGAACAACGTGCTGCCCGGCTTCATCGACAGCCTGCCCGAGAAGGAAGAGCGCCGCGCCAAGATCCCGATGCAGCGCTACGGCCGCGCCGAGGAGATCGCGAGGACCGTGGCCTTTCTGGTGAGCGAGGGCGGCGCCTACATCACCGGTCAGAACATCCGCGTCGATGGCGGCCTGACCCGACACATCTGAGCCCGGCCGCAACGCCACACCCGAAAGCAGTTCAAGCAGTGAGCAGCATCCACATCGACGATCTCGAAGCCGCCATCAACTGGTGGCGCAAGCGCGCGCCCTCGCCCGACGGGGTCCACCTCGCGGCCGAGACCCATGCTTTGGCCGATCTCTACGGGCAGCTGATTGCCGCGCGCAGCACCCAGGTAGACGAGGCCGACTGCTCGCTCGAAGCCCTGTCCGCCTTCGAGCAATGGGCCGCCACGCTGCCGGACTCCCCCTGCATCGCCATCTGCTCCACCAGCGTGGGCGACGAACACTGCAGCGGCTGCGGCCGCAGCTTCGATGAAGTCACGCGCTGGACCGGCATGGGCCTCATCGAGAAGCGCGCTGTGTGGCATCGCATCACCCAGCAGGGGCATTGGCTGCGCTTCACGGCGAAGTATCGGGACCGGCTGATCGAGAAGACCGCGCCCGGCGAAGCGGCAGCCTAGGCGCTCGGCGCCCTTGCAGCAAAAGCGCAGCGCGCGCGGCGACTCAGTACAGCGGCTCCACCACGTCAGCAAAGGCCTCACGTGCAGCCAGCTCGTGCCAGGCATCCGCCATTGCCTGTGCCTGCGCAATCGCCGGCCTCCACTTGGCCTCGCGCGCCTGCCAGTTGGGTCCGAAGCGCTGAAAGTCCTTGCGGTCCGGGATGCTGCCGCCCGGCAGTGAGGCCACGAAGCTTTCGCTCGGGCACACCAGCACCAGGGTGTCGAGCCAATGGCGGTTGGCGTCTTTGTGGGCTTTGCGCCAGGGCGCAAACTTGTCCAGCCAGCCGGGCGTGATGCTGGGCGAGAAGTGCGGATAGAGCGTCAGGCCATCCAGCCGGTCGTAGGGCAGGTGCAGGTGGTAGTCGATGATGCCGCCGTCCCAGTACCAGCCGGGCGGTGCGTCAGCAATGTCCTTCACGGCATCGAGCACGAGCGGAATGGAGCCGGTGGCGACCATGGCGTCGTCGAAGTTGCGCTCGTTGAACCGCACTTTGTGATTCGCGAAGGCATCAAATCGCGTCTCGAAGAGTGGCGCCACGCCGGCGTCGCCGTGGAAGATGAAGCGCTCCATGTAGCCCGCCAGCCGCCTGCGGCCCACGGCATTGGCCAGTGCCGCCTGCGCAAAGCCGCGCTTGTGCGCCGTGCTGCCTGGCCCCAGCGGCCCGCACCCGCGGTTGACCAGCACCTGCAGCCGATGCTGCGGATGACTGAGCATGGCCTCGCGCCGCGGCAGCACCACACCTTCGAGCAGGGTGCGCGCAACACGCGAGATTTCGCGGCTGTCAGGCTTGCCGGTGTAGCGCTGCTCCTCGATGTAGCAGCGTGCCAGATCATCCAAGGCCTGCACCGGATCGGCCGCGGCACCACAGGCCATGCGCCAGGCGCCAATCGAGGCGCCGATCAGCTCGCGCCGGCGCGGCGCCGCAGCCAGCCAGGTGCCGAACAGGTACTTGTCCAGCGGGTTGAGGATCAAACCCTTGGGGCCACCTGCCGCCGCAGGCAGGCAGGCCACGTCCTGCGCACGCAGGCCGTATTCACGGATCTGATTGAGGGCCTTGCGGCCGGCCAGCAGGCGGAAGGGATGCGAGGATCGGGGCATCCGGCGATGCTAGCCAAACGTGTACATCACCTTGCCCTGCACGACAGATCAGTTGCCCTGCAAGACGTGGAAGTCGGAAGGGAGTTGTGGATTCCGGTGCGACCGGACAGACCAGCCTTCAAACTCGCGGTTCTGGCTTGCAACATCATCGAAACCCGGCCGCCTGCGCTGATGAATCAGACGCCCGGAGACGCCGTAGACCAGGTAGAGGCCCTCATAGTCGTCCACCCAGCCTTCGGGAAACACCAACCGATTCTGCCCATGCGCCTGCGGCTCGGTGGACGCATGCACATCTGCGTGGGCGCGCTGCGCAAGCAGACTGCAGAAGTGGTGACCGTCGCCTGGCAAAAAGCGCATGCGCACTGGCTGGGCACCCGGGCCCCAGCGCGGATGGTTGAAGTAGGGCACCTCGGTGGCCTGGATACGCGCCACATTGCAGCTCAGGATGAAGATGCTCTTGAAGCGGTTCGCGATCGCGTCGGCGAAGGCCCGCACGTTGCCAGCATGGATGTGCTCCCGGCCCAGCCCGATCTGGCCGGCTTGCCCGTGGGCACTGATGACCAGGCTGGTCAAGCGTGTCGGCGCGGCGACCCCGGGGCGCGATACAAAGGGTGAAAGTGCCGCGGCGATCACGGCGTCTAGGCCAGCCGTGGACGGAATCGGTGGGGGCGTGTAGTCCATGCGGTACAGCCACGGGAGATCCGCTGCTTGAATGACGACTGCGGGCTGCGGGACTCGGAACATCTGTGTCTCTTTCAGCGGGGGGCAGGAATGCGGCACCAGGTGGTGCCACTCATGTCGTGCACATCGCAGCGGCCGGGGTCCATCGCGGGGCCGTCCATGCTGCGATCGCGCTCGTCGTCATAACTGGGGCGTACTCGCTGGGCGATCAGACGCCCTGTGGCGTCGTACACCACCTCACGGCCTTCGTACTCATCAATCCAGCCGCGCGGAAAGACCCGGTAGTCCAGGCTGTGGACCTGCACCTCGGTACCTGCGTGCACTTCAGCGCGGGCGTCGTGTGCCAGCACCTGGCAGAAATGGTGTCCATCGCCGGCAACAATCGAAAAGCAGTCGGTGACGGGCGCGCTTCGCCAGGGCCCCCAGCCCGTTTCTCCGCCCCAGCGCGGCCGACGACTGTAGGTCACCGTCCCGGCTTGGATGCGGCCGGTCAGGCAGCTCATGATGTAGATCACCGAGAACCGGTCACGGATGGCCCGGGCAAATCGCTGCACATTGCTCGCAGTGATGAACTCGCTCCCCAGCCCAATCTGCGCCGGTTGTCCGTGCGCGTTGAGCACCAGCGCATGCATGCGCGCCGGTGGCGGCGTGCCGCGCGCAGGCTCGAAGACACCGCGAATCGTGGCGATGATGTCGTCGAGTGTTGCCGTCGGCGCGACGAATGGCGGCGTGTAGTCCATCTGATAGCGCCACGGCACATCGGCCGCCTGGATGACCATCGAAGGTTGGGGCAGGAAGAACATGCGCAGCTCCGTGAGCAGACTCTGCGCAGTTCAGCCCGTGCTGCCTCGGACGTCTATCCCCAAAAGCGGGCGAGCCCCCTCAGAGCGTCAAGGCGAACAAGTTATTGGCGAAGTGCAGCGCCACTGCCCAACGAAAGCCGGCGCGCAGGCACACAAAGCTGGCCATCAGGCCAAGCGCCAGCTGGGGGAGCACGAGCGCAAGAACCGCGGGCGACAGCGTGTCGACCGTCCAGTTGCTCAGGTGAAGCCCGGCAAAGAGCAGGATCGAACCCCAGACCCACAGCCCGAAGTGCCGGCTCAGCCAGGCCTCATAGGGGCCGTCCGGCGGCAGCTTGCGCACACGCGCCCAGATCACGCAGCCCATGCCGAAAGCGCCAAAAGCCAGCCAGTTCGTCATCTGGCCGGCCGGCCCGAACGAGAGAGTCATGAGCAGGGCTGCGCCACCCGCACACAGCGGCAATGCCCGCGGGCGCCGCATCCACAGCCTGAAGATGAGCTCTTCGATCGGCACCATGACCAACGCCAGCGTGATGATCACGCCCTGAGGGATCGAGCCGTCATCGAACAGGTTGGTCGCGCCGTGGGCGATGGCCACGCGCTGTTGAAATGGCACGGCCACCGCATACACGGCGGCCAGCACAAGCGCCGCCAGAACCAGCAGGCGAGCCGACTGACGGGTATCGAGCGCTTCCAGCCTGCGCGTTGCTGACGGCGATTGCAGGAAAGCGAAGAAACGCCGCGCTTCGTCCAATACGTTCATTGGGCGCGCATCCTGTGGCTGCTCGCGATCTGCTCAGGCCGCGGAATGCAGCTTCATCACCGCCCGATCCACCTCGCCGGCCATCGCATCGGGCATCACATCCAGCGCGCGGTCGATCACGCCTTCGATCTGCGTGAGGTGCTCGCGGCTCGGGCGGTGCAGCACAAAGTCCACCACCTCCTGCTGCAGCGCCAGGGTGCGGGGGTGGCCGATGCCCAGGCGCAGGCGCCAGTAGTCCGGCGTGTTCAGGTGGGCCTGAATGTCCTTCAGGCCATTGTGGCCGCCGTTGCCGCCGCCTTTCTTCATCTTGACCGTGCCTGGCAGCAGATCCAGCTCGTCATGGATCACCAGCAGCTGGGCTGCGGTGAGCTTGTAGAAGCGCATCACGGCGCTGACGCTCTGCCCGCTGCGGTTCATGTAGGTCAGCGGCTTCACCAGAAACACATCACGCCCGTTGACCTTGCCGCGGCCGAACTCCGCGTTGAAGCCGCGCTCCACGGCCATGCGGATGTTGAGCCGATGCGCGAGGTTGTCGATGAACCAGAAGCCGGCGTTGTGGCGCGTCTGTTCGTACTCCGGGCCGGGGTTGCCGAGGCCGACGAACAGTTCGATGGGGGTGGAACTGGGCATGGGGCGGCAGGTTAACAAAGCAAAACGGGTCGGCCGGCGACTGCCAGACGACCCGTTTGCAGCGGCCGCACCGCTTACTTCTGCTTGGCGATGATCTTGTCCTTGATCTTGTCGTACACAGCCTTGGGCAGGACCTTTTTTGCAACGAGCTCGTCCTTGCCCTTGTACGGGCGGCCCTTGATGATGGCGTCAGCGCGGGCTTCGCCGATGCCGTCGAGCTTCATGAGTTCTTCCTTGGTGGCGCTGTTCAGGTCCACCTGGGCCATGGCAGCGGGCGCGGCCTTGGCATCGGCGGCAGGCTTCTTCTCGTCCTTGGCCAGCACGGGCAGGCTGGCGGCTAGCAGGGCAGCAGTGATGAGCGCAGCAAACTTCTTCATGGATCCTCCCGTCGGGGTAGTGGGTGCGCGGCACGCGTGCCGTAGATAAACGCCTGCCGCAGCCGGATGATTCGGTATAGGCACCGGCACTTCAAGCGCTGAAAGTCGAAAAAGTCTTGCGAGATGCATGCGAATTGCAAGACGCTTGTCTGGTGCGGCTTTCCAAGGCAAATCGCCTGAAAACCCGCATGAATACTGCGGAAAGCCGTTCCGGCCGTACAAGGGGCGCCCGGTAGAATGCTGGGCATGACACGCATTTCATCCACGCCGGAGATCGTTGCCGAACTCAAGGCCGGTCGCATGGTGATTCTGGTCGACGAAGAAGACCGCGAAAACGAGGGCGACCTCGTCCTGGCGGCCGATCACGTCACCCCCGAGGCCATCAACTTCATGGCCAAGCATGCCCGCGGGCTGATCTGTCTGACGCTGACCGGCGAGCGCTGCCGCCAGCTCAATCTGCCCCTGATGGTCAGCAACAACGGCACCCGCACCGGCACGAACTTTACGCTCTCGATTGAAGCGGCCGAAGGCGTGACGACCGGCATCTCCGCCGCAGACCGCGCTCACACCATCCGCACCGCGGTGGCGGCCGACGCTGTGCCTGGTGATATCGTGCAGCCCGGCCACATCTTCCCGGTGCGTGCAGTGGAAGGCGGCGTGCTGATCCGCGCCGGCCACACCGAAGCGGGCTGCGACCTGACCGCGATGGCCGGACTCACGCCAGCCGCCGTGATCTGCGAGATCATGAAGGACGACGGCACCATGGCCCGCCTGCCGGACCTGATGGAGTACGCCGCCGAACACGGCTTGAAGATCGGCACGATTGCCGACCTGATCCAGTACCGCGCCGCCAATGAGAGCCTCGTGTCGCGCGTGGCGAGCCGCAAGGTCCGTACCCACCACGGCGAGTTCGAGGCCGTGATGTTCCGCGACAAGACGGGTGGCGCAGGCCACCTGGCGCTGGTCAAGGGCCCGATCAACCACGAAGTCGAGACCCTCGTTCGCGTGCATGAGCCGCTGTCGGTGCTGGATCTGATCGACACCCGCACGTCCAGCCACTCCTGGCCGGTGGACCGCGCGCTGGCTGAGCTGTCCAAGGCGCCGCAGGGCGTGCTGGTGCTGCTCAATTGCGGCGAGACTGCAGACCATCTGCAGAACCAGTTCGAGGCCTTGGCCGAAGTGGATGCCAAGGGCTTTGCCAGCGGCAGCACGATCCAGTACCGCATGGACCTGCGCACCTACGGCATCGGCGCACAGATCCTCAAGGCGCTGAATGTGGGCAAGATGAAGCTGCTGGCCAAGCCGCGAAAGATGCCCTCCATGGCCGGCTTTGATCTGCAAGTCACGGGTTACGTGGAATAAGGAAGAAGAATGATCGACACCCTCGAACCCGATCTGGACGGCGAAGGCCTGTCCATCGCCATCGTGCAGGCCCGCTTCAACGAAGGTATCTGCGTCGCCCTGCGCGACTCTGCCCTGGCCGAACTCAAGCGCCTGGGCGTGGCCGATGAGGACATCACACTCATCACCGTGCCAGGTGCGCTGGAAATTCCGCTGGCCTGCCAGCAGCTCGCACGTACCGGCGCCTTTGACGCGCTGATCGCTCTGGGCGCCGTGGTGCGCGGCGAGACCTATCACTTTGAAGTCGTGAGCAACGAGATGGCCGCAGGCATCACGCGCGTGTCGCTCGATGAAGGCATCGTGATCGCCAACGGCGTGCTGACCTGCGAGACGGACGAGCAGGCCTACGCACGCATCAGCAAGGGCGCGGACTGCGCGCAGGTCGCCGTCGAAATGGCCAACATGGCCTTCGCATTGAACGACGAAGGCGAGGCGCAATGAGCAACGCTCCCGCCAGCCCGCCGCGCCTGAGCGAGCCGCCCTCTGAGCGACGCGGCACGCCAAAGTCCGCCCGCCGCCGTTCGCGCGAATTTGCGCTGCAAGGCATCTACTCCTGGCTCGTGAATCAGGACGACCTCGGCGTGATCGACGCGCACATGCGCGGCGTGACCGGGTTTGACCGCGCTGACCGCGTGCACTTCGATGCCCTGCTCTCCGGCGTGCTGCAGAACGCACCCGCGTTGCGCGAGGAGTTCGCACCGCACCTGGATCGCACCGTGAACGAACTCTCGCCCATCGAGCACGGCGTGCTGCTGCTGGGTACCTTCGAGCTCGCGCACCACGTCGAGATCCCCTACCGCGTGGTGATCAATGAGGCGGTGGAGCTGGCCAAGGACTACGGCGGCACCGACGGCTTCAAGTACGTCAACGGCGTACTGGACAAGGTGGCCTTGAAGCTGCGCGCCACCGAGATTGCCGGCGCGCGCCGCTGAACCCTCCGGGACGGCCCTTGGGCGAGTTCGATCTGATCCGCCGGTTCTTCACCCGCGACCAGCAGGTCGCGCGCGTGGGCATTGGCGATGACTGCGCCATTTTCGGCGCGCAGGTCGGCTACGAGCACTGCATCAGCACCGACATGCTCGTCGAAGGGCGGCACTTCCTGTCGGACGTGGACCCGGCCGCGCTTGGGTACAAGGCGCTGGCCACGAACCTCTCGGACCTCGCAGCGATGGGCGCGCAGCCGCACAGCTTCCTGCTGTCGATCGGGCTGCCCCAGGCCGATGAGCGCTGGCTTCAGGCCTTCAGCGCCGGGCTGTTCCAGCTGGCGCAGCGCCACAACTGCCCGCTGATCGGTGGCGACACGACGCGCTCCCCGCTCGTGGTCATCAGCATCACGGTCCAGGGTCTGGTGCCACACGGTGCCGGCGTGCTGCGCAGCGGCGCGCGGGTCGGCGACGACATCTGGGTCTCCGGCACGCTGGGCGACGCCGCGCTGGGCTTGGCGCTGCTGCAGGAACGCATCCGCGTGGGTGATCCGGACGAGCGCGAGCGTGCAATCAGCCGCCTGCATTGGCCAGAGCCGCGCGTTGCGCTGGGCATGGAACTGGCGAGCATCGCCAGTTCCATGATGGATCTGTCTGACGGTCTTGCGGGCGATCTGCTGCACATCCTGCGCGCGAGCCATCGCAAGGCTGCGGTGGAACTTGCCCATCTGCCCATGCGCGCTGCGCTGCGCGGGCTGCCGCGGATGCAGGCCCTGTCGCTGGCCACCGCCGGGGGCGATGACTACGAGCTGCTCTTCACGGCAGAGCCGCGAGCAAGCGCGCGTATCGAGCAGCTTGCGGAGGATCACGAGCTGCCGCTGTCGCGCATCGGCCGCATCCTGCCGCTGGCAGGTGGGGAGTTGCCGCAGATCGAATGGCTGCTCGACGGCCGGCCCACGCAGTTCGAAGCCCAGGGTTTTGACCACTTTGATGACTGAGCCACACGCATCGGGCGCCCCGGCGCAGGCAGGTACCGGCAGCACAGCTCGCCCGCCGGCCCCGGCGCCGGGCAAGCTCGTGCCCAACGCCCGCTGGATGTTCGGCGACCCTGCGCGCTTCATCGCCATGGGCTTTGGCAGCGGGCTGGGCAAGCCCGCGCCAGGCACTTGGGGAACGCTCTTCGGCTGGCTGAGCTGGGTCGTGTGGCTTCAGCCCCTGAGCACCGCCATGCAGGCTCTTGTGCTGCTGACTGCACTGGTCGTGGGCGTGCTGGCCTGCCAGCGGGCCGGCCGGCAGCTCGGCGAACCAGACGCCGGCGTATTCGTGATCGACGAGATCGTCGCCATCTGGCTGGTGCTTTGGCTCGTACCGGCGCACTGGTCCAACCAGTTGGTGGCCGTGCTTGTGTTCCGCTTCTTCGACATTCTCAAGCCGCAGCCGATCCGCTGGATGGACCGGCGCTGGAAGAACGGCGCAGGCGTGATGCTTGATGACCTCGTTGCGGCGTTCTATACCCTGCTGCTGATCGCACTGATCAAGCGCCTGTTCGGCTAGCGGCCCCACGCGCGCTGGCAAGGACGTTCTTCCGGAAGCTACTCGTATGGATAGCAAGCTCGTCGGTCTGGCCGCCACTCTGGGCAGCCAGTTGCGCGCCCGCCAACTGGTGCTGGCCTGCGCGGAAAGCTGCACCGGCGGCCTCGTCAGCGCGGCGCTGACCGAAACCGCCGGCTCGTCGCTCTATTTCGACAGAGGCTTTGTCACCTACTCCAACCGCGCCAAAGAAGACATGCTGGGCGTGCCGGAAGACACACTGCAGCTGCATGGTGCGGTGAGCGAAGAGACAGCCCGCGCGATGGCCGAAGGCGCACTGCGCAACAGCCGCGCACAGGTGGCGCTGGCGATCACCGGCGTGGCGGGCCCAGGCGGCGGCAGCCCGGACAAGCCGGTGGGTATGGTGTGCTTTGCCTGGGCACTGTCGCACACCGTGTTCACTGAAACGAAGCACTTCCCGGGCGACCGCGGTGACGTGCGCCGCGCCGCCGCGGAGCATGCCCTGCGCGGCGTGGGCCATCTGCTCGAACTGGACGCCTGAACCACACCCCTGAGGCAGTGCGCCGCATCAGCGCCGGGCTGGCGGTGCAGACAGACCGGCACAGAGCAGCGCGGCCGCGACGCGCTGCTACATTGCGCCGGTGCAAGTCATCGTTCTCACCGGTATCTCCGGCTCCGGCAAATCGGTCGCCCTCGCGGCGCTCGAGGATCTCGGTTTCTTCTGCACCGACAACCTGCCCTCGCCCCTGCTGCCTGAGCTGGTCGCCCACGCACAGGGTCAGGGTCTGAGCCGCATTGCCATCGCCATCGACAGCCGCTCGGGCAGCGAGGTCAACGACCTGAAGGAGCGCATCCAGGCCCTGCGTCAGCACGCGGCGGAAGTGCGCGTGATCTTCCTTACGGCCAGCACACCGGACCTGTTCGCTCGCTTCTCCGAAACCCGCAGACGCCACCCGCTCAATTCCCCGGATGTCGCGCGAGCGCTCGGCTTGCCCGATAACGAGGAGCGTGCCCTGGATGAGTGCATCACGCTTGAGCGCGAGCTGTTCGCCCCGCTGGCCGAGCTGGGCATCGTGATCGATACCACCGGCCTGAAGCCACAGGTGCTGCGCACTTGGCTCAAGGACATGGTGCGCAGCCTGGGCAACAACGTGCTGCTGACCTTCGAGTCCTTCGCCTTCAAGCATGGCGTGCCCGATGACGCCGATCTGGTGTTCGATGTGCGCTCCCTGCCCAACCCGCACTACGACCCGGTGCTCAAGCCGCTCACGGGCCTGGACGCGCCGGTAGCCGACTTCCTCGCGTCGCATGATCTGGTGCAGGCCATGGTGTCGGACATCGAGCAGTTCATTGCCAAGTGGCTGCCCGAGTTCATGCGTGACGGCCGCAACTACCTCACCGTCGCTATCGGCTGCACTGGTGGCCAGCATCGATCTGTGTACGTGGCCGAGCGTCTGGCCGAGCGCTTCCGCATCGATGCACAGGTCGTCACGCGGCATCGGCAACTCTCCATGGGGCGAATCCAGCCCTCGGCACTCCACACCGCTGTTCGCCCTACCCCTGCGCAATGAGTCCTTCCACCCTGCCCCTGTTCCCGCTGTCCACCGTGCTGTTTCCGGGCGGCGTGCTGCCGCTGCGTGTGTTCGAGACCCGCTACATGGACATGGTGCGCCGCGCGATGAAGGACAAGTCACCCTTCGGTGTGGTGCTGATTCGCGCCGGCAAGGAGGTCGGTGCGCCGGCCGTGCCGGAGTCTGTGGGCTGCAGCGCGCGGATCACCGGCTGGGACATGAGTGAACCGGGCATCCTGAACATCTCCACCTTCGGCGAGCGGCGCTTTCGCGTCGAGGGCACCAGCCGCGCCGCCGATGGCCTGCTCGTCGGCGTGGTGAGTTGGCTGGACGAGCCAGCTGCCCAGCCTGTGCCCACGGAACTTGCGGAGTGCGTCAATCTGCTCAAGCGCGTGATCCAGGATGTGGACGGCGATGCGGGCGATGACCCCGGCGCGCAGCGCTTTGCCCAACCGCACCGGCTCGATGACGCAGGCTGGGTCGCGCAGCGCCTGATCGAGATTCTTCCGGTGCCCAATCAGGCCAAGCAGAAGCTGCTCGAACTGGGCGACCCGAAGTCGCAGCTCGAGATCGTCCATACCTTCCTGAAGCAGCGCAAGGTCGTCGGCTAGCTTCGCTTTGCTGCAGCCTCGGCGCGCAACTGCGCCAGGTGGCTGTCGAGTACGGTACGCACAGGCTTCGGTACGCCGGCTTCGGCCAGTTCGGCCGGGGTGAACCATCTGGCACCTGGCTCCGCGGCCAGCAAAGCGGATGACGCGGGCAACGCCACGCGCTGCACATCGATCTCAAGTGTGAAGTGGGTGAAGGCGTGCTCGATCAGCGCGAAGCGCTCGGCACGCTGCGCATCTACGCCTGCGGGCGCCGCCTGACCCGGCTCGGTCTGCGGCAGGCTCCACAACCCGCCCCAGATGCCCACGGGTGGGCGCTTTTGCAGAAGTACGCCGCCAGAGGCATCCACGACCAGCCAGAACACGGCCCCACGGCGGGGGGGTGTCTTGCGCGGCCGCGCCACGGGCAGCTCGGCCACGCGCGATTGCCGCAGCGCCTCGCAGCGATCCGCCAAAGGACACTCGCCGCAGCGCGGCCGCTTCGGGGTGCACAGGGTCGCGCCCAGATCCATCAGGCCCTGGGTGTAGGCTGGCATGTCGCCCGCTGCAGGCAGGAGCGAATCCGCTAGCGCCCACATCTGCCGCTCGACAGGGGCGCTGCCGGGAAAGCCTTGAATCGCGAAGACGCGCGCCAGTACGCGCTTCACATTGCCATCCAGGATTGCGGCTCGCGCATTGGCGGAGAACGCGGCGATCGCGGCAGCTGTGGATCGGCCGATGCCGCGCAGACTCTGAAGCGCTTCCGGGTCCGTCGGGAACTGCCCGCCGAAGCGGTCACGCACGTCCCGCGCCGCGGCATGCAGGTTGCGCGCACGGCTGTAGTAGCCCAGGCCGGCCCAGTGCTGCATCACCTCGTCGTCCGGCGCATCGGCCAGGGCAAGCACGTCTGGAAAGCGCGCCATGAAACGCAGGTAGTACGGGATGACCGTGCTCACCTGGGTCTGCTGCAGCATGATCTCAGAGACCCAGACGCGGTAGGGGTCGGTGCTGCCCTGCCAAGGCAGATCGTGGCGGCCGTGTGTGCGCTGCCAGGCCACGACGGCCTGCGCGAAGTCCTGCTGGTTCGCCCGCTTCAACGCAGCTGGTTGGCGATCACCGCCTGGTTGCGTTCCAGCTCGGCCAGTTGTGCAGCGGCCTGCGAATGGCCTTCCTGCAGCTCGGCCAGACGATCGGCCAGGGACTGACGTGCATCCACCATGCGCTGCAGGCTTTCCTCGCGGCGCTTGAGCTGGGATTGCTGGTCGCGCATGGCGCGGTCAAGTGGCATGGTGAGCGTGTTGAGCCAGCCCTGCAGTTCGCGGCTCGCCTTCTCCATCACGGCGGCCAGATGCTGACTCGCGGCCAGCACCATGCGCTGCGCGTTGGCGCGACTGCCAGGCAGCATGATCGGCAGGCTCGGAAACGCCCGGGCCGCGGCGCGCTCGATCTCGTCGATCTCGCTGAAGTAGCGCTCACTGGAAAAGCTCTTGGGCGCCGGAAAGCTGAGCTTGTGCTCTTCGGCCATGCGCGCCTGCACGGCGGAAACCGCGCTGTGCGCTTCCTTGGCCTGCATGTGCGCCTGCGTAACTTTGCTGCGCACGTACTCGCTGATCTGCTCGAAGATCTCGCGAAACTCGCGGCCGCTTCGAGCGTTGGCCACACCCAGGCGAATAGCCATGTCGCGGATCGGTGCTGGCGACATGAGTTCGATGGAACTCTTGGCCTGGCGCGAGACGATCGTGCGCAGCGCAAACAGCTGCTTGAAGACGCCCTGGAAGGACTCCTTCTCCTCGGACAGGCGCTTGATCAGGGACGCGGTCACGTCACCCTTGTTGCGCTCGATCGTCATGAGTTCTTCGGTCTGCTCGTCAATGGCGAGCAGACGGCTCCTGAGCGTCGTGCCGGCTTCACCAGACAGATCATTCACGAAGCGCTGCAGACGCTCGGCGATCAAGCGGCGGCGTGCCGGAAGCACTTCATCGGCCAGCGCGGCTTCGAGCTCGCGAACCTGGCTGCGGTCTTCGAGCACGCGGTTGCGCGAGATGCGCGCCAGCAGCGCCTTCTGGGCCGAGAGTGGAAACACGCGACCTTCGGGCACATCCAGCGTCTGCGCCACGGCGATTGCCTGTCGGTAGATGTCGCCGGAGATGTCTTCCTCGGTGCGCAGGTCGTCCCAGAGGCCGTCGATCTTGTTGAGCACCACGAGGCGCCCGCTGCGCGGCATGGTGGCCAGCAGATCGCGCCAGACGTCCGCGTCGGAACGGGACACACCCGCATCGGCTGCGAGCACGTATAGCACGGCGTTGGCCGAGGGCAGCACCGACAGCGTCAGCTCCGGCTCGTTGCCGAGCGCGTTCAGCCCCGGGGTGTCGATGATCGTCAGGCCCTGGCGCAGCAGTGGGTGCGGCAGGTTCACGATGGCATGGCGCCAGCGCGGGATTTCCACAGCGTCGCCATGGGCAACAGCCTGGTCCAGCAGGCCCAAGGCCTCGGCCTCGGCGCGGGTGACGAACTTGGTTTCCTTCACGCGCATGAGCTGACGCGCGACGTCTTCGCCGTCGTCATTGTTGACTGGCTGGTTCTCCCAGAGCGCGGGATTGGCCTTCAGATCGAGCAGCGTGGTCTGCATCGAGCGCGTCTCGATGGGCAGCAGGCGGATGCCTGAGCGCTGACCTTCCTCGAACAGGAATTCAGTCGGGCACATGGTCGTGCGCCCGGCGCCCGAGGGCACCACGCGCCGGCCGTAGCCGGAGAAGAACAGCGCGTTGATCAGCTCGCTCTTGCCGCGAGAGAACTCGGCCACGAAGGCGATGGCCACGCGATCGGACAGCGAAGCCTGGCGCACGCGCTCGAACTCGGAATCAGCCGCCTCACCGGCCAGGCCGATGTCCTTGAGTCCATCTAGCCATTCCTTGATCCGGCCAAGGACCTGATTGCGCCACTGCGTGACTTCGTTGAGCTGGCTATCGAGCGGATCCATGCAGGCCGGGCCTTGTCGTCTTTGTGCTGCGTGCTGGCCATGGGCGGCGCCGCGAAGTCCGCTGGCGCAGGCGTCCCAAGGGCCGGCCCCTGAGCAGTGTTGCTTTACTTGAACAGAACTTCAGCGAGTATGAGGCAGCCTCAGCGTTTTTGACAAACACTGCAGTAGTACGTCGCCCGCTGACCTTGCAACAATTTTCGAATCGTGTTCCCGCAGCCACGGCAGGGCTGGCCGGCGCGGTCATAGACCCGCGCGTTGACCTGGAAATAACCCATTTCCTGCTCGCCGCTGACGAAGTCGCGCAAGCTCGATCCACCGGCGGCAATCGCCTCGGTCAATGTCTCGCGCACGGCAGCAACAAGCCGCATGGCCCGCTCGCGGCTCAGGCGCTGCGCCTGCATCGCTGGGTGGATGCCCGCACGGAACAGCGCTTCCGAGCAATAGATGTTGCCCACACCCACGACAATGTTTCCGGCCAGGAGCGCCTGCTTGATGGCCACGCGCCGGCCGCGGGTGCGCTGCCAGAGCAGCTCGGCCGTGAATTGCTCCGACAGCGGCTCCACACCCAGGCCCGCCAGCAGCGGATGCGCCTCGCACTCGGCCAGGGTCGCCACGGGCAGCCAGTCGATCGAACCGAAACGGCGCGGATCGTGATACCGCAGAACGCGATCGCCCAGGCGCAAGTCCGCATGGTCGTGCTTGCGCAGGGGGGTATCGGCCGCAACCACGGTGAAGCTGCCGCTCATGCCCAGATGGACCAGCAGCCAGCCCGGCGCTCGTTGCGTGTGCGTGCATTCAACCAGCAGGTACTTGCCACGGCGCGCCACGCTGGCGACGCGCCGCCCGGCGAGCACGCGCGCCAGGTCCGCGGGCACGTCCCAGCGCAGGCGCGGCACGCGCACGATGGCTTCATCAATCACATGGCCCAGCGCCACCTGCGCAATGGCGCGGCGCGTGACCTCGACTTCTGGCAACTCTGGCATGGTGTCCTGGATTCATCAGGCGGCGCGGATCAAGCAGCCTGCGTGCTCGACCGCGAAGCGAAAGACTCAGCCCCTATCATCGACCGGAAACCGGAGAACCCCGATGTCTGTGCAGCTCCCCAAGAATTCCAGCCCCTCGCACGCACTGCCCGCGCGCCCTGCGCGTCGCAGCCGTGCCGGGCTGATTGCCAGCCTGCTGGGCGGTGCGGTGACGATACTCGCCGGCTGCGCGACGCCCGGCGGCCCCGCGGCGACGTCAACCGCTGGCGCGCCGGCCAAGCCGGTTCAGGCCGCAGCCACCAAGCCGGCCGAGGCTGCGCGCACCGAGTTGCCGGACAACGAGCTCACCGGCCCCATCCTGGGCCGCATGATGCTTGGCGAGGTGCTGGCCCAGCGCGGCAACCCGGCTTTTGCGCACGACGTCTACATCCAGCTCGCCCGCGACACGCGTGACCCGCGCATCGCCCGCCGCGCCACGGAATTCGCGCTCTCTGCAGGGCGTCTGGAAGGCGCGCTGGCGGCGTCACAGCTCTGGGTGTCACTCGCGCCGAACGACCGCGAAGCCCGCCAGACGGCCTGGACCCTGCTGGCTGGCAGCAACCAGCGCGACATTCTTGAGCCGCTGCTCGCCGCCGACATCGCCAGCGACCCGAACAAGGCTGAGGCGATCGGCAACGCACAGCGCATCGTCGCCCGCCTGCCGGATCGCAATGAGGGCCACGCCATGCTCACGCGCCTGCTGGCGCCGCTGGGCGAACAGGCCGACGCGCTGCTCGCACTCGCGATCTCGTCCTTCGGGGTGAAGCAGCCAGACGCCGCACTGACCTACTCGCGCCGCGCCCTGGCTGCGCGCCCGGCCTTCGAGCGCGCCGCGCTCGTGCAGGCCCAGCTGCTGCAGGACAAGCCCGCCGAGGCCATCAAGCTGCTGGAGGACTTCACCCGCCGCAATCCGGCCGCGCGCGAGGCGCGCATGAGCCTGGCACGCCTGTATGCCACCAACAAGCAGCCGGCCCGCGCCCGCGAGCTGTTCACCGCGCTGGCCGCGCCCGTCACGCCGGGCGGCGAGCGTGATCAGGAAGCCGTCTATGCACTGGGCCTGATGAATCTGCAGGACAACAAGCTCGACGAGGCCGAGGCACTTTTCACTGAATACCTCACGCTGATCGACGACGACGAAGGCCGCGACCCCACCAACGCCTACCTGAACCTGGGCGCGATTGCCGAGGATCGCCGCCGCTTTGAAGAGGCGCTGGACTGGTATGGCCGCGTGGAGCGGCCAGACGCACGCTTTACCGCGCAGATGCGCTCGGCCCTGGCCGAAGCGAAGCTCAACCGGGTGGACCGCGCCAAGAGCCGGCTCGAAGCGCTGGCCAAATCGACGCCCAACGAACGCAGGCGCATCGCCATGGCCGAGGGGCAGATCCTGCGCGATGCCGGGCGCACCGGCGAGGCCGAGGCAGTGCTGCGCGCCGCACTCACCGCCAGCCCGGACGCGCACGACATCAAGTACGACCTCGCGCTCACGCTCGAACGCCTGGGCCGGCACGACGAGATGGAAGCCCTGCTGCGCGAAGTGATCGCCGCCGAGCCGAAGAACGCCCACGCCTACAACGCGCTGGGCTACTCGCTGGCCGAGCGCAACGAGCGGCTCGACGAAGCCGAGGCCCTGCTCACCCAGGCCCTGGCGCTCACCCCGGACGACGCCTACATCGTCGATTCGATGGGCTGGCTGCAGTTCCGCCAAGGCAAGCTCAAGGAGGCCATTGCCACCCTGCGCCGCGCGTGGAGCTTGAAGCAGGATGCGGAGATTGCCACCCACCTGGGCGAGGTGCTCTGGGTGGCCGGGCAGAAGGACGAGGCGCGCAGGTTCTGGCAGGAAGCGCGCAAGCTCAACCCCGCCAATGAGACGCTCGCCAGCACGCTGACGCGCTTTCAGATTCAGCTGCCTTGAAGGTTGGGATGCGAGCCGGGTTCATTTTCAACTGAATGTTGATAAGTGAACCTCAAAAGAAATTATTTTCTTCTTTTATTTGAAATACTCGATCGGCCAGTTTCCGCTTGTGGGGTGTGGATCTTGGCCGATTCGGCGCACAAATTCTGTTGATGCATTCCAAGAATCGAGTTTCTCGCTGGCGCGGCCTGTCTGCGCTCATGCTCGCGGCGTTGCTCGGCCTGGCGGGCTGCAAGAGTCTCGCGCCTGAGCCCCCCGGCAGCGGCGCGGTGGCGCAGGGCGGCAGCGCGCCTGCCTGGGTCAGCGAGCGCAGCGGTCGCGTCGCGCTCACCGCGGAAGACGAGCGCGGCAACCCTACGCGCTGGCAGGCCACCTTTCTGCTCAAGCTCGGCGAGGGCGAACGCCTGCAGCTGGACCTGATCGACCCGCTTGGCAACACTCAGGCGCGCATCCGCAGTCGCAGCGACGGCGCCGAGCTGGAAACGCCCAAGGAAGGCGTGCAGCGCTACGCAGACCTCGCCAGCCTGACGCAGACCCTGACCGGCGTGGCCCTGCCGGCCTCTGCCTGGCGCTACTGGCTGCGCGGCGAGCCCGACCCCGCCCTCCCGGCAAGCCGCGGCGAGCAGAACGGTCTGCCGGTGCTGGATCAAGCGGGCTTCAGCATCCGTATCGCCCGCGCCCGCATCGACGGCACGCCCGCGCTGCTGGTGCTCACGCGCCTGGACAGGCCGGATCTGAACGTACGGATCGTGCTCGATGACTGACGCGGCGCCCGCCCGGAGCCTGACGCTGCAGGCGCCGGCCAAGATCAATCTGTTCCTGCACGTGGTCGGCCGCCGCGCCGACGGCTACCACCTGCTGCAAAGCGTCTTTCAGCTGATCGATCTGGCCGACACCCTGCACTTCGATCTGCGCACCGACGGGCAGATCGTCCTGGCCGAGCCCCTGCCGGGCGTGGCACCGGAGGACGACCTCTGCATTCGCGCCGCGCGGCTGCTGGAACGGGCGGCAAACCGACCACTGACGGGCGTCACGATCCGCGTCGAAAAGCGCATCCCGATGGGCGGCGGGCTGGGCGGCGGGTCCAGTGATGCGGCGACCACGCTGCTGGCGCTGAATCACCTCTGGCAGCTGGGTTTCAAGCGCGCTCAGCTAGCCGAACTGGGCCTGCAACTCGGCGCGGACGTGCCCTTCTTCATCGGCGGCGGTAACGCCTGGGTGGAAGGCATCGGCGAGCAGTTGACGCCGCTTCAACTGCCGCGGCGCCGGTTTCTGGTCGTGCACCCCGGTGTTGGAGTCGCCACTCCAGCCGTTTTCAAGGCGCCGGATTTGACGCGTACCACGCCGTCCGTCATAATTTCGGACTTCGTACGCGCGGCGTCTGCCAGTGAATTGTTTGGCAGAAACGACCTGCAACCGGTGGCAGAACGGCTCGAGCCGGCAGTGAAATTCGCTGCACAGGCCCTGCCCGGCAGCCGGATGAGCGGATCAGGTGCCTGCGTGTTTGCCGCCTTCGACTGCGAAGCCGCAGCAAACGCCGCACTGCAAGGTCTGCGTGAACGAAATGCGTTACCTGCTCAGGCGCGCATGTGGGTGGTCAGCAGTCTCGATCAATATCCCGCAGCAGCGCTTGCAGACTGAACGCGATCCAGTTTCTGGGCACTTCAGCCGCAAGGCTTGAGTGACGAGGAAATGGAGGGGAGTCGCCAAGTTGGTTAAGGCATCGGATTTTGATTCCGACATGCGAGGGTTCGAGTCCTTCCTCCCCTGCCAAGCACCTCGCCGGTGAGCACCGCCGGCCAAAGCACGGGCACACGCCACAGGTGCTCCGGGCTGAAGGACTGAAGGTCGCCAGACTGCAGGTCTTCCTCTCAAGCGCCCGCGCAAAGAATCCGCCTCAAAAGCGCTCCCTCGCACGTCCACCACGCTCACCGCGCACACGTCATGAACCTGAATCACGACGGCTTGATGGTTTTCACGGGCAACGCCAACGTCAAGCTCGCGCAGGACGTGGCCAAGTACCTGGGTTTGTCTCTGGGACGCTGCTCGATGGGCAAGTTCAGTGACGGCGAATGCATGGTCGAGCTGCTCGAGAACGTCCGCGGCCGCGACGTGTTCATCCTGCAGCCCACCTGCGCACCGACCAACGACAACCTGATGGAACTGATCCTGATGACCGACGCGCTCAAGCGTGCCTCGGCCGGCCGGATCACCGCGGCAATGCCCTACTTCGGCTACGCCCGCCAGGACCGTCGCCCGCGCAGCTCGCGCGTGCCCATCTCGGCCAAGGTCGTGGCCAACATGCTGCAGGCCGCCGGGGTGGACCGCGTGCTGACCATGGATCTGCATGCCGACCAGATCCAGGGCTTCTTCGACATCCCCGTGGACAACGTCTACGCCGCCCCCGTGCTGCTGGGCGAGATCTGGAAGCACTCCTACGACAACCTGATGGTCGTCAGCCCTGACGTGGGTGGCGTGGTGCGCGCCCGCGCGCTGGCCAAGCGCCTGGAGTGCGACCTGGCGATCATCGACAAGCGCCGCCCCAAGGCCAATGTGGCCGAGGTGATGAACATCATCGGCGAAGTCGAAGGCCGCACCTGCATCATCATGGACGACATGGTGGATACCGCCGGCACCCTGTGCAAGGCCGCCCAGGTGCTCAAGGAGCGCGGCGCCACGCACGTCATGGCCTACTGCACGCACGCCGTGCTGTCCGGCGGTGCGGTGAACCGCATTGCCACCTCCTCGCTCGATGAGCTGGTGGTGACCGACACGATCCCGCTGTCTGCCGAAGGCGCCGCCTGCGGCCGCATCCGCTCGCTGTCGGTGGCCAATCTGCTCGGCGAAACGATTCTGCGCATTTCGCGCGAAGACTCGGTGTCCTCGCTCTTCATGGAGTAAGGCATCTGGCGTCCTCGCGCCTGACGGTGCGAGGATGCCTCGGGAGCGACTTGCTCCCACCGGCGCATGGGCCGTTTGCCATGCACCACGTTCAGACTGGTCGCGGTCGAACGTGTTGATGAAAGGACACTCAGCATGAAAATCGCTGCTGAAACTCGCAAGCTGCAGGGCACGGGTGCGAGCCGCCGCCTGCGCAATACCGGCAAGACGCCGGGCATCGTCTACGGTGGCTCGGCCGCCCCGACGCAGATCGAGATCGATCACAACACCCTGTATCACGCGCTGAAGAAGGAAAAGTTCCATTCTTCGATCCTCGATCTCGAGATCGATGGCAAGCCGCAACTGGCCCTGCTGCGTGACTACCAGATGCACCCCTTCCGCCAGCTGGTCCTGCACGTGGACTTCCAGCGCGTGGATGCTGACAAGCCGGTACACATGAAGGTGCCCCTGCACTTCTCCGGCGCCGAGAACAGCCCGGCCGTGAAGCTCTCCAAGGGCATGATCAACCACCCGATCAACGAAGTGGAAGTCTCCTGCCTGCCCAAGCTGCTGCCCGAGTTCATCGCCGTCGATCTGTCGACGATGGAAGCTGGCAAGAGCCTGCACGTCTCCGATCTCAAGCTGCCTGAGGGTGTGAGCGTGGTCATGCACGGCAAGAGCGACTTCGTGATCGCCTCCACCGTGCTGCCCGGCGGCAAGAAGGAAGAAGCCGAAGCCGCTCCGGCTGCTGCTCCGGCTGCTGCTCCGGCTGCCAAGGCCCCGGCCAAGAAGTAAGTCGCCTCAAGCCGTCTGCGGCCGCGCCCTCGCACGGTGCGCCGCAGAACCAGTCTGGCAGAAACAAAAAGCCCGCCCGGTTCTCCGGCGGGCTTTTCGTTTTGCGGGTGTGCTCGGCATCAAGCGGACGTGTGCACTGGGTGCCTGAAGAAGCGCACCGACGCTTTATTAATTCACTTTCGGACAAGTAATTCAAAGAAGATAAATGCCACTTTCCGCGCATCAGACAATCGGAAACGGCAATTTGCCCATCTCAATAACAAACACTATCGGCCAATGAAGGTCAGCGGTCCTTGCGCATCAGCGTGCTCTTGCCGAACAGGCTTTCGATCAGATCCACGGCCAGATCCGCCGTCTTGTTGCGCACGTCCAGCGCCGGGTTGAGCTCCACCACGTCCAGCGAACCCAGCAGGCCGGTGTCCGCGATCATCTCCATGCACAACTGCGCCTCCCGATAGGTCGGGCCACCGGGCACGGTGGTGCCCACGCCGGGGGCGATCTCGGGGTCGAGAAAGTCCACGTCGAAGCTCACGTGCAGATGCGTGTTCGGGTCCATCAGACCGAGCGCGAGTTCCATGGTGTGGCGCATGCCCATCTCATCGATGTAGCGCATGTCGAACACCTCCAGTCCCACTTCGTGCACGAAGCGCTTTTCGCCCTGGTCCACGCTGCGGATGCCGATCTGCCGCACCACACCGGGCTTGATGGCCGGCACTGTGCCGCCGATCTCCACCAGTTCCTTCGGTCCGTAGCCGCACAGCACCGCCACCGGCATGCCGTGCACATTGCCGCTGGGCGTGAGTTCGTTGGTGTTGAAGTCGGCATGGGCATCCAGCCAGAGCACGCGCAGCTTCTTGCCTTGCTCGCGGCACCAGCGCGCCACGGCGGAAATGGATCCGATGCCCAGGCAGTGGTCGCCGCCGAGCATGATCGGCAGATGCCCGGCGGCCAACTCCGCGTACACCGCCTCGTGCGTGGCCTGGTTCCACTGCACCACCTCGGGCAGGTGGCGGTAGCCCTCCACCGGCGGCTGCCAGGGGTTGGCCGGGCCGCTGAGGTTGCCGCGATCCAGCACCTGCAGGCCGTGGCCCTGAAGCGCGGGAATGAGCCCTGCCACACGCAGGGCCTCCGGCCCCATGCTCGCGCCGCGCGCACCCGCGCCAATGTCCGTGGGGACGCCAATCAGGCTGACGATCTTGTTCATGGCGCGCATTCTCGCAGCTTGCGCTTGTGTTCGCTCATCGCTGTCAACAAGCTGCTCTGCCGCAGCCTGCTGACAGCTTTGTGGCAGGGGCTGCGGATAATGACGAACCGATGCGCGCCCTGTTCGACCCTTATCGCAGCTTCTTCGCCCTGCCTGACGTGAAGGCCATCGTGCTGTTCACGGTGATCTCGCGCCTGCCGGTGGCGATGATGAGCTTTGCGATGCTCATGTTCCTGAAGCAGGCCCTGGGCAGCTTTGCGCAGGCGGGCACAGTGGTCGGCGCGTATTTCATTGCCATGGCCATTACCGCACCGGTGCAGGGGCGGCTGATCGACCGCGTCGGCCCGCTCTGGCCGCTGCGCATCACGGGCGTGGTGCAGCCGCTTGCACTCGCGCTGCTGATGATCAGTGCACTCAAGCGCCCGGACTTCTCCGACGCCCTGCTCCTGGCGATCGTGGGCGGCGCGTTTGTGACACCGATCACGACGCTCTCGCGCACGCTCTGGCGCCACCGCTTCGATGACGGTCCGGACCGGCGCATGGCCTTTGCCGTGGATGCCGTGTCCATCGAGCTGAATTTCACGCTCGGCCCGGCCCTCATCGCCCTGCTGCTGGCCGTCGGCAGCCCCACCTGGGCCTTCGGCGCTGCGGTGGCCTGCTCGGCGCTCGCCGTGCTGGCCTTCCTCAATTCGCCCGGCCTGAAGTACTGGAAGCATGAACCGCACGCCGAGCGCCACCTGCTCGGCCCGCTGACGATCTTGCCGCTCTGGCTGGTGTTCATCTGTAACTTCGGCCTGACCTTCAGCTTCGGCGTGCTCGAGGTGAGCTACGCCGCTGCGGCCACGCAGGCCGGCTGGCCGGCGGTGGGCGGCGCGCTGCTGGCCATCAATTCAGTGGGCAGCGCCATCGGCGGGGCGGTGTACGGCGCGATGCACCTGCGAATGCCCCTGGAACGCCAGTACGGTGCGGCCATGGCCCTGCTCGCGCTCATGGTCGGAGCGCACATGCTTGCGCCAGACGTGTGGTGGATGATGCCGCTGTCCTTCTTGGCCGGGCTGCTGATCGCGCCAGCGCTGACTGCGCAGACGCTCATGATCTCGCGTCTGGGGCCGCAGCAATACGCCACCGAGGCCTTCACCTGGTCGTCCACCTTCATCGTCAGCGGCATCGGCATCGGCACGGCGGTGGCGGGCTGGCTGATCGAGACCACTGGCTTGACGAGCGCCTTTGCATCAGCCGCAGCGCTACTCGCCGGCGCCGCGGCGTTATCGCTTTGTATGCACTCCGATCGCGCCTAGTCGCCCCGCCATACCGGTCTTGTTCGCTCAAGAGCGAACACCCTCTTCCTCCGAATGCATCTGCGTCTATGGTCTGCGCAATTCACGAAATTGAAGATGAGGGAGTGACGACAGCATGGGACTACAGGGCCTTGGCGGAATGGTGGTGGCTTCATTGCTGCTGATGTTTTTGCAACAAGCACATGCCCAGGGCAGACCATCGGCGGTACGAATTGTTTGCGAGGGCCAAGCGGCGGGCGCAGAAATCACAATCAACGGCAAGTACCGCGGCGATTGCCCGCTGGACGTCGAAGTTCAACCGGGCAACATTGAGCTGAGCGCAGTCAAGAAGGTCGATCCCTTGCGCGAGCGGCGCTTCACAACGCGCTTCGGCATCGGCGAGGCCGCGGCCAAGCGCGTGGAGGTTCAGCTTGGCCCAGTGGAGCTGAACGCTGAAGGCCGCCGCCAGGAGGCCGAGCGCCAGCGCGCGGAAGCTGAACGCCGCCGACTGGAGGAAGAACGCAAGCGCGCAGAGGCCGAAGCCAAACGCAAGGCCGACGAAGAGCGGGCCCGTGCGCAAGCCGCCGCAGCGGCGCGTCAGGCAGAGCTTCGGCGGCTGGCCGCCGAACAGGCAGACCAGCGTCGACGAGAGCGCGCCGCCGCCGTCAACAAGGGATTTGCGGAAGCAGGTTTGGTTTCAGGGGACGGCAAAGCATTCAAAGACTGCCCGGAATGCCCGGAGATGGTCTGGATTCCCCCTGGGCGCGCGCCGGCAGTACCTGGTTCGACTGAATCTCAGCGTTGGTACAACCGTTTCGAGTTGCTGGCGCCTGTTGCGATCGGCAAGTTTGAAATCACCTTCGCGGAGTGGGACGCCTGCGTTGCCGCAGGCGCGGCTGCCGGCGGCTGCAGCCGCATCCCGCCTGAGGGCGTAACCGAGGGCATGATCTTCGACAGCAAGTGGGGTCGAGGTCGCCAGCCAGTCATCAACATCTCGTGGCGTGACGCGCAGCAGTACGTCGCGTGGCTCTCGCGCCGCACGGGTCAACCCTATCGCCTGCTGTCGCAGATCGAATTCCAATACGCTTCCCGCGCGGGAGCAACAACAGTTTGGCCCTGGGGTGATCAACTCAAGGCGGGTGCTGCAAACTGCCCCGGCTGCGGCGGGAAGAGCACGGACAAGACCTTGGCCGTGGGTAGTTTCCCCGCGAACGCGTGGGGCTTGCACGACATGGTCGGCAACGTCCAGGAGTTCGTGGCCGACTGCTACGGATCTCGCTCACAAGGCAGTACGAGTGTCGCGAACTGGGAGAACTGGGTTCGCCTCGCGGAGCAGCCTGCTGACGGCTCGCCGATCGACATGTGTTCATCGGCCGTGGGGCGAGCAGCGGTCACGGACCCGGTATTCGGTAGCGTGGGCGGCAGATTCAACGCAGTTGCCAATAACTGGCTGTTGTTCGCTCAGTGGATTCCGGATTCAGCGACGTTCAACCACACCGGCTTCCGCGTAGCGAGGGACTTTGCCGTTCCTGCGCCGACCGTTGATCCCGCATCCTTGAAGCCGTATCGCGACTGTGCCACCTGCCCGGAGCTCGTCAACCTCCCCGGTGGCCGCTTCGAGATGGGCACTCCCTATCTGTCGCCCGAGGGCGCCACGGATAGCGAATACCCCTTGCGCTGGGTAACGGTCAAGCCCTTCGCCATCGGCCGGGTCGAAGTGACCCGCGAGCAGTGGGATGCCTTCGAGCGGACCCGCGCGCAAGCCACACCGGTCGCAGCACCCGTCGCCGCACCGGGCGTCAACGCAGGCAGCACGGTACCCGCAGCACCTTCAGTACCGGCCACGGCGGGCTGCGCGCCAGTGCAAGTCGGCACTAACCCCGGATCAATCGTGCTTGGCGCACCCAATCCCGGCCTGAGCACCCTGTCGCCTGGCTTCACTCAAAGCGCTGATCACCCGGCGGTATGCGTATCGCGACAAGACGCCAAGGCCTATCTCGAATGGCTCAGCGCCACGACCGGAAAAAAGTATCGCCTGCCCACCGAAGCCGAATGGGAGTACGCCGCACGCGCCGGATCAAGTGAGCGGGCGCCCTGGCGGCGCGAAGGCGCACGCTCCTGCGAATTCGCAAACCTGCGTGATCAAGCGTTCGAGCGAGCATTTGCGCAGAGCGCGAACCGCCCCTGCAACGACAACTTCGCCTACACCGCGCCAGTAGGAGCATTCAAGCCAAATGCATGGGGTTTGTCGGACATGCTTGGCAATGCAGCGGAGCACGTCGAGGACTGCTGGCAGCCGAGCTACACGAACGCGCCGGTGGACGGTTCGGCGCTCGTCGCGCCGCAGTGCACCGTGTTCGTGACGCGCGGCGGCTCGTGGTACCTGCTCTCCGGGAACCTGCTGACGCATGCTCCGGGCAGAAGCACACGCGCGCAGACCCAGCGCGATGTCGTTACCGGCCTGCGGGTGGTACGTGAACGGGATACCGCCCAATGAACGGGCGCAACCGCCGTGTCTTGCGTGGTGCGACGGCAGTACTCATGGTCTGGGCCTGCACATGGACCCTGCTGATGCCCGCGCACGCTCAGAGTGCGCTGGATCTGCTCAACATGACCGAGAAGCTCGACAAGTTGGACCGAGCGGACATGAGCGCGCACATCGAGGAGGCGCAGCGCTGCATCCAGCGCCGCAACTGGTCCTGCGTGAACAGTGCGCTGGCCAAAGCCGAGCGTCTTGCGTCGGTTCGCGAGGATCGCGACCTGGTGGCTTCGGTCCGCCAGCGAGCGGATCTTGAACTGGCTCAGCAACGGGAAGAGGAGCGACGGGAACGCGAGGCCGAGGAGGAGCGACGCGAAGCGGCAGAGCGTGAGCGCCGGCAGATCCGGCGCGAGCAGCTTGCCCAGGAGCAGCGTCGCGATGCACAGCGCCGCGCCGAGCGCCAGCGCGAACGCGACCGACAGGATGCCGAGGCCCGTGCCCGGCGCGAGAAATTGGACCGGGACAACCTGCAGCGCCTGGCGGACCACCAGCGCCGTGTGCGCGAAATGACCCTGGCCTCGCAGGAGCGGCAGCGACAACAGGCAGCGGCGGAGCTCGAACGCCAGCGCAAGCATCTGGAAAGTCGGCAGGTCGCAAGCGCCCAGGCCGACAAGGACCGACAGGCACGGCGCGAAGCCGAACAGCGCGAGGAAGAGCGTCGGCGCAAGGAAGAGGACGCACGGCGCGAACGCGAGGAGCGCGAACGTGAACAGGCACGTCTGGCCGAGGAGCGACGTCTTGCTGCCGAGCGCGAACGAGAGCAATTGCAGGCCAAACGTGAACAGGAGCGGCGCGACAGGGAGGAGCAGGCGCGCGCGCAGCGCGAGGCCAAGGAGCGCGAACAGCGCGACGCGCTCGACGCCCTTCGCACCGGCACGCGACTCGCTGCTCGCCGCTGCCCGGGGGGCGAAGGTAAGTACTACATGGTTGGGGTGGTACCGCAGTCCGCCAAAAACAAGGTCGGCTGCATCGACGTCAGCTACAGCGCCCATTGCCCCGGGGACGCCCGCGGCATCACGGGCCTGGCCCGCAACTTTGTGGGCGCGTCCGGCGACTGCTTCCTAGGCGACACCGTGACCATTTCGCCAACTCCTTCATGCCCGGTGGAGCAGGTACGTGTCGAGGTGCGCGACGTAAGAGCGTGTGGGCGTTGACGCGCTGACGGTGCGCACGCACCTTCAGTACGCAATACAAAGCATTGCTTTCCACTCGTCTGGAGCCATTCTTCAGCCATTTTGTCCTGAAGAATGGCTCTGGGAGCCGATTCAGATTTTTCGGGTCAAGACAGCCGCAGCGGCAGACTGCGCAGTCGCTGCCCCGTCAGCATGAACACCGCATTCGCAATGGCCGGCGCGATCGGCGGCGTGGCGGGTTCGCCAATTCCGCTCGGTGCTTCGCTGCTGGCGATGATGTAGGTCTCCACCTGCGGTGCTTCGTTGATGCGGGCCAGGCGGTAAGCGCCGAAGTTGTCCTGTTCGACGGCGCCGTTCCTGATCGTGACCTCGCCCCACAGCGCGGCGGTCAGGCCGAAGATCACGCTGCCTTCCACCTGCTGGGCAATGATGTTCGGGTTGACGGCCATGCCGCAGTCCACGGCGCACCAGACGCGGTGCACGCGGATGTCCTTGCCGCTCACCGACACCTCGGCCACCTGCGCGACGATCGAGCCGAAGCTCTGGTGCAGGGCGATGCCCAATGCGCGGCCCTCATCGAGCTTGCGACCCCAGCCGGCCTTCTCGGCTGCGGTGTCGAGCACCTTCAGATGCCGCGGATGGTTCCTGAGCAGATCGCGCCGGAACGCGAGCGGGTCCTTGCCCGCAGCGTGCGCGCATTCGTCCATGAAGCCTTCGGCAAAGAAGGCGTTCATGCTGTGGCCCACGCTGCGCCAGAAGCCGACGGGCACCGGGCTTTCGACGGTGACCTGCCGGTGGCTCTGGTTGGGAATTTCATAGGGCCGATCGAACAGGCCCTCGTCGGTGGTCTTGTCCGGTGTGCGGGCGGCAAAGGCTGGCATGTTGCGCTCGGAAAAGCTGTAGACCACGGATTCGCTGGCCTGCTTTGTGGCGAGCACCGCGAGCTGGCCATCGGCCGAAAGTCCCGCGCGCAAATCGGCAATCGCCATGGGGCGGTACATGTCGTGCCGGGTGTCTTCGTCGCGGCTCCAGATCAGCTGCACGGGCGCGCCGCCCGCCTGCCCGGCGATGAATGCGGCCTGACCGATCACGTCCAGCTCGAGACGCCGGCCGAAACCGCCGCCCAGCAGCGTGACATTGATCTTGATGCGATCGGACTCGATGCCCATCAGCTTGCCGAGGAACAGGTGCGCCAGACCCGGCACCTGCGTCGGCGTCCAGAGGGTGAGCGTGCCGTCTGCGAACTGCGCGGTGCAGTTCATCGGCTCCAGGGTGGCGTGGGCCAGCAGCGGCGCCGTGTAGCGCGCGGTGAGCTGCTTCGCAGCCGTCTTGAGCGCGGCCTCGCCATCGCCGCGGTCGTGGTACGAAAAGCCGGACTGTGCGGCCAGCGCGTCGCTCAGGCTGCGCTGCAACTCGAATGTGCTGAGCGTCTGGTTGCGGCCGGCATCCCAGACCACTGGCAGCTTGTCCACGGCCTGCTTGGCCTGCCACCAGGTGTCCGCAATCACGGCCACCCCGGCCTGGGCGCCGAGCGCGGCCGGCAGGGTGACCACGCGCGGGTTGCCGGGCATCTCGCGGATGGCATCGGCGTCCACGCGCTGCAGCGCGCCGCCAAAGGTGGGGCACATGCGGATGGCGGCATAGCGCATGCCGGGCAGGCGCGTGTCGATGCCAAAGGCTGCCGTGCCGGTCGTCTTGGGTGCGGCGTCGATCCGGTTGGCGGGTTTGCCAATCAGCCGGAAGTCCTTCGGGCTTTTGAGTTGCACGTCCGGCACGGGGCGCGAGAGCGCATCCTTGGCGATCTCGCCGAAGCTCACGGTCTGCTTGCTTTTTGCGACGTCCCGAGCGCGAACCACGCCGTCCTGGATCATGCAGTCCGCCGCGGCCATGCCCAGCTTGGCGGCACCTGCGGCCAGCAACATGCCGCGCGCGGTCGCGCCAGCCAGGCGCATGGGCCCCCAGGCATCCTTCACACTGGACGAGCCGCCCGTCACTTGCAGCCCGAGCGAGCGGGCCAGCTTGCCCACCACCCAGGCAGCACCGGCATGCACGCCCCGGCCGTGATCGTCCGGGTGCATGGGCAGGCTGTCGACGAGCATGGCCACGTTGCCGTAGATGTCGCCCATGGGCGACTGCTCGATCCGCACCTGCGACAGCGCGCAATCCAGCTCCTCGGCCACCAGCATGGGCAGCGCGGTGAAGACACCCTGGCCCATTTCGCTGCGCGGCACGGCGATGGTGACTGTGTTGTCCGGCGCAATGCGGATCCAGCCGTTCAGCGCAATCGATTCACCGAGATTGCCGAGATCGGCAGCCGTACCGAGGCGGCTCTTGGGCGGCATCACCCCCCAGCCCACCACCAGCACGCCCAGCGCGCCGGCACCCGCCAACAGAAAAGTTCGTCGCTTCATTCAGCCGGGGCCCTTGTGCGTGGGGCCGTCCTCGGTTTCAGGGAGGGCAAGCATACGTGCAGGGCGTCGGCCCTTGGCAGAGCACAGACTGGAGGAGTGTTACAAGCCGGGACAGGCAAGGCGGCACGCTGCGGCGCGAATTCAGCGCCCGGGGTTTGCAAAAACACCCATAAAATTCAAGGCGTTAGCGCAAGCGTGCACGCAACGCGCTTGCGCGGGGCTCGAACCGGGGCTTGATGCGCTGGACCCAGGCCCCACCTTTGCGCACGAGCGTCGGCGCCGCTGCCGATCCCGCGCTTCCAACCCAGCATCCCAGACCATGCCGATCTACGCCTACAAGTGTGACGCCTGCGGGCACACGCACGACGCCCTGCAAAAGGTGTCCGATGCCCCGCTGACCGACTGCCCCGCCTGCGGCCAGCCGGCACTCAAGAAGCAACTGACCGCTGCCGGCTTCCAGCTCAAGGGCAGCGGCTGGTACGTGACGGACTTCCGTGACGGCGGCAAGAAGACCGAGAGCGCGGACGCCAAGGCGGCCGATGCGGGCACGCCCGCTGCCACGCCGGCATCCGCTCCTGCCGCCGCGCCCGCAGCGGCGGCCCCGGCCAGCGCACCCGCTCCGGCTCCCGCTGCACCCGCAGCCCCCAGCGCGTGAGCGGCCCGGGTCCGGGCAAGGGGTGGGGCGCACGCCTGCGCCGCTGGCTGATCGCCGGCATGCTGGTGCTGGTGCCGCTGGTCATCACGCTGTGGGTGCTGGATCTTGTCCTGTCCACGATGGACAAGGCCCTGCAGTTGCTGCCGCCGGACTGGCAGCCGGACAAGCTGCTCGGTTTTCACATCCCCTACCTGGGAGTGATCCTCGTCGTCGCCGTACTGCTGATCGTGGGCGCAGCCGCAAGCAACTTTGCGGGGCGCCAGCTGCTGGGCTGGTGGGAGCGCCTGCTGGCGCGCATCCCCATCGTGCGCAGCGTGTATTCGAGCGTGAAGCAGGTCTCGGACACGATCCTGTCGCCGTCCGGCCAGGCCTTCCGCAAGGCGGTGCTGGTGGAGTTTCCGCGCGCCGGCGCCTGGAGCGTGGGGTTTGCGGTGGGCAGCCCCGGCAGCGAGATCACCGGGCTTCTCGGCACCGAGCCACAGACCATTTTTGTACCGACGGCCCCAAACCCGACCAGCGGCTACATCATCATCCTTGCGCCCGAGCAGGTGAAGGAACTGGACATGAGCGTGGACGAGGCGCTCAAGTTCATTGTCAGTCTGGGGGTGGTGGTGCCGCGCGGCGAGCCCATCCCGGCGCCCCACCACGACCCGATGCCCGGAGCGGTTCGCTAAACTCCGGCTTTCACGCCTGAAGTTTCCACACTCAAAGCGCCTGCCACCATGTTTGCGCCCGCCCGCTTCCGCATCACCGGTCCCGCCCGGTGCGCCGGCGTGCGCGCGAATCGAAATCTCAAGGGTTGAGCCGCTGGCACCTGCTCAACCCTGAAAGTTTTCGTCCCCGGTGGCTGAGCGTTCCGCAAGCAGCACCCCAAGCGCCCGAATCCCAGCTTCCACGCCTGCGCGCGGAAGCCCCACGATCCTTGAGTTCGAGAGTCCCACAATGAGAACCGAATACGTCGGCAAGATTTCCGAGGCCTTCGACGGCCAAGTCGTCACGCTGTATGGCTGGGTGCACCGGCGCCGTGACCACGGCGGCGTGATCTTTATCGACCTGCGCGACCGCGAGGGTCTGGCGCAGATCGTCTGCGACCCCGACCGCCCCGAGATGTTCAAGGTGGCCGAAGGCATCCGCAACGAATACTGCGTGAAGGTCACCGGCAAGGTGCGTCCGCGCCCGGCCGGTACCGAGAACGCCAACCTCGTGAGCGGCAAGATCGAAGTGCTGGCCCACGAGATCGAGGTGCTCAATGCCTCGGTCACGCCGCCCTTCATGCTCGATGACGACACGCTCTCCGAGACCACGCGCCTGACGCACCGCGTGCTGGACCTGCGCCGCCCGGAAATGCAGAAAAACCTGATGCTGCGCTACAAGGTCGCCATCGAGGTGCGCAAGTATCTGGACTCGCGCGGCTTCATCGACGTGGAAACGCCGATGCTCACCAAAAGCACGCCCGAAGGCGCGCGCGACTACCTCGTGCCCAGCCGCGTGCATGACGGCCAGTTCTTCGCTCTACCGCAGAGCCCGCAGCTGTTCAAGCAGCTGCTGATGGTGGCGGGCTTCGATCGCTACTACCAGATCGTCAAGTGCTTCCGCGACGAAGACCTGCGCGCCGACCGTCAGCCGGAATTCACGCAGATCGACTGCGAGACCACCTTTCTGAACGAGCAGGAAATTCGCGACATCTTCGAAGCCATGATCCGCCACGTGTTCAAGGCCTCGATCGGTGTGGATCTGCCGGCCAAGTTCCCGGTCATGAGCTACGACGACGCCATGTTCTATTACGGCAGCGACAAGCCGGACATGCGCGTGAAGATGAAGTTCACCGAACTCACCGACGTGATGAAGGACGTGGAGTTCAAGGTGTTTGCCGGCGCAGCCAACATGGACGGTGGCCGCGTGGTGGGCCTGCGCGTGCCCGGCGGCGCAGAGATGACCCGCAGCGAGATCGATGCCTACACCGAGTTCGTGAAGATCTATCAGGCCAAGGGTCTGGCCTACATCAAGGTCAACGATCTGGCGGCCGGCCGCGACGGCCTGCAAAGCCCGATCATCAAGAACATCCACGACACTGCCCTGAAGGCGATCCTGGAGCGCACCGGTGCACAGAACGGCGACCTGATCTTCTTTGGCGCAGACAAGGCCAAGGTGGTGAACGACGCCATCGGCGCGCTGCGCGTGAAGATCGGCCACAGCGAGTTCGGCAAGGCTCGGGGCCTGTCCCAGGGCGAGTGGGAGATCCTGTGGGTGGTTGATTTCCCGATGTTCGAGTTCGACGAGGACAACCAGCGCTGGGTGGCCTGCCACCATCCGTTCACGAGCCCGAAGGACGAGCACGTGGACTGGCTGGAGACCAACCCCGGTGCCTGCAAGGCCAAGGCCTATGACATGGTGCTCAACGGCATCGAGCTGGGCGGCGGCAGCGTGCGTATCCACCGCGAGGACGTGCAGAGCAAGGTGTTCCTCGCCATGAAAATCGGCGCGGAAGAAGCGCGCATGAAGTTCGGCTTCCTGCTTGATGCCCTGCAGTACGGCGCACCGCCGCACGGCGGCATCGCCATCGGCCTGGACCGCTTCGTGATGCTGATGACGGGCGCAGACTCGATCCGCGATGTGATCGCCTTCCCCAAGACCCAGCGTGCCCAGTGTCTGCTGACCCAGGCACCCAGCCCGGTGGACGAGAAGCAGTTGCGCGAACTTCACATCAAACTCCGCAACCCGCCCAGCGCGCCGACTGCCTGAGCCATCGCAAGCAGCAGTAAAAAGAGGGCACGGAGTTCCGTGCCCTCTTTGCATTGGAGGCTGCCATGCCGCTGTCGATGACCGATGACCTGATCGAGGCCCACATCCGCGCGGCGCGCGAGCGTGGCGACTTCGACAATCTGCCGGGCGCCGGCAAGCCCCTGGATCTCTATGAGGACGCGCACCTGCCCGCCGAGCTGCGCATGGCCTATCGGGTGCTCAAGAACGCGGGCTACCTGCCTGACGAGTTGCAGAGAATCAACGAACTCGCTGATCTGGAGCGTGAGGTCTTCGGTGAGATGGACGGTGCCGATCGGCGCGCCGCGCTGAAGCTGCGGCTGCTGTCCGAGGCCATGCGCGGGGACACGCTCGCCTTGCAGCAATACCGAGCGCAGCTCATGGCACAGCTCGAAGCACGGCGCGCCACAGCGACTTAAGGCGTGCGCTTGAGGCAATTTCCCTGCCATCGATAGGGAAAGCACTCAGGGTTTGCGCCTCCGGTGTTTCCCTAGATCGGCTGTAATTCAGCCGGTTGAAGGGGAGTAGCTCCAAACACGTTGTGGTCGTCAGTACGGTCGGCTTCACGCCAGACCCGGTCACAGCGGCGTCTCAATAGAACCCCGTTGCAGGAAAGCAGCCGCGGCTGCGAGGACAACGGCGGTCAAGCGGTGGCAGCAGCCATCCATCCCTGACGTGGGCGAGACCTTCAATGCGCAAGCTCGCCTTGAGCTGCTCATCCACATCCAAGAATCATCAGGGAATCTATTGCCATGACCCAGATTGGGAGTCCTTTGCTTTGGAGCGTGTTCGCGGTCCTCGTGATCATCGCGCTCATCGTCGATTTTGTTGCCCTCAAGAATCAGGGCCCGCACCGCGTGACCTTTCGCGAGGCGGTGATCTGGTCTGCCATCTGGGTGGCCCTGTCCTTCGCGTTCAACGCCGGCCTGTGGTTCTACCTGGACGGTACGGTGGGCCGTGAAGTGGCCAACGTGAAGTCGATGGAGTTCCTTACGGGCTACCTGATCGAGAAGTCGCTCGCGGTGGACAACCTGTTTGTCTTCCTGATGATCTTCACGTATTTCGCGGTGCCACAGGAGTTCCAGAAGCGTGCGCTGACCATCGGCATCATCGCGGCCATCGTCCTGCGCACGGTGATGATCCTGATTGGCGCCATCCTGATCGAGAAGTTCCACTGGATTCTGTACTTCTTCGGTGCCTTCCTGGTCTACACCGGCTGGAAGATGTGGAGCCACGGCGGCGACGAGGAGGAGTCGCTCGACGACAACCCGCTGCTCAAGTTCTTCAAGCGCTTCATCAAGGTGAGCGACAAGTACGACGGTGAGAAATTCTTCACCGTGCAGAACGGCGTGAAGATCGCCACGCCCATGCTGCTGGTGATCCTCATGATCGGCGTGATCGATGTGGTGTTTGCCGTTGACAGCATCCCGGCGATCTTCGCCATCACGACCGACCCCTTCATCGTGCTGACCTCCAACATCTTCGCCATCCTCGGCCTGCGAGCCATGTTCTTCATGCTCGCTGAGCTGGCCAACCGCTTCTCGCTGCTGCAGTACGGACTGGCGATCATCCTCGTCTTCATCGGCTGCAAGATGCTGCTGATCGACATCTACAAGATCCCCGTTGTCGTGTCCCTGGGCGTGGTGGCGACGATCCTGACGGTCACGATGTGGCTGTCCTGGAAGCGCAGCGAGCAGGAGAAGAAGGCGGCCGAGCCGAGCTGATCCGGATCGCTTTCGCAATGCATCGGGCGCCGAGACCGGGGTTTCACGGCGCACCGCGCCGTGCCGGGCGAGGAGCGAGCGCATGCTTGCGCGAGCCCCGTGCGCCACTGATTCCGCTTGTCTGGTGCGGGTTTCCAGCCATTTTGGGCTGAAGATCCGCTCCCAGAGCGGATCTTCGATGTCGGATCGGGGCTACGACGAGCCCGGACTGCATCGACGTGGCTGCCGCGCTGACGCACAATGTGCTGATGTTCGTCATCGGCACCTTCAACACCCTGAACCTTGCGCTGCCACACGCGGCCTTCTACGACAACGCGCAGCCCTACGGCGATGACGAATACGCCAAGCGGCGCGACTGGATCGGCAGCCAGCTCGATCAGCTCGGCGCGCATGTGGTGGCCCTGCAGGAGGTGTTTCATCTGAAGGCGCTTCGCGAGGCCATGGCTGCGAGTCGCTGGATGAAGGACGCGCAGATCATCGCGCCCGGCATTCCCGAGGATCATTCCGGCGCCACCTCGGAGGCACCGCTCAAGCCACGCCTGGCGATGCTCTCGCGGCTGCCGGTGATCGAGTTCACGCTGCATGAGCAGATCGCGCCGGAAGACCGTATCGCCCCGCCCGGGCTTGCGGCGCCGGAGCGCTTTTCTCGCCCGGTGCTCGAAGCGCTGATCGGCGGCCCCGCCGGCCCAATCCGCGTCATCACCGTGCATCTGAAGAGCAAGCGCCCGGCGCTTCTCGACGACGAGCGCGAGAGCGACCCCGCACACCACGCGCGCGGCATGGCGCGCAGCCTGGCCATCCGCGCAAGCGAGGCACTGGCCCTGCGGCAGATCATCGTGCAACGCCTGTGGCGCACGCGCGAGCCGCTGGTCGTGCTGGGCGACTTCAACGATCTCGTCACCTCGCCCACCACCGTGCTGGTGGCCGCCACCCGCTTCATGCGCGGCGACGAATCCCAGCGCGACTGCATGCTCTTCGACGCCTTCGATCTGCAGAAGATGCGCCAGCTGCCCTTTGCCGGCGTGCAGCGCCGCGACACGAGCTTCACGCACACGCACGAGCAAGTGCCCGAGACGATCGACCACATTCTGGTCAGCGAAGAGTTCGCGCCGTTCTCGAAGAACGCATTGGGCTGGGTGCATCGGGTCGACTACTTCAACGACCACCTCGGCCTGCGTCGCCGTGGCGAACGCGAGGCGCGCATCTACAGCGACCACGGTCAGGTGGTGGCTACGCTGCACTTCCATGGCGCCGCGCCCGCCACCGCCATGAGCCTGCCTGCAACAACCGCACCCAACGCATGAGCCGCGACGAAGTGATTGCCGTGGTGCGTCTGGACAAATGGCTCTGGGCCGCACGATTCTTCAAGACCCGTGCGCTGGCCCAGGAGGCTATCGAACGCGGCCGCGTGAAGGTGAACGATTCAGTGGCCAAGCCCAGCCGCGACATCCGCGGCGGCGAACGCATGCACATCGTCGTCGGGGAGCTGACCTGGGAGGTCGAGGTTCTGGGCGTGAACGATCAGCGGCGGCCAGCCAGCGAGGCACGATTGCTCTACCGCGAAACACCCGAGGGGGCCGCCAGACGCATGACGCAGATCGAGCAGCGCCGCCTCGCACCCGAGCCGTCCTTCGATCTGCAGGGCCGCCCGACCAAGAAGGATCGCCGCCTGCTACAACGCTGGCGAGGAGAGTGAAAAACAACCATGCGCCAGTTTCTGATTGACGCAAAGCGCATCAGCGACCAGCTCGATGCCCAGGACGCAGAGCGCGAACGCCGCGCCGCCGAGACGGCCGCCGAGCGGCACTTTGCCGACACGCAACCGATCCTGACAGGCAACCAGTTTGCGCGGCCCTTCAGCGAAGGGGCTGCCAAGCCGGTGGTGCAACCCCTCGGCCTGGCGCCTGCCGCACCCATCCTGCGTGCCGCCAGCCTGCTGACACTGGGCGCAACCGCCGCCATGGCCAACGCCGAGCGCCGCAGACGGCTTGCCGCCGCCTTTCAGTTTGAAGGTCAGGCACTGGCACATGCCCTGCCGCTGCCCGCGCGCATCAAGGGTCGCGCACTGGCCCTGCTGTTGCTGCTCGCAAGCCAGCTTGGCGTTGGCCTGGCCGCCTTCGGTAGTGGAGGCGCAGTCTTCAGCCTGGGGCTCTTGCTGATCGGTGCGGGTGGTGTCGGTGCGGTCTGGCTGATGCTGCGGGCACTGCACAGCAACGCCGCCGCTACACGCCTGGGCGTGCAGCACTTTCATCATGCCGGCGCTTTTGCAGCCGCACTGCGTGCCCATGGCAGCGTGCTGGCCGGGGTCATCCTGCTGTGCTGGACCCAGGTGCTCTGGCTGGGTGCGGTGCCGAGCTGGAAGCCCATGTGGATTCCCACGGCGATCGCTCTGGCCATCTGGGTCGGTACGCTGCCCATCGGTCACGCGTCCATGCACCACTTCCGCTGGAGCGGGCTGGCGCTGGGCCGCACCGGCTTCTCGGTCGAGCCGGGCACGCGTGAGTACTACCAGGTCTGGGCCTTTGCGCTGCCGGCCCTTTTGATTGCCACTTTGCTCGGCTGGCAAATTGCCTCAGCGATTGCACCGGATTTGTCACCCACCGGGGGCTTGCGCGGCTTTAGTGCGCAGATGGACTTTGCGCTGGGCAAGCCGCTCTGGTTTGCGCTGTGGTCCACGGCGGCCCTTGTGGCCTTGTGGCCGCTCGCCTGGTGGCTGTATCGCAGCCTCGTGGCGCCCCTGCTGGAGACACTGAGCCTGCAAGCACTGCTGGGCACCATGGTGATCGGCACCCATCCGGTGCACCTTCGTACCAGCCGCGCGGAGCTGCTGCGCGAAGCCGCCGTCTGCGGTGCGATCACCCTGTTCAGTCTCGGCCTGCTGGCCGACTGGGCACGCACGCGCATGAGCCAGTTCGTGCTCAAGCGCATCGAGCTGGAGGTGATTGACGGCTTCAGCTGGGATGAACCGGACGCGGCCCAGCATGTTCATCTAGCCGGCGTGGGTTGGTAGGCGCGCGCCGAGGCGCCTTCCGGGCCGACTTGAGAGGGTCTTGCAGCGCGGTTGCGTCGGTCTCAACGCTCAAAGCCGCTCGCCTAAACTGGCTGCATGACCCCTTACCTGGACCACCTAAAGAACGCTCACGCCCACACCAACAGCCTGCTTTGCGTCGGACTCGACCCCGATGCGCAGCGCTACCCCGCGACGCTCGAAAACGACCCGGACCGGGTCTTCCTCTTCTGCCGAGAGATCGTGGATGCCACGGCGCCCTACTGCGCCGCCTTCAAGCCCCAGATCGCCTACTTCGCCGCGCAGCGCGCCGAAGCTGCACTTGAACGCCTCTGCCAGCACATCCGCAGCAAGCACCCGAAGCACGCCCTTGTGCTGGATGCCAAGCGAGGCGACATCGGTGCGACGGCCAAGCAATACGCCATCGAGGCCTATGAGCGCTATCAGGCTCACGCCGTCACCGTGAACCCCTACATGGGCAGCGACTCGATCGAGCCCTATCTCGACTCTCCGGCGCACGGGGTGTACCTGCTGTGCCGCACCAGCAATGCGGGCGGCAGCGATCTGCAATTCCTCAACGTCGGCCAAGACAAGCTCTTTGAGCGTGTGGCGCAAAAGGCGGCCGTCGAGTGGAACCGCAACGGCCAGGTGGGTCTTGTCGTGGGTGCTACCTTCCCGGCCGAACTGGCTCGCGTCTGCGCACTCGCACCCACGCTACCGCTGCTGGTGCCTGGCATCGGCGCGCAGGGCGGAGACATCGAAGCCACGGTCAAGGCTGGCCGCAGTGCCGATGGCACGGGCATGCTCATCAACTCCTCGCGCGCGATCCTGTACGCAAGCAGCGCAGCGGACTTCGCCGCAGCCGCCGCACGGGCCGCACAGGACACCCATGAGGCGATCAATCGGGCACGCGCGGCATGAGCGGCACGTTCCACATTCGCGCCGCCACGCCGGCGGACGTGCCGCGCGTGATGGCGCTGATCCGTGCGCTGGCCGAATACGAGAAGCTTTCGCACCTGGTCGTGGCCGACGAGACCACGCTGCACGAGCACCTGTTCGGCGCACGCCCCTACGTGGAAGTGGTGATGGCCTGCGAGGGCGAAGGTCCGGACGACGTTGCGGTCGGTTTCGCGCTGTTCTTCCACAACTACAGCACCTTCCTGGGGCGCCCCAGCCTGTATCTGGAAGACCTGTTCATCGAGCCCGCCTACCGCGGCCGCGGCTATGGCAAGGCCCTGATGATCCACCTTGCAAAGCTGGCCGTCGAACGCGGCTGCGGCCGCTTCGAATGGAGCGTGCTCGACTGGAATCAGCCCTCGATCGACTTCTACCGCACGCTCGGTGCAGTGGGCATGGACGAATGGAAGCTGCAGCGCGTGACGGGTGAGGCACTGCTCCGCCTTGCTGCGCAGGCAGACTGAGCACGCACGCGAACTGCACGAATACAAAGGGCGCCTCGCGGCGCCCTTTGTGCCTTCGATCCGCGGATCATGCGGCCTTCTTCATCTCCATGTCGCGCAGTTCGCGACGCAGGATCTTGCCCACGTTGGTCTTGGGCAGGTCGTCACGGAAAACGACGTACTTGGGCTTCTTGTAGCCGGTGAGGTGCTTGGACGCGTAATCCATCACATCGCGCTCGGTGAGGGCCTGGTCCTTCTTGACCACGAAGACCTTGACCGCCTCACCGGCCTTCTCGTCGGGCACGCCAATGGCGGCGCACTCCAGCACGCCGGGGCAGGCGGAAATGACCTCTTCGACTTCATTGGGATACACGTTGAAGCCGGAGACGAGGATCATGTCCTTCTTGCGGTCCACGATCTTCACGTAGCCGGTCTCGTCCATGATGCCGATGTCGCCGCTCTTGAAGAAACCGTCCGGCGTCATGACCTTGGCAGTCTCGTCCGGGCGGTTCCAGTAACCGGCCATCACCTGCGGACCCTTGATGCAGATCTCGCCGCGCTCGCCGATCGGCACGGGCTTGCCGTCATCATCACGGATCGAGATCTCGGTGGACGGGACAGGGATGCCAATGGTGCCGTTGTAGTCCGCCACGTCCGGGTGGTTGGCCGTGGCCACCGGCGAGGTCTCGGACAGGCCGTAGCCCTCGGAGATCGGGCAGCCGGTAACGGACTTCCACTTGTCGGCCGTGGCCTTGGTCACGGCCATGCCGCCACCGTTGGAGATGACCAGGCGCGAGAAGTCGAGCTTGGCGAAGTCCGCATTGTTGGCCAGCGCGGTAAAGAGCGTATTCACCGCCGGGAACATGCTGACCTTGTACTTCTGCAGCGTCTTCACGAAGCCGGGGATGTCGCGCGGATTCGGGATCAGCAGGTTGGTCATGCCCAGGCGCGCGCCCATCATGTTGCAGACCGTGAGCGCGAAGATGTGATAAAGCGGCAGGGCGCAGACCATGATGCGCTCTTCGTTGTTGCCCAGCTTGGAGAGGGCTGGCTGCATCCATGCATCCACCTGGACGATGTTGGCCACGATGTTCTTGTGCAGCAGCGTGGCGCCCTTGGATACGCCAGTGGTGCCGCCGGTGTACTGCAGGAACGCGATGTCGTCCGGGCCGACGTCCACGGGGCGCCATGTCAGGCGCTCGGCCTCGTCCATCATGTGCGGGAAGCGCACCGTCTTGGTCTTGGCGTCGTTGGGCAGCGTGAACTCGGGCACCATCTTCTTGACGGCGCGCACCACGAAATTCACGAGCATGCCCTTCCAGAAGCCGAGCATGTCGCCCATGCTGGCCACCACGATCTGTTTCACCTGCGTGCGGGCGACGACTTCCTGCAGCGTGGTGGCAAAGTTCTCGAGGATGAAGATGCACTCGGCACCGCTGTCCTTGAGTTGATGCTCCAACTCGCGCGGGGTGTACAGCGGGTTCACGTTCACCACCGTCATGCCGGCCCGCAGGATGCCGGCGATCAACACCGGGTACTGCGGCAGGTTGGGCATCATGATGGCGATGCGGGCACCCTTCTTGAAGCCCTTGCTCTGCAGCCAGGCGGCCACCTGCTTGGAGGCGTCATCCACCTGGCCGTAGCTGGTGCGAACATCCATGCAGATGGTGGCGGTGCGATTGCGGTACTTCGCAAAGGCCTCGTCCATCATCTGATTGATGCTCTTGTAGACGCCGACATCGACGTCTGCCGGAACGCCGGGCTGGTATTGGGCCAGCCAGGGCTTGGTGTTGCGCGTATCCATGTGTGTGTCTCCTCCAGACGCTTGCATGCCACCCTCGGAACGTCGAGAGGCAAGCTCCCCCAGAGCGCGCGTGTTCGGGCGCGTCCCTGTCTGCAAACCGATCGATTATGCCGAGCGATTCCGCAGATGCGCGAGTTGCTGGCCATGCTGCAACAGCACTGGATGCAGCGCCGTTCTACTGCAGCGCAACACTCGGCGCCATGGGCGCAAGTGCTGCGAGCGCCTGCTCCCTCTGGGGCTTGTCCAAGCGCGCCAGCTGCTGCACTGCAGCGTAGAAGCGCGGCATGTCGTTGCCCTCGCGCTTCAGCAGCGCGCGAAACGCGGGCAGCCATTGGGTGTAGCTGCCCACGCTGGCCAGATGCGCGTTGGTCAGACCCTGACCGAACCAGCGGTCATAGCCCGCAAAACCGCCCCAGCGCTCGGTCTTCATGCGCCGGTAATCCGCCTGCAGATCGGCGAACACCTGGGTCTTGCGCGCGCGCTTTTCCGCGTCCGAGCCACTCGCATAGGCGGCCTCGAGGCGTGCGCGGTACTGGGCCAGCAAGGCCTGAAAGTCGCGCTTGCGGGCGTTGAAGACGTCGTAGTCTGCCCGCAGCTTCGGGTCAGGATGCTGCGCCAGCCAGCGCTCCACACCGAACTCCTCCACCGCGCTCGCGAAGGATTCATTAAAGGTCGTGTCGCCCTTCACGTAGAGCAGCTGGTGCGCCAGTTCATGAAAGATCAGGCGCGCAAGCTCCGCTTCCGGGTACCAGATGAAGGTAGACAGCAGCGGGTCATCGAACCAGCCCAGCGTGCTGTACGCCGGCACCAGGCCCACGTGCACGTCCCAGCCGTCGGCCCGCAGAGCATCGGCTTCCTTGCGGGCGGCGGCCTCGCTGAAATAGCCCTTGTAGGTCACGCAGCCCGCGACGGGGAAGCACCATTCCTTCAGGCGCAGGGACAGCTCCGGCGTGGCAAACACATTCCACACCACCGCTGGCCGCTTGAGGTCGGCGTAGGCGGTATAGCTGCGGTTATCCGGCAGGCCGAGTTCGCGCGAGGCAAAGGCGCGCATTTCGCGAGCCTTCTCCAGGCGCAGCTTCAGGCGCGGGTCCGTGGCGGGGTCTGCGACGACCTCTTCAATCGGCCGCGCCTTTGCGAGCAGCTCGCGCTGCCCTTGCGCGGCCTGCCAGTAGTAGCCCAGGTGGCTGCAGCCCGCCAGCAGCGCCGCACTTACGACCACAGCCAGCCCCGCCCAACGCATGAGTCGTCGCCTCCGGCTCGGCTCAGGCCACTTCGACCTGAACCAGGCAGTCATAGAAAGTTGCGCCCGCCCCCAGGTCGGTGAGGGCCTGACTCGTCACCTCGTTGGCGTTCCTGCCGTCGGCCGCGAGCTTCTTCCACCAGATGGACAGGGCGACCACCACGCCTTGCCGGGCCTTATCCGTCACGCGCGCCTTCGCCGTGAAGCTGCCGCGGTCATTGAAAATCCGCACGCGCTGGCCTGCAGCAATGCCGCGCGCTGCCGCATCGGCGGGGTGAAGATCCAGATGCGGTTCGCCTTCGGTATCGCGCAGGCTCTGCACGTTCACGAAGCTGGAGTTCAGGAAGTTGCGCGCCGGCGGCGAGATCATCGCCAGCGGATAGCGCTCGGCCAGCACGCTGTCCATGGCCTCGGCAGGAGGCACGTAGTCCGGGAGGGCATCCAAGCCCTGTGCGGCCAGCACGCTGCTGGCAAATTCCGTCTTGCCGCTCGGCGTGTGGAAGCCCCCATTCGCAAAGGGCGCCGGGCCGATGTTGGCGAGCTTCTTCCAGCCCTCGCGCTTGAGGCTGTCCCAATCGATGCCCTGCATCTGCGGATGGGACCAGTCGAAGGCCTGCGCGGCGATCTGCTCATCGCTGTCGGCAAAGCAGGGCTCGGTGAATCCCATCTTCGCGGCCAGGCGCCGGAAGACCTCGCTGTTGGGCAGGCTCTCGCCGACGGGGTCGATGGCCGGGTTGTTGGCCAGCACGTAGTGGTGGCCGTAGGCCTTGTGGATATCCAGGTGTTCGAGCTGCGTGGTGGCGGGCAGCACGTAGTCAGCGTAGTCGGCCGTATCCGTCTGGAAGTGCTCCAGCACCACGGTGAAGAGGTCTTCGCGCGCAAAACCGCGCGCCACGCTGCCGGAGTCCGGGGCAATGGCCACGGGGTTGCTGTTGTAGACCACCACCGCATCCACTGGCAGTTGCCCGGCATAGGGGCCGGTGCCATTCAGCGCATGACCGATGTCGCTCATGTTGATGGTGCGCGGTGTACGGCCTGCGAGCAGGTCCGGGCGCTGCAGGGCGTTGTTGTCGGCCGGGAACCAGCCGCTGGTGGAGAACAGCAGGCCGCCGGCCGGGTGCTTCCAGGCGCCTACGAGCGCGGGCAGGCAGGCCATGGCGCGCACGGCGTTGCCACCGCCGCGGGCGCGCTGCATGCCGTAGTTGCCGCGGATCAGGGCGCCTTCACCGGCCAGCGCGGTCTGTGCATAACGGCGGGCGAGCGACTCGATGACCTCTGCGCTCACGCCACACAATTCGGCAGCTCTCCGCGGCGGGTACTGCGCCGCGCGCGCCTTGAGTTCTTCAAAGCCCTGCGTGTGCTTGCTGATGTAGTCGTGATCCAGCAGGTTGTCACGCACGAGCACATGGATCATCGCCAGCGCCAGTGCGCCGTCCGTGCCCGGCAGCAGTGCAATGTGCTCATGGCACTTCTCGGCCGTGAGCGAGCGGTAGGGGTCGATGGCGATCAGCGTTGCTCCGCGGCGCTTGGCTTCCTGCACGCGGGTCCAGAAGTGCAGATTGCTGGCGATCGCGTTCGTGCCCCACAGGATGATGAGCTTGGCGTCCTGCGTGAGCTCCATGTCGATGCCCACGCGTCCGGTGGTCAGATTCAGGCCGGTCGCGCCGGCGGTGGCGCAGATGGTGCGGTCCAGAAAGCTGGCACCCAGCTTGTGGAAGAAGCGCGCCGCCATGCTCTCGCCCTGCACCAGGCCCATGGTGCCGGCGTAGCTGTAGGGCAGGATGCGCTGCGGATCGACGGCAGCGATGGCCTGCAGGCGTTGCGCGATGTCGGTGAGCGCCGTGTCCCAGCTCACGGGTTCGAAGCGGCCCTCGCCCTTTTTGCCCACGCGCTTGAGCGGCTGCGTCAGGCGGTCCGGATGGTACGTGCGCTCCAAGTAGCGGCTCACCTTGGTGCATAGCGCGCCACCGGTGGGCGGATGATCAGGATCGCCCGCGACCTTGATGGCGATGCGCTTGCCCTGCTCATGCCGCACAGTGATGTGCATGGCGCAGGTGTCGGGGCAGTCGTGCGGGCAGGCCGCGCGGACGATTTCGGTGGCGTCGGTGGATACAGCACTCATGCGGCCAATGTATTTCAAGGCTCCGGCCGCGGCGCCCGGTGCAGACCCCATGACAGCCCGAGGGTGTGGCCGTGACGGTGCCACGGCCAGCATGCGCCAGACAGAACTCTGCGTACGATTTATGACCGAAATTAACTTTTTTAGGAGTTTAATTAAGCGGCTTTCCGCAATTCATTTGCCATTCTTCAGGCGCTTTTTCTTTATGGCTCTGATGGCCGAAAATGACTACCTGATCTGCAGGCGCACAACGTTCGCCGTGAGTACGCCGCCGCCGAAGCGCCCATCGGCGCGGACGCTACGGCCTGCAGTGGCCTGCGCAAGGAACTCGGTCGGGGTGATCGGCTGGCCGGCGGCGTTGAGCGTGACCGCGCCGGACACCTCAACCGCTACGCCGAGCACGGCCAGCCGGGTGCCGCTCGCTGCGGTGATCTCGCCGTCCACAACTGCCGGGCCGCCACGCAGCAGCCGTTGAACGACGCGCGCATCGATGCGTCCGCCGCCTGAGCCCGAGGGGCTACCACGGCCCAGCACCAACACATCATCCGCCGCGGTCAGCGTCGCGAGATTCAGCGGACCGCTGGGATTGAGGCTGTCAACCAGCAGGGTGTCGCTGTCCACGCGCACCTCCAAGCCACCTGCCGTGAACATCACCAAGCGACTGTTCGGCGCGTCCACAGTCGCCACCGGGCCGCGGGCGCTGGCGCCCAGCAGGTCGGGCAGGAAGCGCACCTCGTCGGCCTGCAGGGCGCCACTGACCACCACACCGCGCACTTCAACGCGGGCGTTCTCTACCAGGTTCGCGCGCGTGCCGTCCACGAAGCGCGTGGCGGCGGTCAACCACACCGGCTGATCATTGATCTCAAACGTGCCTGCAGCGGCGCTGTAGTCTTCCACCAGGCCCTGTAGCTGCGCGTTGATGACGCTCGGGATGAAGCCGCTGCTGATCACGCGCACCCGGGTAGCCGTCGCGTTGCCTGCGATCGGCGGGCCGGCGAGCACGATGCGTACCCACTGCCCCACGACTAGACCGCCTGCCGGCACATCCACCAGCTGCGCGCTGCGGGTGTCAATGATCAGACCCGCGGCCTGGATGCTGCCAGTACCCACGGCAGTGATCGGCGCGGTCAGCTCGATCGCATTGACCGTGGACAGCACGCCGATCCAGGTGGCGCGAATCACGCCGGCGCGCTCACGGAAGCCGGAGACCTGTACACGGTCGCCCAGGCGTAGGCTGGCTGCATCGGCCACGCCTTCAAACTGCGTGTCGCTGCTTACCTGGACAGTTTGGCCGGCCACGCGCAAGGAGTTCACGGCGAGGGTGGCTTCCACACTGCCCTGCAGCAGGTTGTCGAAGGCAATGCGTACCGCACGGCCGCTGCTGGCCGCGGCGTCCCGCTTGCCTGTGACGGTCACCACCATGCCCACGCGCAAGTCGTCCTGTCCGCGATTGCTCACGCCGTTGACGGCAATGTCTGCCGTGCTCACGTCCCAGCGCACGCCATTGACGATGACGCTGCCGAAGCCGGTGATCACGCCGCTGGCGGCGGAGTCGGGCACGACGCCCAACCCGTCACTGCCGCCGCCGGCCACGCGCGTGGGTTCGCTGCCGCCGCAAGCCGGCAGGGTCAACACCGCTGCGGCACAGAGCGTCGTGGCCACATGGGGTCGGACGCGGCGCAGCCACTGTCCTGCAATCTGGAGGATGGAGTTCATGAGGATTCTCCCGGTGACTTCGGACCGGATTCTTCGAGGTAATAGACGCCGAGACTCACACGCGTACGGCCGGGTGCGACGAGGTCATCGCCGAGATCGGCCTGGGCAAGTTGTTCTCGTGCCTTGGCAATGACGTCTTCGCCGGCGGCACGCAAGGCCGCCCGCAGCGCCGGTACGGCCTCGGCAGGAATGTTGTCGAAATACACCCGGCGCAGGATGAAGGCATCTTCAGGCGGGTGTGTCAGATTGTGATCAGCGCTTTCCAGCAGATCGCGCACATGCTCGCCAAGTATCAGAAGGCGGCGGCCGTCTTTTTCGCTGCCCTGAGGGCGGTAGTCCTGCGTCAGCAGGCGCAACAGGCCCTCGTCGATCTGCACGGCTTCGGCGGCAAGCAATTCATCCAGTACCGCACGCGCCGGCATGTCCCCGCTGGCTTCCTTCACCAGCTCGGCGAATTGGTCCATCGTCAGCAGCGCAGGTGTGCCGTCCTCGGCCTTGCGCTTGAGCACCCAGGCATTGAGCACGCGCGCCGCGCGGTTGCGCTCGGCCGCCAATGCCGCGTCCGACGCCACATTGTCAGCCTGCAGGCGCGCCACGTCCTTGCGCGTCAGGCCCGTGAGCACGGAGATGCGTGAATCGGTCTGCCGCTTGCCGGGCAAGGCGAAGTCCTTGTCCGCCACCTGAACGTAGGTGCGCTTGGCCAGTTCGGCGAAGTCCGCGAAGGCCATGCCGTGGCGCAGCAGCACGCGCACAAGCGGCGTGAGCAGGCGAACAACAGCGGCAGACAGGGCGGCGCGAGGGTCCATTTCCATCCAATCAGTGCGGTGCAGCCGCCGCGCCCGCCCGATCAGCCTGAGCACGGCGCCCCACCGCGGTGAAGCGCAACCGGCATTTTGTTACACCTGATTTGGGCTTCACATCCCAAATTCTACTTGAGCTTTTCTGTATTTGGGAAAATAATCCCAATCACGACATCGCTGCACGCAGATGTCGAGTCCACGGGGGCCTCTCCTCCTCCGCGCCTGCGAAGGCGCAGCCCCTGGCCCGACAGCGCGCAGCGACGCCCCCGACAGACCCAAACCCTTTGGAGGTTCAAGATCATGAATTCACGACGCACATCCACATGGCGCCGCTGGGGCGCCGGCCTGATGGCTGGCCTCCTGGGCGCATCCACCCTGCTGCTGGCAGCCTGCGGCGGCGGCTCCGCTGGCGCACCGGCCGTCACGCCGGGGCCGGTGGCCATCGTGCCGCCCGGGTTCTATGCAGGCACCATCGGTGGCTTTGGCAGCGTGATGGTCAATGGCGTGCGCTGGGATGACAGCAGCGCCACCATCCAGCTCGATGACGAGACCGTGGCCGCCGGCAGCCTGAAACTGGGCATGCAGGCGCAGGTGCAAGGCAAGGTGGCCAGCGACAACGTCAGCGGCAAGGCCGACAGCGTGACGGTGGAGACCGCCGTGCGTGGCGCGGTGACCGCCGTTGACACCACCGCCAGCACCTTCCGCATCCGCGACATCACCATCGCCACCGACAGCAAGACGGTCTTCGAAGGCGCCAGCAACCTGGCTGCGCTGGCCGTAGGCAACTGGGTGGAGGTACACGGCACGGTGGACTTCGAGAACCGCCGCGTGCAAGCCACGCGCGTGGAGGTGAAGCCGGCCAGCGAGATGGGCCGCGTGATCCTGTTCGGCAAGGCCACCGGCGTCACGCCCACCAGCTTCACCATGAACGGCCTGACCGTGAACTACGGCAGCGCCCGCCTGATCGGCTTCGACAGCAACGCCATCCCCGAAGGCGCGCTGGTGCGTGTACGCAGCAATGCCGCGCCGGTGGGCAATGTGCTGACCGCCACGGTGGTCAAGGCCGTCAAGGCACCGCGCTTCCAGGATGGCGCGCCAGCGGCCGTCGAGGGCCGAGTCATGAGCTTCAAGAGCGCCGCGGACTTCATGGTCGCCGGCACGCCGGTCGATGCCAGCAACGCCACGTATGAGAACGGTGCGGCGGCTGATCTGGCTGAGGGCAAGCGCGTGATCGTCTTCGGCAACATGAAGGACGGCAAGCTCCTCGCCACGAAGGTGCGCTTCTTCCGTGACATCGACGGCGAGATCCGCCTGATCGGTTTCATCACCGATTACGTTTCGCAGTCCAGCTTCAAGGTGCGCGGCGTGGCGGTGGACGCCAGCGCTGCCACCTTCGAAGACGGCACCGCGAGCGATCTCGCCAACGGCCGTCTGGTGGAGATCAAGGGCTCGACGCAAGGCAATATCGTCAAGGCCACCGAGGTCGAGTTCGAGGACAGCCTCGCCCAGGGTGCCGTGCTGGCCGGCGGCATCACCGACTTTGTTTCGCGTGAGAACTTCAAGGTCAACGGCAAGGCGGCCAAGGTCAGCGGCTCGGCCCGCTACGTCGGCGGCACCGAGGCCGATCTGAAGAACGGCGCCGTGGTCTGGATGATCGGCGAGCAGCAGGCCACCGTATTCGAAGCCAAGACCGTGATCTTCCAGGCCAGCGTGCCCGCCCTGCCGCCCACCGTCGTGGCCGGCACCGTGACGGATGCCGCGGCCGACGGCTCCGGCTTCAAGATCAACGGCACTGCCGTAACCGTGGCGCCGAGCACCGTGTTCACGGGCGGCACGGCGGCCGATCTGAAGAACGGTGCCTACGTGATCGTGACCGGCCGCGTAGTGAACGGCAGCTTCGCAGCCGAGCGCATCGTGTTTGCCGACCCGCGCCGCGAAGACGTCTGCAAGGCCTTCAAGATTGAAGGGCAGGTCTATGACTTCGTCAGCGCCAGCAACTTCAAGCTGCTCGGCTTCACCGTGGATGCCAGCGCCGCCAACTTCGAAGGCGGCACCGCGGCGGATCTGGCCAATGGCAAGTTCGTCCAGGCCTGCGGCGACGAGCTGCCCACCGTCAGCAGCACGGGTGCGCTGCTCAAGGCCAAGAAGATCGAGATCAAGACGCGTTGACGCAGCACGCTGCGGCGCCGCGCACCGCAGCCGCAGCGAACAACGCTGACCCCAGTGGAATCCCGGGGCGCACCACAGTCCGCCCTTTCAAGCCCGCGATACGTCGCGGGCTTTTTTTTGCTCGGTCAGTTCGGCTCGATGACCAGGCGGCTTACGGCGTCAGGGGCTCGACCGGGGCGGGTGCAGGCCGGAAGCGCTCCAGATAATCGAGCGCTTCGACACCCAGGCGCTTGCCCAGATGGGTGAGCATGCCCGCGGCCAGGGCGTCCGCCTTCACGTCAAAGCGATCCGTGGCCGACACGCAGATGAACGGCACCGCCCGCAGGCCCACGGCAGCCTCCACCCGGCGCCAGCGTCGGACCAGATCGGCACCGGATGCGCCAGGCAGATCGATGTCACACAGGACGAGATCCAGCTGCCAGGCTTCGGAGTTGACGTGCAGATCCAGCACGCGCAGCGCCTGTTCGGCCGACTCCACGCTGACAACCGCCCAGCCGCGCTCGCGAAGCGCAGCTTCCGCAAGCAGCCGCGCGACCTGATTATCTTCAACCAGCAGCACGCGGCCACTGGTTCGCGCCGCCTGCAGCCGCTGCGCCGCAGGTGGCTGCGGCGGGCGCTGCCCGAGCATGGACATCGGCGAGAACGCGAGCAGCATTTCCTCCCAGTCGCGAAGGCTCATGGGTGCCAGATGCGTGAGCGTCTCGCGTATCGTGTCGCTGCTGCCCAGATGCGGATCCACACTGCGCAGCGCCTGGGCCTGACCCGGTGCCAGTGTCTGACCCGGATGCAGCAGCACGCTCCAGGTGGTCCCGGCCGCGAGTTTGGTGATGACCGGCCGCAGGTCGATCTGATTGGGCGCCATCTGGACCACGAGCACATGCAGCGGGCTGCGCTGATCGACGGCGAACAGGTCTTCGGGCTGTCGCGCCACGCGCACCTGCCAGCCTGCGCGGACCGCCAGCGGCTCCAGATCCGGCAGGCAGGCCGGATCATCGGCATAGATCAGCAGGCGCGCGGGCGGCGCCACATGCCGCGCAGAGAAGCGGCCCGGCTTTTGCTCGTGAACCGTGCAGGGCAGTTGCACGATGACCTGCGTGCCGACACCTGATTGCGACGCCAACCGGAGCTCGCCACCCAGCTCACGGGCCAACAGGTGTGCGCGGACCAGCCCGCCGCGCCCTTGGGCTCGCGCCTGGCTCATGCGCCGGCGGTGCCGCTCAAGCTGGGCAGCGCTCATGCCCGTGCCGCTGTCCGTGACCACGAAGCGCAGCTCGCGCGGGCCGCTGCGCAGCAGGCTCACGCGGATATGCCCCTGCCGTGTCGCGCGCACCGCGTTGGCCACCAGCTCATCGACGATCTGCGTAAACCGGCAGGCATCGAGCAGGACACGCGCCGGGAAGCGCGAGTCGAAGGACACATAGACGCGGGTGCCTGATCTGAAAGCGTCGAGCATGTGCGGGCGCACCACGCGCTGGACAACTCGGCTCGCATCGGTGGGTTGCGCGCTCAGTTCCGCGCCCAGAGCGGGCAGCCGGTCCAGCATGATCGAATGGTCCAACACGAGCCGCACGTCCTGCAGCTCCAGGCGCAGCGCATCCATGTAGCGCTGCTGGTCCACCGAGAGACCATTGCGCGCCACCATCTCGGTCAGAGCCTGGGCTGCGCCCAGCGGGCGCGCGATGCTCTTGCTCACCGACTGTAGAAATTGCTCGTGGCGCTTCAGCTCGCGCTGCAGGGTCTGGTGCTGCATCAGCAGCATGCGCTGAGTGCGCAACTGGGATCGGCGCATGCCTTCGACCAGTTCGCGATCGCTGGCGGGTACGCGCTTTGCCCGCCGAGACTTCGGCCGCAGCGCGCGGCGGGCCGCCCAGAGCCCGTGGCGGAACTGCTCCAGCGCGAGGACAGGCCCGCCAAGGCAGCGCAGCACGGCCCAGTGCAGTGCGGCACCGATCAGGCACGCGCCGGCCAGCGCCAGGCCCATCAGCGTGGCCCAGTCGGCACCACTGGGCCCCAGCCAGCTTCCGGCATTCAGGGCGAGCACCACCCATGCAGCGCTCAGCAGCAGATGCGCAAGCCCGAACGCTGCTGCAAGCCAGACCGTCCGCGTGCTGACCCTTCGCGTCGGGTACAGCCACGCGTCGTCCTGCGCGCCACTCGGCGGCCGATCGTGTTCCGACATCCCCAGCGACTCCAGTTCGCTTGCTGGCAGGCTCATGGGCCTGCTTCAGCATCTGAGTATGCGTGGCGACGTGAACGCGTTCGCCCCCAAAGTTGAGGAGGTTTGGGCTTGCGCGTGCATCCGCTTGCTGTTGCGGCAGCACTTGCGCTGGCTGTTGCGTGAAGACAAAGCAAGTTGCGCTTGCGCAGGTGCATTGGACGCCGGCCGTCCCGGGCGTGGCGGGGTTGTGCGCGCCGCGTTACGGTGCTGGCTTTGCGGCGCACACCGGCGCGGGCATGATGATCTGCCATGCTGAGCGGCGTCACAGCGCGACGTCATCGCCCCACGCCACTGACACGGAGCCGCCATGTTCGAAGCCTGCAGTCACGTTTCCATCCCGCTGGCGCGGCTGACCGCGACGGTCTCGGCGCTGACGGCTGCGGCCCTGCTGAGCGCCTGCGTGAGCCTGACCGGCCGTGAGGGCGCAACGCCACCCAGCCTGGCTGCGCTTTCCCATGGCGTCTGGGTGGCTGAGAACATCGACGGCAGGGGTGTGATCGATCGCCTGCAGTCACGCATCCAGTTCACGAGCGAGGGACGTGTCTCGGGCAGCGGCGGCTGCAACAACTTCACGGGTGGCGTCGAGCTAAAGGGCAACGAGTTGAAGTTCGGCCCGCTGGCCAGCACGCGCAAGCTGTGCGCAGGCGCGGTACAGCAACAGGAAGACGCCTTTTTCGCGGCACTCGCCAAGGCACGAACGGTGCGCACCGACAAGGGCCTGCTCTTCATGAGCGACGCGCAGGGCAACCCCGTCCTGCGTCTGGCGCGCGCCACTCAGTGATCCCTGCGGCTCAATTCCTGTCGGATCACCGTGAACTGCGCCTCGACACCGGCAGTTCGCAGCCGAAAATGAAGTATTTTGATCGCTACAAATGTGTCTTTCCGCTTGATGGACGCCAATCTTCGGCAAATTGATGAATCACATTTGTATGGCTGTAAGTGTTTCTTTTTAAGTAGATCGTGATTCGCCAGATTGTGAATCCGAATACCCGTTCTGCTGCCCAATCCCCGCGACGGGTGTCACACGCGCTTCCAGCAGCGTCTCGACACGCCGAAGCCGCAGCATCAGCTCGCGCTGCTCCTCATCGGAGAACAGATGCTTGTCTTCGACGAGGTGCATGATGATGTTGGCGATGATCATCGGGATGACGAAGAAGATCCAGAAGTGCCCGAACACGATGCCCGCCACACGCCCGGCGGGCGTTACGGGTGAAAGATCGCCATAGCCCACTGTGAGCGCGGTCACCACCGCCCACCAAAGTCCGTCGGTGAAGGGTTTGCTCTCCAGCAGCGCGAAGCTGGCCGCGCCGAGCACCAGGCTCACGGCATAGATGGACAGGATGAGCCAGATGCGGTTGGCGATGTAGATGAGCGCGGATTTCATGGCGGGCAGGAGCGGGGTGAGCAGCAAGCCGCGCATCTTGCCGCGTTGTGCCGCGAGCGGCAGCCCTCGCTAACCCGCGCGTCGGAGACTGCGGGGGGCACAGCGCCCAAACCACCGGGATCTACTTCTTGCCGCCTTCGGCGGCTGCTTCCTGTGCGATCTGCTGGATCCGCTCCATCATGGGCTTCATTCGCGACTGCGTCATCATCATGGACTTCTGCATCACCAAGGGCATCTTTTCAATGAAAGCCTGACCGGCTGGGGTTTGGTAGAACGCGATCAGGCCGTCCACTTCGGACTGCGTGAATGACTCGCGGTAGATCTGCATCGTCAACGGCTTCAGCTTGGCCCAGGAGAGTTCGTCCCGGATGACGCCGAGCATCTTGGCTTCCATCGCGTCCAACCGCTTTTCTTCTTCCGCGGACAGCGTACCGGGCATCATCTCGGTGCGCATTCGCTTCAGCATGGGCTGCATGGCGCTGAAGACCGCATCGATGTTGCGCTCCGCCCGTGACACCACCATCAAGGTCTCGAGCGAGGCCTCCGAGGGTTCAGCAGCCTGCACCCCGTGGGCGGCAAGCACGAGCGCTGCGGCGCAGAGCAGACGATTCAAGGCGAGCATGGAATCTCCCGGACTGATTGGATGGTGCGGGAGGACCCGCTGCACCTCAGTATGCAAGCTCGACGTGGTGGGCGTCACCTCGCCTAAACGGGTGCGTCAGACGCCTTAAGGCTGCGGCACCGCAAAGCGTTCACGCACTGCATGCAGCCCGAGCGCGTCAAGCATCTCCGTCAGGCGGCGTGCAGCGGCCTTGCCCGGCTGGTGCTTCTGGGTGGCGATGATGAGCTCGTTCTTCATCGAGTGCTCCCAGCCGACGAGTTCCGTCACCGTGACCTGGTAGCCGTGCGCCTGCAGGCGCAGGCAGCGCAGCACGTTGGTGACCTGGCTGCCGAATTCGCGTGTGTGCAGCGGGTGGCGCCAGAGCTCGGCGAGGCTCGTGCGCGCCAGCGCATCCGCCTTGCCCTGGCGGAAGACGGCGGCGACCTCGGCCTGACAGCAGGGCACGATGACCACGTGCTGCGCGCGCTTGGCCAGCGCGAAGTCGATCGCGTCGTCCGTGGCGGTGTTGCAGGCGTGCAGCGCGGTGACCACGTCGATCTGCTGCGGCAGCAGCGGGCTTTGCGTGGCCTGCGCGACCGAAAGGTTCAGGAACTCCATGCCCGAGAAGCCGGCGGCGCGCGCCAGTTCGCGGCTTTTTTCGACCAGCTCGGGCCGCGTCTCGATGCTCCAGAGCTTGAAGGCTTGCGCGCTCTGCTTGAAAAACAGGTCGTACAGGATGAAGCCGAGATAGCTCTTGCCGGCGCCGTGGTCCACGAGCGTGAGCGGCGTGTTGTCTGCGTGCACGGACTCACGAAGCAGCGGCTCGATGAACTGGAACAGGTGCTGGATCTGCTTGAGCTTGCGCCGGCTGTCCTGATTGAGCTTGCCCTCGCGAGTGAGGATGTGCAGGGCCTTGAGCAGCTCCACGCTGTGGCCGGCGAGTGGGTCGTCCTGCGCGGGCGCCGCGCCCGCGGGGCCAGGTTTGCTTGGGGTCTTGGATCGCGCCATCGGGCGGGATGGTAGCCCTCAGGCGAGGCCGCCTCGGTTCAGTCTGTCGCTCACTCTTTAATGCGAACGATTCTCATTTGTGTATTATTCGCAGTTGAGAATTATTTGCATTGGAGGGAAGAATGAGTAGAAAGCACCACAGAAAGCATCACCACAACGCACCCAAAGTCGCCGCAGCTCAGGCTATCTTGTCAGTGCCCACTTACACGCCTAGCCCTATGGGAGCGAGCCTGGGCGTACTCGTCACCGCCATCGCGCTGGGCGGCAGCCTGCCGGCTTGGGGGCAGGCGAATCCGACACCGAACAGCCCTCCGGCGCCGTCCAGCAGCCCTGCTCCTGCACCGGCCCCGGCACTCACGGGTGAGTCAAAGCCCGGTGCAGACGTCAAGTCGGACGCCAAGCCGGAGTCCGATGCCCCGGTGATCGACCGCCGCTACCGCGGCCCGGCCACCCAGCTCCCGCAACAGAGCATCAGCGGCAACGCCCCCACCGACAGCGGACTGAAGACCGGCCGCAGCCGCGTAGGCAAGATGGCGCAGGACCTCAAGGACATCCCGAACGCGGTGACGGTGATTCCCGAGCAGCTGATGGCCGACCGCAACGCCGACACGCTCAAGGAAGCGCTGCGCAACGTGGCGAGCCTGACCTTCAACGCGGGCGAAGGCGGCCGCGTAGGCGACAACATCACCCTGCGCGGCTACAGCGCCGTGGGCGACCTCTATCTGGACGGCCTGCGCGACATCGCGCAATACAACCGCGAGACCTTCAACCTGGAAAGCATCGACGTGCTACGCGGCAGCGCCGGCATGCTCTTCGGCCGCGGCGCCACCGGCGGCATCATCAACCAGGTGAGCAAGCAGCCGCGCGTGTACGACGTCTCCACAGTGGAACTGACCTACGGCACGAACGCCTACCGCCGCGCGACGGCCGATCTGCATGCCGCCGTGAACGCCACCACCGCGTTTCGCATGAGCGCGGTCAGCGCACAGTCCAACAGCTGGCGCAGCGGCCCCACGCAGCAGCGCGTGGGCCTGGCGCCCACCGTGGGCTGGGGCCTGGGCACGGATGATGAGCTGATCCTCGCGGCCTACTGGCTCAAGGACAACAACATCCCGGACTACGGCGTGCCCTTCTTCAACGGCCGCCCTGCGCCGGAGACAACACGCATGGATCCGAAGAGCTTCTTCGGCATCACCGAGACCGACTTCGACCGCAACCAGACAGGCATCCTCACCGGCACCTACCTCCACCGCTTCAGCAAGGACCTTGCCCTGCGCACCGTGCTGCGCAGCGGCCGGTACGAGCGCGACCTCTGGGCCGTGGCGCCGCGCTTTGCGGCGGGCACCACGGCGGTGAACGAGACCACCGTCATCAACCGTCAGCGCCAGGCGCGAGGCGGCGTGGAAGAAACGCTCACCAGCCAGACCGACCTCACGGGCGCCGCAACGCTTTGGGGCATGAAGCACGAGTTCCTCACCGGTGTGGAGCTGATGCGCGAGAAATCCACCCGCTGGACCAACATCACCACCGTGACCAACCCGGCCACCACGGCCCTCAACCCGACGCAACCGGTGCTGCCGCCGGAATATCTCGCCAACATCTCGCGCATCAACTTCAACTACTACACGGCAGACACCGTGGGCGTGTATGCGCAGGACACCGTGTCGGTCACGGACACCATCAAGCTCGTGGCGGGTCTGCGCTTTGATGACTTCTCGGCCGACTACAACCGGGTTGCCCCGCTGGGACCGCTCACGCGCACCGACAGGCAGTGGAGCAAGCGCGCCGGCCTGATCTGGCAACCCACCACCGAGATGAGCTACTACGCGAGCTGGGGCACGAGTTTCAACCCCTCGGGCGAGCTCTATCAATTGGACGACCGCAGCGCCAATACGCCGCCGGAGGAAAACCGCAACATCGAACTCGGTGCCAAGTTTGATCTGCTCGACGGTGACCTCGCCCTGCGCACTGCCCTGTTCCGCACTGAGAAGACCAACGAGCGCAACACCGATCTGTCCAATCCCACGGTCTTCCTGCTCAACGGGAAGCGGCATACCGACGGCGTGGAGATCGAGCTGGCCGGGCGCATCACCAAGGACTGGGAAGTCTTCGGTGCGTTGGCCGTGCTGCGCGGCAAGGTGGACGAAGCCAGCGGCCAGCAGGGCCCCAACAAGGGCAAGAAGCCCATCAACACGCCGGACTACACCTTCAGCCTATGGAGCAACTACCAGTTCACGCAGCGCTGGCGGGCCGGCCTGGGCGTGGAGGCCGTGGGCACGCGCTACGGCAACGCCACGAACACCAACGCGGTGCCCGCCTACGTGCGTACCGACGCCATGGTCGAGTACGCCGTGGACACCTGGAAGCTCAAGCTCAACCTCGTGAACCTGGCCGACACGCTGTACTACGAGGGCGTGTACTCAGGCCACGTGGTGCCGGGTGCGCGCCGCACGGCACAGCTCACATATTCGGTCCGCTTCTAGGAGCCTGCCATGCTGCTGCAGATTCCGGATGTGCTGAGTGGCGACGAGCTTGCGCGCGCCCGCGATCTGATGCGTGATGCCGACTGGGCGGATGGGCGCATCACGGCCGGCACGCAAAGCGCCCAGGTCAAGAACAATCAGCAGCTGCCCGAGACCAGCATGGCCGCCCGCGAGGCGCGCCAGCTGGTGCTCCAGGGTCTGGCCGCCAGCGCCCTGTTTATGACGGCGGCGCTGCCGCGCAAGATCTACCCGCCGCTCTTCAACCGCTACGCCGGTGCGGCCAACGCCTTCGGCAACCACATCGACAATGCCATCCGCACCTTCGCGCCCACGGCGCAGCATGTACGCACCGATGTTTCATGCACGCTGTTCCTGGCTGAGCCCGACGAGTACGAGGGTGGCGAGCTGGTGATCGAGGACACCTTCGGCAGCCAGCGGGTCAAGCTGCCCGCCGGTCACATGGTGCTTTACCCGGCCAGCAGCGTGCACCGTGTCGAGCCCGTCACGCGCGGCGCACGGCTGGCGAGCTTCTTCTGGGTGGAAAGCATGGTGCGCGACGATGCCCAGCGCCGCCTGCTCTTCGATCTCGACATGAGCGTGCTGGCCCTGCGCCAGCAGCAGGGCGAGACCGCCGAGGCCGTGAAGCTGACCGGGGTCTATCACAACCTGCTGCGCATGTGGGCGAGCACCTGAACGCAGGATTCGTACGCCACAACGACAACAGCCGCCCCTCCCGAGGCGGCTGTTGGGGCCGGAGGATGACGCCGCCCGGCTCGGCGGAGATGGCACGCCGATCGACCGGCGTGCGGGATGCGGTGCCTTATTCGGCGCGCAGCGCCACCGTGGTGTTGGCAGGCACATCAGCCTGCGCCAAGCTGACGCTCAGGTCACGCCAGGTCTCGGCCAGATCCTGTCCACAGCCGCGGCGCACATGCTCCACGGCGCGAGCAAGCACGGTTTCCTTGAAGCTGTTGGAGGCGCGCAGGACCAGATAGGTCTCGCGCTGGCTGGCATTCATGTCCACGGCGTGGATGCGATCCATGCGGTTCTGAGCCAGCACGAGCTCACGCTCGCTGATGCTGCCGCACAGGCGCGCAGCGGTGGCAAAGGTGTGGATGCTGGCGGCTTCGGCAATGCGCGTCTGCACGAGCGCGGCATCGTTGGCCTGAGCCAGTGTGGGCACCAGCCCGGCGAGCGCGCCGACGGCCAGACCGATGAGGATGGACTGCTTCATGTTGTTCCTTTCCTTGCGAGCGTCTGTGCGTTCGCATCGTGAAAGGGCGGCCCCGCTATCCATCGCTGCGCAAGCCGCGCCGCGCGTGGACCGGAGGCTTTGCGTCACGGCATCTCTGCCGCTTTGCCCCGTACGAAGGTTGTCGGCCGGGTTCCGAGGGACTTGAGGGCAAATTGTTCGGCTAGTACCGATCAGACGCGCTTTCCGCCTGTCCGCATCTTGCCGAGTCGATTTTCAACCGATCAATGAAAATCAGCCGGTTTTCAGGCGGATATCGGCGCTTCAATTGAAGATGCCGCTGGGCCGCTATCCGCTTGTGGCATGCGGACCTCGGCCGATTTTCTGCCTGAATTCAGGCGACGCATCTCACGCCGCAACCGTCTCCAGCACCTCGCGCACGGTGCCGAAAATCCGGTCGATCTCGGCCTTCTGCACGATCAGCGAGGGCGTGAAGGCGAGGATGTCTCCGGTGGTGCGGATCAGCACGCCCCGCTCGTAGCACTTCAGGAACACCTCGAAGGCCTTGGCCGTGGGGCTACCTGCGCGGCCCTGCAGTTCCACCGCACCCATCAGGCCCAGGTTGCGGCAGTCGATCACGTGCGGCGCCCCCTTGAGCGAATGCACCGCCAGCTCGAAGTAGGGGGCGAGCTCCGCGGCGCGTTGGAACAGCCCCTCCTCCTGATAGACCTGCTGCACGGCGATGCCGGCGGCGCAGGCCAGCGGGTGGCCGGAGTAGGTGTACCCATGAAAGAGCTCGATCATGTGCGGCGGGCCGCTCATGAAGGTGTCATAGATCTCGTCCTTGGCGAAGACCGCGCCCATCGGCACGGTGCCCGAGGTGATGCCTTTGGCCACGGTCATGAGGTCCGGCGTCACCCCCAGGGCCTGACTGCCGAAGGCGGTGCCCAGGCGGCCGAAGCCGGTGATCACTTCATCAAAGATCAGCAGGATGCCGTGCTTGTCGCAGATCTCGCGCAGGCGCTGCAGATAACCCACGGGCGGAATCAGCACGCCCGCCGAGCCCGCCACCGGCTCCACGATCACCGCGGCAATGGTGGATGCGTCGTGCAGCGCCACCAGACGCTCCAGCTCATCGGCGAGATGCGCGCCCCAGGCCGGCTGGCCGTGGCTGTAGGCCTGCTCCTTCAAATTCCAGGTCTGCGGCAGATGGTCCGTGCCCGCCATGAGCGTGCCGAACATCTTGCGGTTGGCCACCATGCCGCCCACCGCAATGCCGCCAAAGCCCACGCCGTGGTAGCCACGCTCGCGGCCGATCAGGCGCACACGCGAGCCTTCGCCGCGGGCACGGTGGTAGGCAATCGCGATCTTCAGGGCCGTGTCCACGCTCTCGCTGCCCGAGTTCGTGTAGAAGACCTTGTTGAGCGAGCCCGGCGTGATGTCTGCCAACCGGTTGGCCAGCTCGAATTGCAGGGGATTGCCCATCTGGAAGGGCGGCGCGTAGTCCAGCACGCCCGCCTGCTTCTGGATCGCCTCGACCACCCGCGGATGGTTGTGGCCCACATTGCAACACCATAGCCCGGCAATGCCATCCAGGATCTGCCGGCCCTGGTCGTCCCAGTAGTACATGCCCTTCGCCTTGGCGATGAGCCGCGGCGCCCCCTTGAACTGCCGGTTGGCCGTGAAGGGCATCCAGTAGTTGTTGAGCTCTTCGGACTTGAGGTGAAGTTCGTCGGAAACCAGCGTCATGTCAGAACTCCTGTTCACGTTGGTGGCGGATCGCAAGCACGAGCACCAGATTCAATTGGGGGACAAACTCGTAACGCACCTGAAAGCCGCCCTGCCCAAAGCGGATCGGCAAAAGCCGAAAGGCGCCCGCCTCGCGCCGACCGACTTCGGGCATCGTCGACAACAGACGAACCTGCTCCCGAATGGCGAGCAGCGCTCGCGCGCCGAGCGCTGGGTCGATCGTGGAGTAGAACGAATAGATGCGTTCGAAGTCGTCTGCAGTGCCTTCCGCAAATCTCACTTCGACCATGCGGTCGCTTCAGGCTTACGTGCCGGTTTGCCTGTCACCAGCGCGTCGAGGTAGGCCTCCATGTCGGCCTGACTCACGCTCTTGCCGTCACGCTTGAACTTGGCCCAGCGCTTCTCGGCGATTTCGAGAAACTCGACTTCCTGCTCAGCCTGTTCAATCGCACGCTTCAGTGTGTCGACCATCCACGCATGCGCATTGGTGTCCTTCGCCTGCGCTACAGCGGCGATGCGCTGCTTGAGTTCGTCGTCGATCTTGAGGCTGGTCGTGGGCATCGCCATCTCCAATTCGGTGTCACCATGGTAACACCGCACCCTTGCTGGGTCACTTCATCGTCGGCATCACAAACTGCGCGCCGTCCTTGATCCCGCTGGGCCAGCGCTGCATCACGCTCTTGTAGCGGGTGTAGAAGCGCACGCCCTCGGGGCCGTAGATGTGGTGGTCGCCGAACAGGCTGCGCTTCCAGCCGCCGAAGCTGTGAAAGCTCATCGGCACGGGGATGGGCACATTCACACCGACCATGCCGACCTGGATGCGCTGCACGAACTCGCGCGCCGCATCGCCATCGCGCGTGAACACCGCCGTGCCGTTGCCGTATTCGTGGGCATTGATCAGGTTCACGGCTTCATCGAAGGTCTGGACGCGCACCACGCTGAGCACCGGGCCGAAGATCTCTTCCTTGTAGATGCGCATGGCCGGCGTCACCTGATCGAACAGGCAGCCGCCCATGAAGAAGCCGCCGTCGGGCGTACCGGCCGGATGGGCCCGACCATCGACCACGAGCTGGGCACCCTCAGCCACGCCAAGGTCCACATAGCCCTTGACCTTGTTGAGGTGATCGCGCGTGACCAGCGGCCCCATGTCCATGCCGGAATCCCCAGAGGCCGCACCCTCACCCTGCAGACCGTTGCCGATCTTCAAGGTCCGGGCGCGTTCGGCCAGTGCATCCACCAGCTTGTCGCCGATGTCACCCACCGCCACGGCCACGGAAATCGCCATGCAGCGCTCACCGGCGCTGCCATAGCCCGCACCCACGAGGGCATCCACGGCCTGCTTGAGGTCAGCATCGGGCATGACCACCATGTGGTTCTTGGCCCCGCCCAGGGCCTGCACACGCTTGCCGTTGGCCGTACCGGTGGCGTAGATGTACTGCGCAATCGGCGTGGAACCCACAAAGCTCACCGCCTGCACCTCCGGGTGATGCAGGATGGCGTCCACACAGGTCTTGCCGCCCTGCACCACATTGAATACGCCGTCGGGCAGGCCGGCTTCCTTGAGCAGTTCGGCCACGATCAGCGAGCAGCTCGGGTCGCGCTCGCTGGGCTTGAGCACGAAGGTGTTGCCGCAGACCAGCGCGATGGGGATCATCCACAGCGGCACCATGAAGGGGAAGTTGAAGGGCGTGATGCCCGCCACGACCCCGAGCGGCTGACGCAGGGAGTAGGCATCGATGCCGCCGCCCACCTGGTCGGTGATCTCGCCCTTGAGCAGCTGCGGCGCACCACAGGCGAACTCCACCACTTCGAGGCCACGGGTGAACTCGCCCATGGCATCGGAGAAGACCTTGCCGTGCTCGCGCGTGATGGTGGCGGCAATGCGCTTGGCGTCGCGCTCCAGCAGCTCCTTGAACTTGAACATCACCCGCGCGCGGCGCAGCGGCGTTGTGGCCGCCCAGGCCGGGAAGGCGGAGGCGGCCGCAGCCACAGCCGCGGCCACGTCATCCGCATGGCCGGTGGTGACCTGCGCCGTGATCTCGCCGGTGGCCGGGTTGAACACAGGCGACACGTCTGCGGGACGGGCAGGGACGGCCGCGCCGTTGATCCAGTTCTGAATTTGCGTGACGGTGACAGGAGCGTTCATGGCGTTCTTCTGAATGGCATTCAAATTGAGAAAGGCTCAGCCAGCAGGCGCGCCAGGAAGGCGTCGCATTGGGCGATCTGGTCGATCTCCACATATTCATCAGGCTGGTGCGCCTGATCGATGTTGCCCGGGCCGATCACGATGGTGGGAATGCCCGCGCGCTGGAAAATGCCCGCTTCGGTCCCGAAGCTGACCTGGATCTTGCGATGGCTTCCGGCCAGGCGCGTGACATGGGCCAGCAGCGGATCGGCATCGGTCACGCCAAAGCCTTCGATGCTGGCAATGAACTGCACATCGATGCCGGCATCGGCCGCCACGGCCTTCATCTCGGGCTCGAGCGTTCGCGCGTAGGCCTTCAGTTCATCGAGCAGCGCGGCAAAGCTCGTGCCCGGCAGGGTACGCACATCGACCGTGAAGTCACAGCGCAGCGGGATGATGTTGGCGCCCGTGCCGCCCTCGATCATGGTGATGGAAAGCGTACTGGTGGGCACCGGATAGTTCGCATCCGGTGTCTCGGTGCTTGCGATCTGTGCAGCGCGCTCCTGAAGAAAATTCATCAGGCGGCTGGCGTAGTGGATCGCGTTCACACCCTGGTTCGTGTTGGCTGAATGCGCCTCCTTGCCGCGCACGCAGCAACGGAAGCGATGCGTGCCCTTGTGCGCCACGATCGGCTGCATCGAGGACGGCTCGCCGACGATGCAGGCCGAGACCTTCGCGCCGCTCTCCTGGATGTCCTTGATCAGCCCCCATACGCCGAAGCAGCCGACCTCTTCGTCATAGCTCAGCGCAAGATGGAAGGGCCGGCGGTCCGCCAACGGCGAGGCCAGGTAGCCGGGCACGGCATTGAGCGCGCAGGCGATAAAGCCTTTCATGTCGGCACTGCCGCGGCCGTAGAGTTTGCCGTCCCGTTCCGTGAGCGTGAACGGATCGGTGCTCCAGGGCTGGCCCACCACGGGCACCACATCCGTGTGACCACTCAGGATCACGCCAGGCTCGGCGCCCTCGCCCACCGTGGCGAACAAGTTGGCCTTCTTGCCGGTGCTGTCATAGATCAGGCGGCTTTTCACGCCTTGGGCGGCCAGCCAGTCGCGGCTGAATTCGATCAGGCCGAGATTGGATTCCGCCGACACGGTGTTGAAGCTGACGAGCTGGCGCAGCATCTCGACCGAGTTGCTCAGGCGCTGGGTGGGAAGCGGTGCATTCATGCGACCGAGTGTATGGGTGCACCCTGGCGGCGCACATCGGTTGCCGCCCCGAGCCGCCGCCGGTACAGCAGGCCGCTGCGGCGCAACATCCACCGGGACAGTTGCTGAAACTGCGCTCCCGCCATGCATGGCCCGGCGCGCCGCCCCTGCCTACACTCCAAGGCTTCCAGGAGTCTTGCCATGCAGTTGCTTGAACCGATCCTGGCCGATGCCCATGAGGCGACGGCCATCCGCCGACAAATTCATGCCAACCCTGAACTGCGCTTCGAGGAGTTCGCCACCGCCGACCTCGTGGCCGCACAGCTCACCGCCTGGGGGATCCCGATCCACCGCGGCCTGGGCGGCACGGGCGTAGTAGGCATCGTCAAGGGCACCGGCCAGGGCAAGAATGCCCAGCGGGCCATTGGCCTGCGCGCCGACATGGATGCCCTGCCCATCCAGGAGCACAACCAGTTTGCCCATGCCAGCAAGAACGCCGGCAAGATGCACGCCTGCGGTCATGACGGTCACACCGCCATGCTGCTGGCCGCGGCGAAGTACTTCAGCAAGCACCGTAACTTCGATGGCACGGTGTATCTGATCTTCCAGCCGGCCGAAGAAGGCGGCGGCGGCGCGCGCAGGATGATCGAGGACGGCATCTTCCGGCTCTTCCCGATGGATGCGGTCTTCGGCATGCACAACTGGCCGGGGCTGAAGGTCGGCACCTTTGCCATGACGCCAGGCCCGCAGATGGCCAGCTCCAATGAGTTCACCATCCGCATCACGGGCAAGGGTGCACACGCCGCCCTGCCCCATAACGGCTGCGACCCGGTCATGGTCGCGGTGAACATCGCCCAGGCCCTGCAGACCATCGTCACGCGCAACAAGAAGCCCATTGATGCGGCCGTGCTCTCCATTACCCAGATCCACACTGGCGACACCACCAATGTCATTCCGGACACCGCCATGCTCAACGGCACGGTGCGCACCTTCACGCTTGAGGTGCTGGATTTGATCGAAGCCCGTATGCGGGAGATCGTGGCCGGCGTCTGCGCCGCGTTCGGCGCCACGGCCGAGGTCGAGTTCCTGCGCAACTATCCACCCACCATCAACAGCGCACCCGAGGCGGCCTTCTGTGCCGACGTGGCGCGTGCCGTGGTGGGCAATGAAAACGTCGTGCCGAACGTCGAGCCCACCATGGGTGCGGAGGATTTCAGCTTCTTCCTGCTGGAAAAGCCTGGCTGCTACGTGTTCATTGGTAACGGCGACGGCGCCCACCGCGAGATGGGTCACGGACTGGGCCCCTGCAACCTGCACAACCCGAGCTACGACTTCAACGACGAGCTGATTCCGCTGGGCGCCACCTATTGGGTGCGGCTGGCGGAGATGTGGTTTGCGCAGGATCACCAAGCCTAGAAGTCCATTTCATGCGGTTCTCCAGACCAAAAAGGCTGGAAAGCCGCACCAGACAAGCGGAAAGGCCTCCCGGGAGGCCTTTCTTTCTGTTGAAGAGACTGAAGGACGCGCACCTTGATCGCCCTGGATGCCGCCACTGCCAGCCGCTACGCGCGGCTGGCGCTGAAAAACATCGTCGAGCCCTGGCCGCACAAGCTGGACCATCTCATCAATGGCCCGGAGGACCTGACGGCGCCGCGCGTACAGCACCCCGCTTTCTGGGGCAGCTATGACTGGCACAGCTGCGTGCACATGCACTGGAGCCTCGCACGGCTGCTGCGGCTGTTTCCGGACCTGCCCGAGCGCAACGCCACTGCGGCCGCCTTTGATGCGCACCTGAACCGCGACACCATCGCCGGCGAGCTGGCCTATCTGGCGCAGCCCGGCCGCGGCAGCTTTGAGCGGCCCTATGGTTGGGGCTGGTTGCTGAAGCTGGCGGCCGAGCTGGTGCTGCTCACCCGCGAGCAGGGCACGGCGGACCTGGGCGCCAAGCGATGGGCTGAAGCCATCGCGCCGCTGGCGACCGCATTTCACGACCGCTTCATCGAATTCCTGCCCCGTGCGGACTACCCCAACCGCGCCGGCACGCATGGCAACTCCGCCTTTGCGCTGCTGCTGGCGCTCGACGCGTGCGCCGTGACGGCCAGCCCCGCGCTCACACAACTCATCCACCGCAAGGCGCACGACTGGTTCGGGCGGGACCGCCGCTACCCCGCGGAGTACGAACCCTCGGGCAGCGACTTCCTGTCCGCCGGCCTGTGCGAGGCCGCACTCATGAGCCGCGTGGTGGACGGCTGCGACTATGCCGACTGGTGGCAGGCCTTCCGGCCCACGGATGCGGCGCTGGCCACCTGGCTCGCGCCCGCCAAGGTAAGCGACCGGATCGACCCGCAGATCGTGCACCTGGACGGGCTGAACCTCTCGCGCGTGTGGTGCTGGCGCATGATCGCCGCGCAGACGGATGTGCCGCGCGAAGTGATCGAACGCGCGATCGATGCACATCTGGCCGCCAGCCTGCCGCATGTGGCCGTGGGCGACTTTGGTGCCACCCATTGGCTGGCGAGCTTCGCCCTGCTGGCCCTGACCGAGCCCGTGGTGCCACTCGCCGGGCCGGCTGCGCTGAACTAGCCTCAGTGCGTCACGGGCGACGGTCGTTATCACCGACGCGCTCGGCACCGGTGGCGAAGTAGTTGCCCTGGCTGTTGTAGGAGATCGGCTGCTCGTTGCGGAACATGTCCGACAGCGCCATGAAGGTCTGCGCATCGACCACCAGCTGCGTGGCTGTGCTCTGCCCCTTCAGGGTGTAGTAGAAGTAGAACTCCTTGCTGCCGGCGTTGTAGCCGAGCATGTAACTCTGCACTTGGGTCCACATGTTGGGCGCTCCGTGTGTGGTGCTGGAGCCCGGAAGATACGAAGCTCGGCAGGCCGCGCACATCACCGAAAACCGGCTTGCGCCCGGCCGGGGCGCTGAGCGGTTTTCAAGCAAGCTCTGAAAAGCCCTCGCTTTCGCATGGGCCTACCCAATCGCTAGGATCAACGCTGACAAGAAGCATCGCGCTGGCCCACAGTCCACGCGCGGGCCAACACACCGGGAGACTCGCGCGCATGAGCGTCATTACCAACATCGAAGACCTGCGCAAGCTGGCTCAGAAGCGCGTGCCGCGCATGTTCTACGACTACGCGGACTCCGGCAGCTGGACGGAGTCCACCTACCGCGCGAACGAAAGCGATTTCCAGCGCATCAAGTTCCGCCAGCGTGTCGCGGTGGACATGACCCACCGCTCGCTGGACACCACCATGGTGGGCCAGAAGGTGAGCATGCCCGTGGCGATTGCGCCTACGGGCCTGACCGGCATGCAGCACGCTGACGGTGAGATCCTCGCGGCGCGGGCAGCCGAGAAGTTCGGCGTGCCCTTCACCCTGTCCACCATGAGCATCTGCTCGATCGAGGATGTGGCCGAGCACACCACGGCCCCCTTCTGGTTCCAGCTCTATGTGATGAAGGACCGCGAGTTCATCAACCGGCTGATCGACCGCGCCAAGGCGGCGCGCTGCTCGGCGCTGGTGCTCACATTGGACCTGCAGATCATCGGCCAGCGCCACAAAGATCTGAAGAACGGCCTGTCCGCGCCGCCCAAGCTCACGATCCCGAACATCATCAACATGGCCACCAAGCCTCGCTGGTGCCTGGGCATGCTGGGCACGCAGCGCCGCACCTTCCGCAACATCGTCGGCCATGCAAGCAATGTGTCGAACATGAGCAGCCTGTCCGCCTGGACGGCCGAGCAGTTCGACCCCAAGCTCTCCTGGGACGACGTGAAGTGGATCCAGGACCGCTGGGGCGGCAAGCTCATCATCAAGGGCATCCTTGACGCCGAGGACGCCGAGCGCGCCGTGCAGACGGGTGCGGACGCCATCATCGTTAGCAACCACGGCGGCCGCCAGCTCGACGGTGCACGCTCCTCCATCGAGGTGCTGCCCGAGATCGTGCGCGCCGTGGGCGACAAGATCGAAGTGCACATCGACGGCGGCATCCGCAGCGGGCAGGACGTGCTGCGGGCCTGGGCGCTGGGCGCACGCGGCACCTACATCGGCCGCGCCTTCCTGTACGGCCTGGGCGCCATGGGCGAGGCCGGCGTGACCAAGGCGCTGGAGATCATCCGCAAGGAGCTGGACGTCACGATGGCGTTTACCGGTCATCGCCTGCTCACGGATGTGGACAAGCGCATCCTCGTCCCCGGCACCTACCCGGAATAGCGGCCCCGCTCAAACAGGCAGGTTCAGCAGCGCAGAGGCGCGGACCCGTTCGTCTGCACTGAACCAGCGATTGAGCAGCGCGTCGGCCTGCGCCGGCGTGGCGGCACCTTGCTCGCCCAGCGCCCGCCACTCGCGCCCAGCCTCGGCAATGCGACGGTCAAAGTCTGCCCAGCGGGCCTGCAGTTCGGCTACGGCCGCGCTGGCCTGGGCGCTGGCTGATGGGGTGGTGAGCGCGAGTGAGGCCGCGGACGAGGCCGCCGCTGCGCCTGTGTCAGCCGCCCCCCCTAACCGAGCCTCAAGCGCACGGTGATCGTCACCAAAGAAGGCCTCCGCCCACTGCGGCCCAAGCTGAGCCTGCTGTGCGGCCTTGAGCGCCGCTGCACGAGCGCGCAGGTCTGCAGCCCGCGCACCCGGCTCGGCGGCAATGGCGATGTAGCCGCGCCAGAGCGTGCGAATCTGCTGCGCGGCCACCTCCCCGCAGGCGGCTTTGGCATCCTGCTCAAGCAGCGCTTCAACTTCGAGCGCATCCAGGCGGTCCGCCGCGCCGCTGGGCGCAAGCGCCTGTGAATACCAGTCGAAACGCCGACGCACCTCGATGCTTGGCGCAAGGCCGCCCGCAGCGCAGGGCAGGCTGCCATCCGGGCTGCTGTTCGCCAGCGGCCCGGCCGCAAGGCGCGCCCGGAGGGCAGGCAGGTCGTGCGCGCGCTGCGGTAACGGCAATGCAGCGGCCAAGGACACACCGTGCACTGGGTCAGACCCGACCGTAGCTGCGCCCAAGGCAGCCGCGGCTGGTGCGGCGTCGGCTGGGGGGAGATCCCCCAGCCCCCACCACAGTGCCAGAGCACCCGCGGCCCCAAGCGCGCAGGCCGCAAGCACAAGGCGGCTGCGCCGCGTCAGCTGCAGTGCCACGCGATCACAGACCCAGATTTCTCAGGCGGTTCGCATGCGCGCGATAGAAGCCGACCGGGTCCGGCGCAAACAGCCCGCGCAGGCCAAAGACCTGATTGGCTTCGTCACCGTGGTTCCAGGGGTAGTCATCGCGCAGCACCGTGCCCCAACGCGACGAGCACTGGCTGACCAGTCCGTCGTTTTGCTCAAAGCCAAAGAAGGTCGAGGTCAGGCCCAGGGTGCCGTCCGAGATGTCCAGCACGTTGGTCAGCACGGCGGTGCCGCCGGCCGAGAAGTAGCGCACACCATTGACGGTTGCGGCACCGCTGCCACAGCGGCTGGTGGGCGCGGCCTGCGGAAAGCGGCGGTTGAAGTCCGCCGCGCCCGCCGTGGTGAGTTCCAACAGCGCGGCCAGCGAGTTCTGCGGCCGACCGGGGTTGCCGGAGAGAAAGCCGATCAGTCCGGCGAGAGAATTGGCGATCTGCGCCGCAATCCCGGTGGTACCCGTCACGCTCACGATGGCGTTGATGCCGTCGGCCGTCTTGCTGCCGGCATGCGGTGTGCCCACCGAGGTGACGGAGGCCACCAGGTCCGGCCGGACGGCGGCCACATAGCGGATGGTCTGCCCACCATGGCTGTGGCCGATCAGGTTGAACTTCTGGGCGCCGGTGCGCGCCTTGATGCTCTCCAGCTCGCGCAGCAGCTGCTCGCCGCGCACCACCGAGTTGTTGGCCTGGGACACCGCGGCGGTGTAGACCGTGGCGCCGCTGGATCGCAGGCTGTCCGGCACCCGCCAGAAGTAGTCGACCGGCCCGAGCGCCTCAAAACCGAACAGACCGTGCACCAGAACGATCGGGTGTCTCGTCTGCGTGTAACCCTGGGCGAACGCCGGCAGGGTCAGACTGGACCACAGGCACAACAACAGCAAAGACAGGCACCGCTTGATCATCACTACGCCCTCCGCTGAATTTCGCCCTTCGAAATGAGGGCGCAGCGGATTTCAATGAGTGAAATTCAGCCTGACAAGGTGCGGTGCAGCACGATCGTTCGTTTGTTTTCGATTTGAATTCGCAATGCGAAACGTGAAACGTGCATGCGCTGAGTGGGTGCAGCCGCGCACGTTGCCGGCCACGCGGTGCCGTCACATGCAGACAAGATGGCGTTGGGGGAGCGTTCAGCCCGCCGATTGGCCGGGGTTGAGCTGGGACGGGCTCGCAGCGCCGTCCGCTGCATGGGCCGGTGCGCCGAAGATCTGATCGATGCGCTGCAGAAAGTCTTCCAGCGAGATCGGCTTGACCCAATAGTCATCAAAACCGGCCGCCCGGGCCTGCGTCACCTGCTCGGGCATGGCGTCGGCGCTCAACGCCACCCAGGTGGTGCCAGCCAGCGCCGGGCGCTCCTTGAGCCGCGCCAGCAGCTCGATGCCAGTGCGCTGACCCAGGTTCATGTCGACCAGGGCGAGCATGGGCGCATGCTCCGAGATCACCGCGAGGCCTTCATCAAAGTCGCTGGCGAAGGCGGTCTCCACACCCGGGCGGAACTTCAGGTAGTGCTCGAGCATGAGCCGGTTGATGGCGTTGTCTTCCACATAGACCAGGGTACCGGTGATTTCCGGGCGGTTCTGAACCGCGTAACCGCTGCGTCCACCGGCGGGCTCGTTGCCGGACTGCGACTGCCGAGCGATCGGCAAGCTGACCCGGAACACGGTGCCGGTACCCGCGGTGCTGGTGGCCTCGATCTCGCCGCCCATCAACTCGACCAAACGCTTGGCAATCACCAGACCGATGCCGGTGCCTTCCACGTTGCTGGCTTCGCGCCCCAGGCGGTTGAAGGGGGTGAACAGCTGGGCCAACTGCTCGGCCGACATACCGACGCCGCTATCGCTCACAGTGATCACCAATTGGCCGTTGGCCTCGCCGACCACGACCGACACGTAACCCCCCGGACGGTTGTACTTCACCGCATTCGACAGCAGGTTCACCATCACCTGCTTAAAGCGGGTCTCGTCGATGTTGACGTCCGGGCGGCGCGCACCGTCGAAGTTGCTGGTCAACTCGACGTGCCGCGCAGCCGCGTCCTGAGCGACCATCTCAATGGACTGAGCGACCAGGTTGTCCACCTGCATCACGCGCAGATTGAGCGCGAAGGCGCCAGCTTCGATCCGCGACAGGTCCAGCAGGTCCGAGATCAGGCGCAGCAGATGCATGCCGGAGCGGTGGATCTGCTCGTTGAAGCGCTGCCCTTGCGGGCCAAGGGGCTCGGTGCGGCTGGATGCCATGAGCTCCGAGAAGCCGAGAACGGCGTTGAGCGGCGTGCGCAGCTCGTGGCTCATGCGCGACAGGAAGTCCGTCTTGGCCTGATTGGCGCGGCGCTCGGCCTCGCGCTCGGCCACCGCCTGAGCCGCCGCCTGTTCGGCCGACACATCGCGCGCCACGATCACCCAGGCCACCGGGCCTTCAGACAGAGCGCAAACACTGACCTCGACCGGCACCTCGCCGATGCCGCGCAGGTGCACCTTGCTGGTGTAGGCGCGCTGCGCCATGCCACTGCCGGCCAACGCGGTGGCGCGCAAGCTGTCCAGCAAGGGCTGCGGCACCAGACTGGCGAGAATCGGCACGTCGCTGAACACCAGATCGCCGGTGCCGGTCACGTCCAGCAGACGGCATCCCGGTTCGTTCAGATACAGCAGATGGCCGTCGCCCTGCAGAGCGACCACGCCCTCGCTCACGGCACCGAGAATGATCTCGATCTCACGGAACTGGTCACGCAAGCGCGCCTCTGCGGAGATGCGTCCCTCAAGCTCAGTGGCCTGTCCGGCTGTCAATCGGTTGATGGTGGAAACGAGCCGCCCGAGTTCGTCTGTGTCCTTGCCCCAGCGGCTGGGCAAGGTGATGCGTGCCGCCTCACCGACCGGCAGGGCGTCCACCGCATTGGCCAGCTGTCTCAGAGGGCGGGACAGAATGCGCTCCACTAGCCAGACCACGGCGGCGGCCAGCACAGCGAGCTTGATGAACTCGGCCAAGAGCACATTGCCGGCGCGATTGGCAAACTCCTCGCGCACCTGTTCGTAGGACTCTGTGATCCGCATCTTGCCGATGGGGCTGTTGTCCTCGGGCGCGAACAGCTCGCGCTCCCAGACCTTGTCCACGGTCTGCTGCGGGCCGGTGCGGCGCTCGTCGCGCATCAGACCGTTGCTGTCGAAGACCTCCACGCGCACGATGCTGCCGTCGCGCACCATGCTGGCAGTAAGCAGCGCCAGGCTGTCCGGGTCCACGTTCCAGACCGACTTGGCCACGGGCCGCAAGGTCGAATCTGCGGTGGACAGCGCCGAGCGGTGCGCCTGGGCCAAGCCATCCCGATACTCGATCACCAGCGTCGAGGTGCCGACCACGAAAAAGACCAGCAGGATGGCCAGCGCGATCAGCGCGCCAAGCCGCCAGACCAGCGATCTAGGCGTGAGGCGATGGTCAGAGGGCGCAGACACGGCGCGCAAGAGGCATTCCTGAAAAGGTGTTGCAGGGAGTTTGCGTCCTGCGCCGCGCAGCTGCAAGCGTGAAGTGCGCCGGGTGTCTGCTGCTCAACACCGCTTGAACTCGCCGCGAGACGTTTTCGGCTCAAGCACAACAAAACTCGATCGGCATGCCGTCCGGGACCTCAAAGCCCCCATTGGCGAAGTGCAAGCGCGAGTAATTCGGTGGAGTAGCGAGAGCGCTCGTCGTGCAAGATCAGGCGCTGCGCGTGTGCGGCAGGGCGGCGCCGGTCTCACGCGGGCCGCCAGGCGCCAACAGCCGCTCGGCCGCCGCAGGGCTGGCCAGATCAAACAGCTCCAGCGGCGTACCGGGAAGCACCGGATAGCCCTGCACCCGCAGCCAGCGTCTCTCGGCCAGGTTGGCGCGCTGAATGGCCGCTCCGTAGGTCGAGGCCAGCAGCGCGGTCATGCTGCCGTCCTGGCGCGCACGCCTCAAGCCGCGCTCCAGCGCCGTGTACAGCCGCGGCGAGCGCTCGCTGACGTGGAAATAGCTGTCCAGCGGGTAGTGCAGCACCAGGCTCGGCACCACCGCGAGCCCGCGGCCGAGCTGCGGATGATCCAGCTCGCGGTAGATCTCGGTGATGCCGCGGCTGAAGATGTCAAAGCGGCCATTGCGCAGCATGTCAAACAGGCCTGAGTAGCTCGCGCCGGCCACGACCCGGAAGCCGAGCCGCTCCAGATCGCCCCGATCCGCCCAATCGAGGCCGCTGCCATAGCGGTAGCGCCGCTTCAGCTCGCTCAGATCGCTCACCCGAGTGACGCGCTCGGCGACCTCGGGTGTGGCCAGCAGCAGACGTACACCCAGCAAGCCTCTCTGCAGCGGGAGGCGAATTGGACGGATACCGCGCTGCGGCGGCATCGTGCTCGCCAGCACGCAGAGATCCAGATGGCCGTCCTGCATCTCGATGATGCGCCGAGGCACGGTCATGCTCGCCACGGTCACGATGCGGAACGGCTCGCCGCTGCGCTCCATCGCCAGCGCCAGCAAGCGCTGCGGATAGGTGGTGCGCTGGTCGTTTGCATCGGCGCCACCGTTCATGCGCACGACGATCGGCGCCTTGGACGAAGACGCGTGCGGCGCAGGGGCCGGGGCCGCAGCGGCGCTGCGCGGCGCGCCGATCGCCACCCCGCCCGAACTGACGACAGCCGCCGACAGCGCAAGACGCAGCAGATCTCGCCGGGCAGCGTCCCGGGAGGCGTGGTGCGCCCATTCTGAGACTGGATCACCCGGTCTGCTGCGCTTGCTCATGCCGCGCATCCTAACGCCCGACCACTCAAGAGCACCTCTTGCTCATGCCTTTCGCCCGGCGATCAGCCGTGCGGCCGCCTCGGGGATGGACAGGTCAAACATGTCGAGCGGGGTCCCGGGGAGCACGGGATAGCCGTCTACCCGCCACCAGCGGCGCGCGGGCAACTGCGCCCTCTGCAGGCTGTTGCCGAAGTGGCCGTAGAGCAGTCGGTTCAGGCTGCCGTCCTGCCGCGCTCGTCGCATGCCGTCCTCGAGGGCACGAAACAGCGCAGGATTGGTGTCGCTGACGAAGAAGTAGCTGTCCAGCGGATACGCGAGCGCGATCTCAGGCACCACGGCCAGACCCTCGCCCAGAAACGGATCGTCGAGCTCCTTGTAGGCCTCGATCACACCGCGGCTGAAGATGTCGAAGCGGCCGTAGCGCAGCATCTGGAACAGGCCGGGGTAGGACGGCCCAGTGACAACGCGGAAACCCAGCGCCTCCAGCCCGTTGCGATCCACCCAGTCCGCGCCAGTCCCATAGCGATAGCGGCGCTTGAGCGCATCAAGATCTGCCGTCTTCGCGATCTCGCTGGCCTGCTCGCGCTGGGCCAGCAACACACGCACGCCCAGCAGGCCGCGAAACAGCGGATAGCGCAGGGGCTTCACACCGTCGATGGGCTGGGTGTTGCTCGTGAGTGCGCAGACATCCACCTGCCCCTTGCGCAGCTCCTGCAAGCTCCGTGGCACGGTCATGCCCGGAACGAAGCTGATGCGGTGGGTGTAGTCGGCGCGTTCCAGCAGCAGCTCCAGCAGGTCTTCCACATAGCTGGACGGGCGCTGGCCGATCTGCGGCTCACCGGGCATGCGCACCAGCGGACGAGCACCCGGCTCCGAAACGGGCGGCGCGGCCTGCGCACTGGGGCTGCACGACAGCATGAGACCTGCACCAACACCGGCTGCACCGACCAACCCGTGCATGAATTGACGCCGTGAGCACTTCGCCCCACGCGTGAGCGCCAAAGCTGATGTGTAGTGCGAGCAATCCATGATGAGGACGAGCGAAATTCGATGGCAAACATACGCTCAAACGGGCGACATGCCCTAGTGTCAGCGATGACATTGAGACATCGCCATCAGCATCGATTCAACTCAACCTGAAGCCCGACCGCTGGCCAGCCAGCGAGCCCAGTCCATCGCGCCGTTCTGTTCAGCGCGTGCACTGGACGCAGCCCAGTCATACGCCACCGCATGGAAGTTCACGTCGATGCCATCGGCGTTCAGAGTGACGGTGGCGTAGCGCGCATGCGGGCTGCCTGTCTCGATGACGTGATAGCCGCCGTCGTCATCGTCATACGCGGGCAGGCCGACGCTGCCAGGGTTCACCACGAGCACGCCGCTTGGCAGCAGCGCGCTGCGTGGCATGTGCGTATGGCCACATAGCACCACACGCTCACTCACGGAGCAGGCGCGCTCGGCCACCTCGATCTCGCTGGCGGCGCGTGCAGATTGGCCGGGCACCACGGTCTCCAGCCAGTATTCGCAGTCATTGCGCGGGCTGCCGTGCACCATGCGCACCGCCGGGTGCGGCTTGAGTTGCTGCGGCAAGGCCGCAAGCCAGGCGCGCTGCTCGGGTGTGGTCTGCTCATAGGCAAACTGGTCGCTCGCGCCCCCGTGGGTGTGGGCGCAGGCCAGCAGCTGGCGCTCGTGGTTGCCGGCAATGGTCGGCCAGCCTTGGGCCATCAGGAAGTCCGCCGTCTCGCGCGGCCAGAGCGGGCCGGAGAGGATGTCGCCGAGGTTGAGCACGTGGTCCGCGCCGCCGTTGCGCTCTAGATGCGCGAGCACCGCCCGCAGCGCCGGCAGGTTGCCGTGGATGTCGGAGACGATGGCCAGACGCAGGGTCATCTCAAAAATTCAATTTCGGCCACAATGCAACAAAACGTGTCACATGTCACCTTCCGCATGCAGAAAGCGGATCCTGAGGCATAGACGCTTCCAAAAACCATCATTTTCCATCTGATTCGGCCAAATTGATTGCCGAAACGACCCGAAACGCGAAGGGCGACGCGCCCTCGCGCAGGTCCACCGTCACTTCGACCGCCGCCACCTGCTGGTCACCTGGCACCATCACGCGCGTGATGTTGGCGAGCTTGGCAGGGTGGCGGTCCAGCCAGGGCCGGTCGATCAGCAGACGGTGGCCGTCGCCCTGCAGCACCAGCACTGGCTTGCCAAAGGCAGCCGCCTCCCGCGCGATCGCGTCGATGGTGTCCGCCATGCCACGCGCGCCCGGCTGGAAGCTGAGGTAGGCCTGCATCGCAATCACCACCGCAGGTGCGTTGCTTGATCGGGCGGCAGCGAAACCCTCGGCCAGCCAGGCCAGGTTGGCGGCGTTGCGCTCGCTGTATTCGGCCGCGTCGGCGATGCCATTACCGCTGCCCACCACGTGCAGGCTCATGAAGAGCACGCCCTGCTCGACCCAGCGCTGATTCTCCACGAACCTGGCGCGCGCTGTGCCGGCGGCCAATGCGCCCTGGCTGTCCACGCGGCGCGGTGTGCCGCGGGTGGTGCCGGTGGCAAAGAACAGCTCACGCAGCTTGGCCAGACGCTCGGTGGGCACGTACACCCCGGCACTGGCGCGGTAGCAGTCCGTCCATTCGTTGTCGCCCGGCGTGTAGAACAGCGGCTGGGTGAAGCGGTCGAAGTAGCCGCGTACGCGCAGAAAGGTCTCGTCATCACACGGCGTCGTGCCGGTCTTGATGTCACCCAGATGGATGCTGAACGCGCCGCCGCGCGCGTTGATGGTGTCGATCAGCTTCAGGAACTGCGCGTCATTGCCGTAGGGCAGATCGCCCATCGCATGGAAGCGGAAGCCCGGCGCGGTTGCGGCACGGGTGGCGACAGCACGCCGAGCCTCCTCGGCGGCCTGCGTTGCGGCCTCTCTGGCATTCTGCTCGGCCCGCAGGGCCGCGGCGCGCGCAGCATCCACCGCGGCCAGCGCCGCAGCGCGGGCCTGCCGCGCCACTTCATCGGCATCGCTTGTGCGCCCTGACGTGTTCGGCGACGTACTGCCCGGTGCAGCAGCGGGCGCGGGCGATTCGCTATATCGGTAGGCGCAGCCGGCGAGCGTCAGCGCAAGCGCAAGCCCCAAGACCCCGCGCAATACCCGCGCAGCGTGGGCGCTGGCGTGGAGCCGATCCGCACGCATGCCGCGGCCTCAACCGGCCAGCCCGGCGCCTTCGTCAAAGCCGAGCATCAGGTTCATGCACTGCACCGCCGCGCCGCTGGCCCCCTTGCCGAGGTTGTCCAGGCGGCTGACCACGAGCACGCGCTCGTCATTGCCGAAGACAAAAATGTCGTTGCGATTGGTGTCGTTGGTGGCCAGCGCGTTGAACTGGCCGTCCTCCAGATTGCTCTCGGCATCCAGCGGCATCACGCGCACGAAGCGCTGGCCGGCGTAGTGCTGCGCAAGCGCGGCGTGGATCGCGGCGCGCGTGATGCCCGCTGCCATGGCGCGCAGATGCAGCGGGATGCTCACCGCCATGCCCTTGTAGAAGTTGTCGACGATGGGCACGAACACCGGCTTGTGCGAAAGACCCGTGTAGGTCTGCATCTCCGGCAGGTGCTTGTGCGTCAGGCCCAGGGCGTACATGCGCGCCGCATCAAGCGCGTGGCTTTCCACTGCGGCCTCATAGGCGGCGATCATCTTCTTGCCGCCGCCCGAATAGCCGGTGAGCGAATGGCAGGTGATCGGGTAGTCCCTGGGCAGCAGCCCGGCGGCCACCAGCGGCGCCACCGCCAACACAAAGCCTGCGGCATGGCAGCCCGTGACGGCCACGCGGCTGCTTGCCTGGATGGCGGCGCGCTGCGCTGCGTTCAGCTCCGGCAGGCCGTAGACCCAGCCCGCCGCCGTGCGGTGCGCCGTACTGGCATCGATGAACTTGGTGCGGGTGTTTCCCGGCGCCACCAAGGTGACGGACTCTCGCGAGGCCTCGTCCGGCAGGCAGAGAAACACCACATCCGCTTCGTTGATCAGCTCGGCGCGGCGCGCCTGATCCTTGCGGCGCTCCGCCTCGATCTCCAGCACCTGCACCTGGCCATGCGCGGCCAGCCGCTCGCGAATCTGCAAACCCGTCGTGCCTTCCTGGCCGTCGACAAACACCTTGAACATGTGCGCAGCTCCTAGTTGCAGCGCGAATTATCGGCGCAGGCCGCGAGCCCTTCATGACGGCGGCAGGCTTGCATGCGGAAACGCAGATCCAGCATGGATGCGGTTCTTCAGGGCAAAGTGCCTGAAGAACCGCACCAGACAAGCGGGAAGCCCCCGGATATCTCAACGTGGTGAGTCTTCTGGCCTTGGCGATGCGCGCTTGAGCAGGCTTTCAATGAGATCCAGCCATTGATTCCACGAGCCAACAGCCGGCTCGACACCCAAAACGTAGTCGCAGAGTGGATAGAGCTCATCCTCGATGCGCTGCTCGTCGCCCTGGGCCGACGCCCTAAACGCTGCCAGCTCGACTAGTACATCGCGCACGGTCTCAGGCCGGGCCCGGGCTAGGTAGTCATCGACAGCCCGATACGTGCAGCCGTAGGCTGGCACCCAGTCCTGATGAAATCTGGTTGCAAAGAACTGTCCGAGTTCTGATTCCCGTTCAATCCACACTTCTGCTTGTCCGTTGCCACAAATGCCGGGCGAGTCGAGCAAGTCACAACACGAGGTTGAACCCCTCCACCAGCGCCCCCGGCGTCGTGATGCTCGCCAGCTGCCGGCTGCCGTAGGTGCCGCTTTCCGGAATCAGCTCGGCCGTGTCGGTGAGCGCGACCAGCCCGTCGCCGAACATGCGCAGGAAGCTGTCGTCGAAGCGCATGACGGACAGCGGCGCGACCAGCTCGCCGTTTTCCACCCAGAAGCAGGCAAAGCGGGTCATGCCGGTCATGCGGCAGGCTTGGCGGTCGCTGTAGTTGAGGTACCAGAGGTTGCTGACATAGATGCCGGTGCCCAGAGTCTTGAGGACATCGGCCTCGGGCAGTGTGCCTGCGGCCAGGCTCAAGGACTCGGGCGACTCATTGCCATTTGCGCCGGTGGTCGCCACGCCGTACTCGCGCGCCGAACGCGGCGACACCAGCTGGCCGGCAACCTTGCCGCCATCCACCAGCGCCGTGGCGTCCGGCTTCACAAAGCCCAGGGCCGAGAAGCGCGGCGCAATGCCAGCGGCGGTGCGTTCCGCCAGCTGCACGTCGGGACTCATCGCGGCCTCGCCACGCTGCAGCTTCACGAGCGTGGAGGTCGCCGTCCTGGCCGCCTTCAGACCAAAGCCGCCCCAAGACAGGGTGCCGAGCAGCTCGGTCATGGCCACGGGCGTGAAATAGGTGCGATAGGCGCCGGGCGAAAGCGTCTTCACCGGCCGCGCCAGCAGCGCCAAGCGCTCGCGTGCGGCCGCCACGCGGCGGCCGAATTCGGCGCTGTCCCAGTGCGTGCCGCTGTAGCCCGTCTTCACCGCCTTGTCCGCGGCGTGGTACAGGCACCAGTCGAAATGGAAGCTGTCCACCTTGTGCCAGTTGCGTTGGCCACGGCTGTCGGCAAAGGCGCGCACCACGGCACCGCCCTGATAGAAGCCGACAAAGTCCGTGCCCTGCGCATGGGTCAGCACAGCGTCCACGACCTCGGTGGCCGCAGGCACGCCGCCGTGATCATGGCGGCTGGTGCCCTCGATGCTGTCAGGTAGCAGCAGGTGCGGGTCTTCGGGCACGGCAGGCAGATCGCCCAGCAGCTGCGCGCGCTCGGCCAGTAGGCTGTCGGTGTCGGCCGCGAGGTCGCCGGTGAGGGTGATGGTGCTCTCGGCGCGGCGCTGGCCGTGGATCACGGCCACGGTGGCGTAGCGCTGCGCCACGCGCGTGATCTGCCGCACGGCAGCGCGGTTGAATCGGATGAAGTCGCTGTCCTCGGCATTGAGATACAGCGTGACGCGATCCGCGCCCGGCGTGGCGGTGCAGATGCGTTCGGCCAGCTTCAGAAACTCCGGCTGCAGCAGATCCATGGCGGAAGGGTTCATCGGATCGTGCTCGCTCATGCTGCACCTCCGAACACTGAGACATTGGAGAACTTGCAGGCCGGCGAGGCATGCCCCACGCGGATCACCTGACTCGGCTCGCCCTTGCCGCAGAAGGGCGTGCCCATGACTTCCATGGTGCTCGCATCACCCACCGCGGACAGGCTGCGCCAGAAGGTGCTGCTCACGCCGCGGTAGCCGGGGTTCTTGACCACCTCGGCCAGCTGGCCCTTGCGGATCACCTGCCCGTACTCGCAGCTGAACTGGAACTTGTTGCGCGAATCGTCGATCGACCAAGAGCAGTTGGTGTGCATCAGCACGCCATAGTCGACTGAGGCGATCATGTCATTGAGCGAGCTGCTGCCGGCTTCCACATTGAGGTTGCTCATGCGGTCGATCGGCGCGCGGTTCCAGCTGGCCGCACGCGTGGTGGACACGCCGCTGATGTCGGCACGCAGCGCGCGGGCGCGGGCCTGGCTGATGGTGCCGCCCAATGGCCGCACGAGGACGCCGTCCCTGATGATGTGATGCCGCTCGGCCGCTGCGCCGTCATCATCGAAGGCAAAGCGCGCGAATTCGATCTCGCGCGTGGGGTCGTAGGTCACGTTCAGCAGCGTGCTGCCATATTGATAGTGGCCGAACATGTCGAGCGTGACGAAGCTGGTGCCAGCAAAGTTGCGCTCGTCACCCAGGATGCGGTCCAGCTCCAGCGGATGGCCGATGCTCTCGTGGATCTGCAGCATCATCTGGTCGGGCATGAGAATGATGTCCATCTCGCCGGCCGGGCAATTGGCTGCGGCCACCAGCTGCAGGGCCTCATGCGCCACGCGCGGTGCGTCGCTGTAGAAGCGGGCGCGATCCAGCACCTCCAGGCCGCCCTGCTGGCAGTAGCCGTTGTATTGGCCAGCCGCGGTGCGGGTCTGCGTGTGGCCGTTCTGGCTGGCCACCGCAGTGATGTTGGGGATGACGAAGTCCCAGCGCTGCAGGGCTTCGCCACCGTCGCTGGTCACGTAGGCCTGCTCGGTGTGCAACGTCCACAGCGAGGCGCTCCAGTCCACGATCGCATCGTCCACCTTGGCGGCGGCGCACACGCTGCCCAGCAGGTCGTACTTCTCGGCCAGGCTCAGGCTCGCCACCGGGCGCTGTGTACTGCTGGCATAGCGGCCGTTCGGCTTGGGCATGGCCACCTGCCGATAGTCGAACACCGTCTTGCCGGCCACGGCCTGCGCGGCCTCCTTGGCGCGGACAAAGGCGGCGCGCAGGCCGCTGTCGCTGGTATCCGAGGTGGCGGCGTAGCCCAGGCCGCCGCCGTCCATGACGGTGACCATCACGCCAGCGTCGCGGCTGCGGCTGGGTGCCTCGGCCACGTTCTGGCGCACCTGGAGCTGTTCGGAGGTTTCGGTCACCGCACGGGCGGACCAGAAGTCGCAGGCCGGCGCCTGGGCGCGGGCGCGATCGAGCAGAGAAGCAGACATGACTCGTCCTGAAAATGACGTTTCAGAAACTTAGCAGGGCGTATGGCGCGGGCGGCGCGGGTTTGCGAGCACGCCAGATGACGAAATCTCGTCATTCCGTCGATCGCAACACGAACCGAAACAGCCGCGTTGCGCCGTACATTTGCACAATGAGCTCAAGCCCCGATCCGTTGAACGCCGCGCGTGATGCGCTGGCGGCCTGCTGCAAGGCCGCGGCCCGCGCTTTTCTCGATGCGCCGCCGCTGGCCATGAGCACGCAGGAGGCGCTGCTGCAGCACTTCCGCACGCAGGCCATTCCTTCGGCGCAGGCGGCGGCCGCCTTCTGGCAAGTCGAACAGCGCTTCACCGCCGAACTGGCATCCCAGATGCAGATGCATCTGGCGCGGGCCTGCGAGCGTCTGCTGGCCGCGGACACCGTGCAACGTGCCCAGCCCGCCGGTCCGCTCGCGCTTGCCGACGCCGCGCAGCTGGAGCGTCAGGTTGCTTTGATCGCATGGACCGCGCAGCTGCCCGCGGAACTGACCCAGATCGAAGAGCAGTTGAGCTACCAGGTCCGGCGGGTGCTGCGCTCTTTGGAAGGACAGCGGCCGGGGCTGCGCGCAGATGCGCAGCCGTTCAGCGCGCGCCAGCTGGCGCAGTGCATCACGGAGGTCTGGGACGCGCTGGCCGCACCGCATGGCGGCGGCGCCCTGTTGTTTGCCCGGCACGCTGCGGCCCTGCAGCCGGTCGTGCTCAGCGCCTTGCGCAGCGTGCTGGCCATTCTTGATGAGCGCTACCCGATTCCGGCACCACGAGCGGTGCCCCAGCCAACGATACGAACGCACCCAGCCCACGAGGCACCGGCGCCAGAACCGGGTGCCGACGACCCGCTGCACGCACTGGTGCTCTTCACCGCGCCAGAGCTGGCGCAGGCGCTGGCCACGCGCATCGCTGCCCTGCGCAGGCGCGGCCATGGCCCGGATCTGCAGCCGGAACTCGAGCGCATCGAGGCGCAGCGCGCTCAGGATGCCCCGCAGCTGCGTGCCGAACCGCAAACGCTGATCCGCCGCACCCGCAGCCTGTTCGAGGAGTTGCAGCAGCTGCCCGATCTGAGCCGTTTTGATCCCTCGCAGGTCGAAACCCTGCGCCTGCTGTCGCGCGTGTTCATGATCCTGATGCGCGACACGCGCCTGTACCCCGAACTGCACACGGCGCTTGAAGATCTGCAGGCGCCACTGCTGCGCACTGCCTTGCGTGATGCCGCGTTCTTCACCGACTTCGATCATCCGGCGCGCCGTGCCATTGCGCAGTTGATCGCCACCGGCATGGATCGCACGGTGTCCGAATCGCAGCGGATCGAACGGCTGCGCGGCGCGCTCAAGAGCGCCTCAGCCCTGTTGTTGCAATCGAGTCAGACCTCGCGCATCCACCCTACCGCAAGCGACGCGGCCGACGACGTGGCCGCCCGCGATGCCGCCTTCATGGCCGTGGGCGAGCGGCTGACGCAGTACGAGATGCCGGACTTCGTGGCGCGCATGCTCACCATGCACTGGAGCGAACTGCTGGCGCGGGCCTACGTGCGCAGCAGCGCAGACCCCGCCATTTGGATCGAAGGCCTGCGGGTGCTGGACCGGCTCATCTGGAGCGTGCAGCTGCGCGGTGACGACCGCTTTGCGCGCGAACTCACGCGCGAGCTGCCGGGTCTGGTGCGCTCCGTGCGCAGCGGCATGAAGGCCAGCGGTGCGAGCATCGAGACGACCGAGCGCTTCATGAAGCAGCTGGAGGACTGGCACATCAAGATGCTCAAGGCCACGTCAGTCACCGTGCTGGTGCGCTCCGGCAACCACAAGCGGGCCTACCGCAATCTCGGCCAGACGGTGGCCCGCCTCACGCGTACCGACCTCGTCCAGATGAAGACCGAGAGCGGGCGTGCCACCACGGGCCGCGTGCTGTGGGCCAGCCCGGCGAAAAGCCGCTTCATCCTCGCGCGTTCGAACCGCCACGCAGCCCGCCTGGTGCGCGACACGGAGGTGCGGCGCATGCTGCAGAGCGGACAGCTCGCGATCAACCGCAAGCCAGAGTAGTGGCGGCTGGTCGCTGGTGACCCGCTGTCAGGCTGGCGCACCGAAGTCGACGCCCTGCTGGGGCAGCCGGAAGATCTCCACCAGGTTTTGCAACGCTTCAGCCTGGCGCTTGAGCGACTCCGAGGCTGCGGCGGATTGTTCGACCAGCGCGGAGTTCTGCTGCGTCGTGCTCTCAAGCTGCGCGATGCCAATGTTGACCTGGTCGATGCCTGCAGCCTGTTCGGCTGATGCGCTGGTGACTTCATCGACCAGCTGCCGCACGCGTTGCACAGCGGTGTGGAGTTCATCCATGGTGCGCCCGGCACCCTGCACCAGTTCGCTGCCTTCGTCCACGCGCTCCACGTTGGCGCCGATCAGCTGCTTGATCTCGCGCGCCGCCTGGGCACTGCGCTGCGCGAGCGTGCGCACCTCAGCGGCCACAACAGCGAAGCCGCGGCCCTGGTCGCCGGCACGCGCAGCCTCGACCGCCGCGTTCAGGGCCAGGATGTTGGTCTGGAAGGCAATGCTGTCGATGGTACCGATGATGTCGGTGATGCGGCGGCTTGCGCCCTGAATGGTCTGCATGGTCTGGACCACCTCGCTGACCGCTCGCGCACCGCGGCTGGCAACCTCGGCGGCCTGACCGGCCAGTTCACTGACCGAGCTGGCGCTGTCTGCGTTCTGGCGCACCGAACCGGCAAACTGCTCGACCGAGGCGGCAGTCTGCTCGATGCTGCTGGCCTGCGTCTCAGTCCGTGTGGCCAGATCCGCATTGCCACTGGCAATCTCGTGTGCAGCGTGGTCAATGCGCTGCACTTCATTGCGCACGTCGCTCACAAGCGCCTGAAGGTTCACGTTGAGCTGATTCAAGGATCGAAGCAGGCCGCCTACCTCATCGGCACGCGCGCTCCCAAGCTTCTGCGTCAGGTCTCCGGCAGCGATCCGGTTCGCCGCGAGCACGGCCTCGGCCAGCGGCTGGCTGATCGAGCGGCGCAGCCAGATAGCCGCCAGTCCAAGCAGCACGGAAATCGCTATGGCTTCGATGACCCAACGCGCCACGCCCGACGCGGGAAGCCACGCCAGCAGGCCGACCGGAACCACTGCCATGACCGTCAGCGCCAAGAGGAGGCGGCCCGCAATTCCAAGGCGCAGGGCTTCGGACAGACGCCCCCGCCAGCCAGCCGGAACGACTCGACCCTCATGCAGACGCAGGGTCTGGGTGCCGGCTGCCTTGTCGGCACGCATGCGGGCATAGAGCTTTTCCGCATCAGCGATCTGCTGGCGCGTCGGTTTGGTGCGCACGGACATGTAGCCCGTGGGCTGGCCGTCCTTGATAACGGGCGTGGCATTGGCCACCACCCAGTAATGGTCACCGTCCTTGCGCCGGTTTTTGACCAACGCTGACCAGGGCTTGCCGGCACGCAAGGTCTGCCACATGTCGCGAAATGCCTCTGGCGGCATGTCCGGATGCCGTACGAGGTTGTGGGGTTGACCGAGTAATTCGTCTTGGGTGTAGCCGCTGACCTTCACGAAGGTCGGATTGCAGTAGGTGATGTAGCTGTCCAAATCCGTGGTGGATACCAGCGTTTCGCCCTCGGGAAACTCGTACTCCCTCTGCGAGACCGGAAGATTGGCTCTCATGACCGCTCCTATGTGGGTTGCTGCCGGAGCCGAGACCCATCCCATGAAAAACCCTAAGCTCGACACCGCTTCGACAGAATAGGAATGTCCACGACAGGGAATACCCCGAGATGCGACGAAAAATTAACGCAAACCAACGAAATTCAAGGTGTTGATCCGCCTCAAATTTCGCGTAGTTTTCGCCTAAAGCGGCTTGAATACTCAGCTTTCTGCCAATGCCGATCGTTCGCAAACGATCGCAATTGGCGCAATCGGTTGGGAGACCTAGCGAGAAAGCCTACTTACGCCTAGTCTTTGTCCAAGACATCATGAATCCGGAATTTCCCGGATTTGTTCCCAAGGGTCCTCGACATGTCCAAGCTCATCGGCAATCTTGGCCGCGCTCTGCAGGCCTCGTCCATTGCCGTCCTTGCGGCAATAGGGCTGCTGGCCGTGGCGCTGATCCTGCTCGTCGCAGGCATTAGCGTCGCTTCGAATGGCTCGCAGGCCCTCGAACACGAAGACGTGACCCAGCGTGCAACGCTGCTGGCTGACGAGTGGGTTCGTATGGCGCGCGTAAACATTGCCCTGGCCGAACTGCTGCCGAGCACGCGCAACCAGGATCTTGCCCGGGTCATCGACATCGGCGAGCGCAACGCCGAGCGCATCGCAGTGGTGCTTCAGGAGCTGCGCAGGATCGTGCCCGCAGAGGGCTACGGTGTACGACAGCTCGATGAGGCAGCGCAGGCACGTGCGCGCTTCCTCGAGGAACGCGGCCGCTACGTCGCGCTTGTCCGCGCGGCAGAGCGCTCGAGCGCGGACCAGAACGCCCATGAGAAGCAGCACGGCGCGCTCATGCTCGCTGCGCGCGAATACGGTCAGTTGCTCGAGAACTTTGAGCAGCGCATCCTCGCCAGCACAGTAGCCGAGTCCCGCAACGCCATCCTGGCCACACGCCGCGCCGGCTTCATGCTGGTCGCTGCCGGGATCCTGCTGCTGCTGGGCACAGCCTTGGTGTTTCACTCCACGCGTCGCATGCGCAGGCGCCTGCGCGATAGCGAAACCGCACGTCGCCGCGAGTACGAAGTGCTGCAGGCAATCCTGCGCGAGTCGCCGGACCTTGTGATGGTGATGGACGAGAACGATCGCTTCGTGATCGCCAACAAGGCACTCGCAGACCTATTCGGCACCACCGAGGCAGCACTTGCCGGCAAAACCGCGTCGGACTTTGCGATCGGCAAAGAGCACACGCAGGCGTACTGGGAGAGCTCCAAAGAGGCCCGTCGTGCAGGTCGCACGCTCTTTGTCATGGAGAGCGCGCCAGATCGTTCGGGCGAGATGCACCACTACTACTCGCTCAAGCACCCCTATCGCACGGCCAGCGGCCAGACGCATCTGCTGATCATCGCGCGTGACGTCACCGCCGTGCTGCAGGAGCAGAATCGCATCCGCGATCTGCAGCAGCGCCTGAGCAATCTGCTGGAGATTGCCGGCGAAGGTATGTGGGACTGGCACATTCCGAGTGGACGCGTGGAGAACAACCCACGCTGGTGCGAGATCTTCGCAGTGCAGGATCAGCGGCTGGAACGCGACTTGAGCGAATTCGAATCCATGCTGCACCCGGAGGACCGCGCTGCGGTCGTTGCGCGCCTTCAAGCAGTGCTGTCTGGCGAAGTGGAGCAGTACCAAAGTACACACCGCATGCTGCGCACCGACGGCCAGGAGCTCTGGGTCGAGGACCGGGGGCGCGTGGTGGAACGCGACGCGCACGGCGCGCCGGTGCGCATGCTTGGCGCCGTCTCGGACATCACTGCACGCAAGCACGCCGAACATCAGCTCGCCGAGGCGCTGGAGCGCACGTCCGCCATGAGCGAGACCAAGTCGCGCCTGCTGGCTAGCATGAGCCACGAGATCCGGACACCGATCCACGGCATTCTGGGCCTGACCGAGCTGCTGCTACGCAACCCGCTACCGCCGAGCCAGCGCCATCAACTGGATCTCATCGCCAACTCCGCGCGCACCCTGATCGTGCTGGTCAATGACCTGCTCACCTACTTCAAGCTCGAGGCAGAACGCGTCACGCTGGAATCGATCCGCTTCGACCTGACCGACGAGCTGGACGCACTGCTGCGTCCTATCGAGGTCAAGGCAGCTGAAAAGGGGTTGCCCCTGCACGTGCACATGGCCGCTGATCTGGCCTGCAGCCTCGTGGGTGACCCGACCCGGCTGCGACAGGTGCTGACCAACCTCCTGGACAACGCGGTCAAGTTCACCAGCAGCGGCCGGGTGGCGCTGCGGGTTTCGCGGCTTGCGCCGGACCAGGCATCGCCCGACGGTTGCGGGTGGCTGCGGCTGGAAGTCATCGACAGCGGCCCTGGCATCGCTGCCGATCGGCTGGGGCTGCTGTTCCAGCCCTTTGTCCAAGAGGACGCGACCATCACACGGCGCTTCGGCGGCACCGGCCTGGGTCTGTCCATTTGCGCCCGGCTCGTGGAGTTGATGGCCGGACGGATCGACGTCTACAGCACGGTGGGCGAAGGGACGCGCTTTGTCGTCGACCTGCCCCTGCGCGAGCCCATCGCACGCAGTGATGTCCAGCCCAGCGAAAAGTCGCTACCGCGCATCTTCTGGTTCGAACGTGCCGGCCGCGATGCACTCGACTGCACCGGGAGTCTCGGGGCACTCGAGCCGCAGATCAAGGTTCTGCAGACCTTCGACCTGGCGCTGCTTGATGCGCCCGAGCGCAACACCTGCTGCACCTGGCTCATCATCGATGGTGCCGTGCTCTCACGCCCCGCTCTGGCGCCGCGGCTCCTCGAGATTGCCAAGCGCAACCGCACGCTGCACTGGGTCGTGATCGCGTCTCTGAGCGATGCACAGCCGATTGCGTTGTCGGAGCTGCTGCCTCCGGAACGCCTGGTGATGCTGGATCGCCCCTTGCTGATGCCGCAGCTTGCCGGCGCCATCCTGCGCCATTGTGCTCACCAGGGTGGCCCTGCCCCGGTCAAGATTGAACCCTCGGAGAACAGCGACTTCGCGGGCCTGCAGGTGCTGCTGGTGGATGACAACGAGGTCAACCGCCTCGTGGCGCAGATCCAGCTTGCCAGTCTGGGCATCCACACGGAAGCGCGCAGCACCGGCGAAGCCGCGTGGACCACCCTGCAGGCCGAGCATGATCGCTTCGATTTCGTGCTCATGGACGTGCAGTTGCCCGATGTGGACGGCATGACCGTCACGCGCCGCCTGCGCGAATGGGAACGCCAGCGCGGTCTGCGGCATCTTGCAGTCGTGGGTGCTACGGCCTTTGTGCTGCCCGAGGAGCAGCGCAAGTGTCTGCACGCCGGCATGGATACGTTCCTGGGCAAACCCTTCCGGCCCGAGGACCTGGCGGCGATCTGCGTGCGCCTGCGCGATGGCGGCCTGCTGAACCGTTCTCCGGCCGACATCGCCCTGCAGCCCTCCTTGGCATCCGCTGCTCGAAGTGATGACGCAGTGCAAAGCTGAGCTTGCCCCTCGGTTTGGCCGATTCATGCCGCCGGAGCAGGGCCGCAAGCGCGGCGTGCACACATGCTCAGCTGCGCGTCGCACCTGCCCGGCGCATAGCCACGGCGGCAAGCACCGCCAGCGCAAGCGCGGCAAACAGGTGCTTGAGCGTGTGCCCGGCAATCAGCTCGCCGCTCCAGTGGAAGATCCGGTCGTCCAGCACCTCGCACACCTTGGCCAGCGCGTAGCCCGCTGCGGCAAGCAGCCAGGCCGAACGCGGCAGAAGTCCGCCGCGCATGCCCGGCGCCAACACCAGCAGCGCAATCATGGGCGAGAACTGGGCCAGCAGATAAGGACGCAAGTCCTCTGCGCCCCAACCCACGCTGAGATACCAGTAGGCCGAACTCGCCAGAGCCGCTAGCGTCAGCAGCATGAGCGGCAGCCGCCGGCCCCAGCGCGCGTCCACATGCTCGACGAGCAGTACCGCCAAAAGAGCCACAGCGGTCACGCCGATCGGCAGACGGTCCCAGAGCAGCCCCCAGTTGGCGGGCGCCCAGTGGTAGTAGCCGGAACCCAAACCGGTCAGCATGCAGGCCACACCGGCCAGCGCGAGTGCGGTGGCTGCGGGATGCGCGCTGCGCTGCCACGCACGGGCTGCAAGCAGCAACCAGAGCCCAGCACCCAGAAAGGGCAGATTGGACAGCACGTCCAGCGCGTACGGCACGCCCAGCAAGGTCCGCGTATCGGCAAAGTCGTGGTAGTCGACAGGCTGGGGGATCGGGCCTGCCAGTGCCAATGCGATCACAGCAATCGCAAACACGGCCAGCAGAACGCGCCGCGTCACCGACGAGGCGGGCTGCGCCGCGGCCGGTCGGTGCGCGGTGGCATCGAGAGGTGTGGGAAGTACAGCGGACATGGGAGACTCCAAGGGGTTGTGAAGAGCTCCCATGCTCAGCGCATCGGGACTGTCCCGCGAGGACTATCGCCTGGGGTCGCAGTACGTGCGACTGGCGGGCGCGTTCTCGCGCCCCGCATCAGCGGGCGGGTGCGCTTGATGAGGGCGTGGGCGATGCCGATGCAACCGTGCTGCTTGGCACCAGCGAGAACCTGCCCCACTCGGCCCGACTGGGACGGATGCGGAACATCAACAGGTAGACACCTACCAACAGAGCGAACGCTGTCTCGGGTCCATGCTCCCAGCCCAGTCCGAAGACCCCTTTGCCATCGCCGTACTTGCCCAAAGCAAAGCCGATCCATGCGAAGTAGGCCGCCGCCATCACGCGCGTGAGCCACTGCACACCCTTGATGAGGTAGGCCCAGACCACGACTGCGACCAGCAAGGCCAGCGTATTCAAGCCCCAGTCAGCGGGATGGGTGATGAAGCTCTTCCCCGTAAAGAAGACGACGTCGATCAGCGCGATCGCCAACAGAAGTCTTGGTGTCCGCGCGAGACGTTGTGACCATGCAGCCCACATTCGATGTGCTCCCAAGAAGAGAGCACAACGCTAGGACAGCAGCCTGGTTTGCTCCACCCGGGAAAATGCGGAGGTTTGCGCACCCGCGTGGCTGGCTACCGCAAACACGGCGCGTAGCAGCACCTAGATCCGACCCTCTTCCACCGCGTGGCAGGCGACGATGCTGGCGCCGTAGAACTTGCTTTGCGGCGCTTCGGTCTTGCAGCGCTCGTTGGCGTGCGGGCAGCGCGGGTGGAAGGTGCACCCGGAGGGTGGGTTGAGCGGGTTGGGCACCTCGCCGGCCACCGGGGTGCGCGCTTTGCCCGTCATCTTGATGTCCGGGATGGCGTCCAGCAGCATGCGGGTATAGGGGTGGCGCGGCGTATCGAAGATCTCGCGCTTGGGCGCGAGTTCGACCAGCTTGCCCAGGTACATCACGCCCACGCGGTCGGCCACGTGGTGCACCACCTGCAGGTTGTGGCTGATGAAGAGATACGTGAGGCCGTCTTCGCGCTGCAGATCCTTCATCAGGTTGAGCACCTGCGCCTGCACGGACACATCCAGCGCGCTGGTGGGTTCGTCGCAGACCAGGAACTCGGCCTTGGTGGCCAGGGCTCGCGCGATCGACAAGCGCTGGCGCTGGCCGCCGGAGAACTGGTGCGGGTACTTCACGCCGTCGGCCGGGTTCAGGCCCACGTGCTTGAGCAGCTCGGCCACGCGGTCGGCAATCTGACTTTCCGGCAGCAGTTTGTGCTCGCGGATGGGCTCCGCGATGATGTCCAGCACGCGCCAGCGCGGGTTCAGGCTGGCGTAGGGGTCCTGAAAGATCATCTGCATCTTCTGGCGCAGCTTGCGGCCCGCGGCCGTCTTGAGCACACCGATGTCCTGACCTTCGAAGGTGATGGAGCCCTGGCTGGTGTCGTACAGGCCCACGAGCAGGCGCGCCACGGTGCTCTTGCCGCAGCCGGATTCACCCACCAGCGCGAGGGTTTCGCCCCGGCGGATGTCGAAGCTCACGCCGTCCACGGCGCGCAGCAGGCTGCGACCCTTGCGTTCGATGACCCGGTTCAGCCAGGGCGCGGACACATCGAACACCTTGGCGATGTTCTTGGCCGACAGCACCACATCGGCTTGCGGCTGGGCGTTCTCTTTCAGTACGGCGCTCATGGGGCGTGTCTTCAGTCCAAAGTGCGGTGCTGCCTGGGCTCAAGTTCCAGAAGGCTTTCCGCTTGTCTGGCGCGGTTCTTCAGGCAGTTTGGCCTGAAGAGGCGCATGAATGCTTGTTCTACGCTTTCGTATCCGGGCTAGGCGGCGGCCTTGGGGGCTTGTGCATGCAGCCAGCAGGACGCCTGCGTCTTGCCTGCGGCGAACAGCTCCGGCCGCTCGGTCTTGCAGCGGGCAAACACCTGTGGGCAGCGCGGGTTGTAGGCGCAACCGGTGGGGATGGCGTTCAGGCGCGGCATGGCACCGTCGATCTGCGCCAGACGCTCGGTCGTTTCGCCCAGCACCGGGATGCTGCCCATCAGGCCCTTGGTGTAGGGGTGCTGCGGGTTGTGGATCACGTCGGCCACCGGCCCGATCTCGGCCACGCGGCCGGCGTACATCACGGCCACGCGGTCGGCGGTTTCGGCAATCACGCCCATGTCGTGCGTGACCAGCATGACCGCGGTGCCATGCTCGCGGCACAAGCGCTTGATGAGGCTGATGATCTGCGCCTGGATGCTCACGTCCAGCGCTGTGGTCGGTTCGTCGGCAATCACCAGCTTGGGCTGCGCTGCCAGCGCCAACGCGATCACCACGCGCTGGCGCATGCCGCCGGAGAACTGGTGCGGGTAGTGATCGATACGACGGTCCGGTGCCGGGATGCCGGTCTCGGCCAGCAGCTCGATGGCGCGCTTGCGCGCTGCGTCGGCACTCAGGTCCAGATGCGTCTGAATCGTTTCGGTCAGCTGGCGACCCACGGTGTAGAGCGGGTTCAGTGAGGTCAGCGGGTCCTGGAAGATGGCACCGATCTCGCGGCCGCGAATGCGGCGCATCTGCTCGTACGGCAGGTTGTCGATGCGCTTGCCGTTGAGCAGGATCTGCCCGCCGGCCACACGGCCTGGGGGCTCGAGCAGGCCGATGATCGCTGCGCCAGTAATCGATTTGCCCGCACCGGACTCGCCCACCACGCCCAGCACCTCGCCGGCAGAGATCGAGAAGCTCACATCATCGATGGCGGTGAGCGTGCCGCGCCGCGTGGGAAATTCCACGCGCAGGTTGCGCACTTCAAGCAGCGCTGCGTTGCTGTCGTTGGGCGAATTCAAGGGCTTGGGCCTTCCGGGGTGTTCAGTGCGTTCGATCGGGTCGCCCGGGTGGGTTCTGCCACCTGCCCGGGGCGCATGGGTGTTGGGGCGCTCAGCCCTTCTTGGCCGTGCAGCCGGCCTTGGGTTCGCGCTCCACGACGACCGGCTCGAAGTCGTCCATCAGGGGGCTCTCGCGCCGCGCGCCGAGGCGGATGATCTCGCAGGGGCCGACATCCACGGTGAAGGTACGGTCCACCGACTGCGTACCGTAACGCTCGGGACGCGCGGTCACGGTGACCACGCGCTTGCCGGGGTCCACCATCACCGGCTGCTGCAGGTAGGACTTGCCGTCCACCTTGCTGACGATGACCGGGTACAGCTTCGGGTCCACACGCGTGAAGGGCTTACCCTCCAGCTGGGACTGGGTCGTAGTGCATGCCGACAGCAGCGCAAGCGCGCCGGCGACAGCAAAGAGTTTCGCGATGTGCTTCATGGTGCGATCTCCTTTCAAGGTGAACGACAACTTGGCGGCCGGAATGCCTGAGGGCCGCCCTTACTGAAGCTTGGGGTTCAGCGCGTCTCGGAGCCAGTCACCCAGGAGGTTGACGGACAAGGCGAGCATCATGAGCGCGATGCCAGGGAAGATGACCATCCACCACTCGCCAGAGAACAGCAACTCATTCCCCTTTTGGATCTGAACACCCAGCGAGGGCGACGTGGGCGGCAGGCCGACGCCGAGAAATGACAGTGTCGCCTCTGTCAGCACCGCACTTGCGATGTTGATGGTCGCCAGCACCAGCACCGGGCCCATCACATTGGGCAGGACGTGCTTGAACATGACGGCCAGCGGGTTGACACCGATCACGCGCGCTGCCTGCACATACTCCTTGTTCTTCTCGACGAGCGTCGAACCACGCACAGTGCGTGCGTACTGCACCCAGTTCGACAGGCCGATCGCCACGACGATCACCAGGAACACCATCGAGTCGTGTGATCCCTTGGGCAGTGCAACACGAGCAGCGCCGTCGATCAAAAGCACGATCAGGATGGCCGGGAAGCTCAGCTGTACGTCAGCGACTCGCATGATGAACGCGTCCACCTTGCCGCCCACATAGCCGGCCAGCAGGCCCAGGCTGATTCCGAGAAACATGGCCAAGGCGACCGACGCCAGGCCGACGATCAGCGAGATCTGGATGCCGTGCATCAGCAGTGACAGGACGTCTCGGCCCTGATCGTCTGTGCCGAGGATGTACTTCGGATTGCCGCCCTCGGACCATACGGGCGGCGTACGGCTGTCCATGAGGTCGACGGTGGCCAGATCGAAGGGGTTCTGCGGTGCGATCAGGGGCGCAAGCAACGCTGCGCCCACGAGCAGCAACACCACGATTGCAGCCACAATGGCCACGGGGCTGTGCCGGAAGCTGTAGGCCAGATCGGAGTCCCATGCGCGGGCCCACCAGGACTGGGGCTTGGCCAGGGCGAGTGCAGAAGTTGTGCTCATGATTCTGTTCAGCGTATGCGGTGGCTCAGGGAGCGAGTGTGTCTAGTTGCAAGGCGAATCGTCTCAGGAGGATCAGTGGGCCGAGGAGGCGCGCTCCACACGCAGGCGTGGATCCACCGCGAAATACAGCAAGTCAACGATCAGGTTGATCACCACGAAGATCAGCGCGATCAGGCACAGATAGGCCGCCATCACCGGGATGTCAGCGAACTGCACCGCCTGAATGAAGAGTAGGCCCATACCCGGCCACTGGAATACGGTTTCGGTGATGATTGCGAAGGCGATGATCGAGCCCAGTTGCAGGCCCGTGATCGTGATCACGGGAACCAGCGTGTTCTTCAGGGCATGGCCGAAGTGCACGGCGCGGTTGGACAGGCCGCGCGCTCGGGCGAATTTGATGTAGTCCGTCCGAAGCACCTCCAGCATTTCGGCGCGTACCAGGCGCATGACCAAGGTCAGCTGGAACAGCGCAAGCGTGACGGCCGGCAGGATCAAGTGCTTCCAGCCATCCGCCGTCAGCAGCCCCGTAGTCCACCAACCCAGGGCGGTGGTATCGCCACGACCGAAGGAGGGCAACCACCCTAACCACACCGCGAACACCAGGATCAGCAGGAT